>NZ_BOPD01000016.1:0-179003 GCF_016863575.1 Micromonospora sediminimaris
CGCCGGTCAGGCTGGCACCGCCGGTCAGGCTGGCACCGCCGGTCAGGCTGGCACCGCCGGTCAGGCTGGCACCGCCGGTCAGGCTGGCACCGCCCGTGGAGCCGGCGGCGGGCCGGCAGTGCCCTCGCAGGCGGAACGCGCCCGGGCGCGGGCGCTGCCGGTGCGCTCGGATGTGCCGGAGAACAGCGGCTCCATCACGATGGTGGTCGGCGGGGGCTCCGGCGCGGACCCACCGCCGCCCGGGGTGGCCGGCGGACCGCCCGGCGCGGTCGGATCGGCGGACGCGGAAGGGCCGCTGGACGTACTCGGGTCGGTCGTCGGCGACGGGTCACTCGACGTGGTCGGTTCGGCAGACGCGGTAGGACCGTCCGACGGGCCCGGGTCGGCGGACGCCGATGGATCACTCGACGCGGTCGGACCGGCGGACGCGGAGGGATCGGTCGACGGGACCGGGTCCGCGGTAGGCGGGTCGTTGGACGCGGTCGGTTCGACCGGATCGCTCGGGGCAGCCGAGGCGGTCGGCGGGTCCGGATCGGCGGTCGGCGTGGGCGAACCGCTCGTCGGGTTCGGCGACGGTGACCGGGTCGGGGTGGGCGCCGGGCGAGGGGCCGGGGTGCTGGTGGGCGGCCGGGGAGCCGGAGCGGTGGCCGGCGCCTCGGGGCGACGGGACGGCGGGTGCTCGACCGGGGTGCCCACGATCGTCAGTCGTGGCGTCGGCACCACTGGGTTGACCGGCGGTGCCGCCGGCTCGACCGAGGGCACCGCGGTCGCGGTGGCCGTCGGCGAACCGGTGGGCGGCGGCGGGACCACCACCGGACCGATGGAGGGCGTCGGGATGAACGGCGTACTGCCGTCCGGCAGTGCCGTGCTGCCGACCGTCGCGGAGCCGGTGCTGATCGCGGCGAGGACCGGCATCGAGGCCGTGCCGGCGAGCAGTGCCACCGTCAGCAGATAGCCCCGGCTGGGGCCTGCGGTACGCACGGCGCGGTGCGCACCCACGACGGGGCGGTAGCCGGACGCCCGGTGCCGGCCGAGGATCGGCGTCCCGGGACCTTCACCTGGTTCGGACACCACGCGCTCCTCGTCGTCGCCCCTGGTCAGGGCCGCCCGATGGGTACCCTGGCGAGCCGCAGAAGTTGGATCCGGCCCGCGCGATCAGCCTGGGGCAGTGACTCTGCGTCAGCCAACCCCCTACCGCGTGTCGACATGCTTATCTGGCCGAATGGTGACGAACCATCACCGGAACGGTCGCGCGTCGATCGGCCGGACACTCCGGCGCTTCAGGTAACGAAGCGGGCCGGCCACCGGATGCGGGGCGGGCGGGGTGTGGGACGCCTCACCTCTGATGCGAAACTGGAGGCACGGCGGCAGCGCAGCCGCGACCTCCGCGCACCCACGCGGTAGGCGCGACTGGGCACCGGCGCTCCCGAACCGGGTTCGGCCAGAATCCGGCTCATGCCGCGCGGCAGCCCCTACCGGGGTCAGGCGCGGCCGCCAGGAACCATCCCGGCACCAGCCGGGACGGGCGCACGAGTCGCGCGGCCGGGTGACCCCCCGGTGCCGACGCAGACACGACAGGGAGAGACGGATGGCAAAGGGCGACCCCGGGGCCCCGGCCCGCGGCCGGCGAGCCGCACCCCGATCCAGGAAGGCCACCACCGGCGATCCGGAGCTGGTGCAGCTGCTCACGCCCTCCGGCGAGCGGATCGAGAGCGTGACCGGCCCGGACGGCACCGAGTACCGCGTCGACTTCACCGACGAGGAGTACCGCGGCCTCTACCGCGACCTGGTGCTCGTCCGGAAGCTGGACGCCGAGGCGACGGCCCTGCAACGGCAGGGCGAGCTGGGCATCTGGGCGAGCCTGCTCGGCCAGGAGGCGGCGCAGGTCGGTTCCGGCCGGGCGCTGCGTACGCAGGACATGGCGTTCCCCACCTACCGCGAGCACGGCGTGCTCTACTGCCGTGGCATCGACCCGATCATGCCGCTGGGCCTGTTCCGCGGGGTCGACCAGGGTGGCTGGGACCCGAACGAGTTCAAGTTCAACATGTACACGATCGTGATCGGGGCGCAGACCCTGCACGCCACCGGTTACGCCATGGGCGTCGCGATGGACGGCAAGACCGGCACCGACGACGGCGAGGCGGTGATCGCCTACTTCGGCGACGGCGCCACCAGCCAGGGTGACGTCAACGAGGCGTTCGTCTGGGCCGGCGTGTTCAACTCCCCCCTGGTGTTCTTCTGCCAGAACAACCAGTACGCCATCTCCGAGCCGCTGGAGCGGCAGACCCGCATCCCCCTCTACCGGCGGGCCGCCGGTTTCGGGTTCCCCGGCGTCCGGGTCGACGGCAACGACGTGCTGGCCACGTACGCGGTGACGCGGCACGCGCTGGACAACGCCCGGCACGGGCAGGGCCCGAGCCTGATCGAGGCGTACACCTATCGGATGGGCGCACACACCACCTCCGACGACCCGACCCGCTACCGGATCGCCAGCGAGGTCGAGGCGTGGCAGGCCAAGGACCCGATCGCCCGGATGAAGGCGTTCCTGGAGCGGGAGAAGATCGCCGACGCCGGGTTCTTCACGGAGGTCGACGAGCAGGCCCGCCGGGAGGCGGTGGACCTGCGTGAGCGGGTGCTCGCCATGCCGAACCCGGAACCGGACACCATGTTCGACCACGTCTACCCCAACGGGTCGCCGCTGCTCGACGAGCAGCGCGCACAGTTCAGCCGGTACCTGGAGTCGTTCGAGGGGAGCGCGCACTGATGGCCACGGAGACGCTCACCCTCGGCAAGGCC
Organism: Micromonospora sediminimaris; assembly: GCF_016863575.1. Classification (NCBI taxonomy): domain Bacteria; kingdom Bacillati; phylum Actinomycetota; class Actinomycetes; order Micromonosporales; family Micromonosporaceae; genus Micromonospora; species Micromonospora sediminimaris. Next base: position 2,797 of record NZ_BOPD01000016.1, read on the forward strand.
CTCAACGCCGGCCTGCGCAAGGCACTGGAGAACGACCCGAAGGTCGTCATCATGGGCGAGGACGTCGGCAAGCTCGGCGGCGTCTTCCGCATCACCGACGGGTTGCAGAAGGACTTCGGCGACCAGCGGGTGATCGACACTCCGCTCGCCGAGTCGGGCATCATCGGCACTGCGGTCGGCCTGGCCATCCGGGGCTACCGCCCGGTCTGCGAGATCCAGTTCGACGGATTCGTCTACCCCGCATACGACCAGATCGTGTCGCAGGTCGCGAAGATGCACTACCGCTCGCGGGGCAAGCTCAACATCCCGATGGTGATCCGGATCCCGTTCGGCGGCGGCATCGGCGCGGTGGAGCACCACTCCGAGTCGCCTGAGGCGTACTTCGCGCACACCGCCGGGTTGAAAGTGGTCTCCTGCGCCAGTCCGCAGGACGCCTACGTGATGATCCAGCAGGCCATCGCCTCGGACGACCCGATCGTGTTCCTGGAGCCGAAGCGGCGTTACTGGGAGAAGGGGCAGGTCGAGCTGGACGCTCCGCTGTCCGAGGCGTACCCGCTGCACGCCTCCCGGGTCGCCCGGGCCGGCACAGACGCCACCCTGCTCGCGTACGGTCCGATGGTGCGTACCTGCCTCGACGCGGCGACCGCCGCCGCGGAGGACGGGCGGAACCTGGAGGTCATCGACCTGCGCACGCTCTCCCCGCTGGACCTCGGCGTGGTGTACGAGTCGGTGCGGCGTACCGGCCGCGCGGTGGTGGTGCACGAGGCACCGTCCAACCTGGGCATGGGTGCGGAGATCGCGGCCCGGATCACCGAGGAGTGCTTCTACTCGCTGGAGTCGCCGGTGCTGCGGGTGGCCGGCTTCGACACCCCCTACCCGGCAGCCCGGGTGGAGGAGGAGTACCTTCCCGACCTCGACCGGGTGCTCGACGCCGTCGACCGCACCTTCGGCTGGTGAGCGGCATGTCGCGGATCAAGGAATTCAACCTGCCCGACCTGGGCGAGGGCCTGACCGAGGGTGAGATCCTCGCCTGGCTGGTCAAGGTGGGCGACACGATCGAGCTGAACCAGCCGATCGTCGAGGTGGAGACGGCCAAGGCGGCCGTGGAGATTCCGGCGAAGTGGGCCGGCCAGGTCCAGGCGATCTTCCACCCGGAGGGCTCCACGGTCGAGGTCGGCACCCCGATCATCGCGATCGACACCGACCCGGGCGCCGGTCCGGTGGAGCAGTCCACCACTGGTGCGCCCACCACCGACCTGCCCGCCCCGTCGGCGGCGTCGTTGGCCGCCGTCGAGGTCGCGCCGACCGAGGGTGCGGTCGAGCCGGGCCTGATCGGCGGTCCCGCCCCCGGGGGCCGTACCGCCGTTCTCGTCGGCTACGGTCCGCGCACCACGGCGGCGAAGCGCCGCCCCCGCAAGGACACGACTCCGGCCGCGGCCGCACCGGCGGCGCCGGTGCCGGCCGCACCGGTCCAGGTCGGCCCGGCGCGGGTAGTTCCGGCACCGGTCCAGCCCACGTCCGTGCCAACGGTCAACGGTAATGGTCGGAGCAGCGGACCGGTGCTGGCCAAGCCGCCGGTCCGCAAGCTCGCCAAGGACCTGGGGGTCGACCTGGGCACGCTGACCGGGTCCGGTCCGTCGGGCTCGATCACGCGGGAGGACGTACAGCGGGCGGCGGCCCCGGCGGCGGCCGAACCGGTGGCGGTCACCACCTCGGCCAGCTCGGCCGCGAGCTTCGGCGCGGACCGCGAGCAGCGCATTCCGGTCAAGGGCGTACGCAAGCTCACCGCCGAGAACATGTCCCGCTCGGCCTTCACCGCTCCGCACGTCACCGAGTTCCTGACCGTGGACGTGACCCGAGCCATGAAGGCGCTGGACCGGCTGCGCGGGCGACGGGAGTGGCGTGACGTGCGGGTCTCGCCGCTGCTGCTGGTCGCGAAGGCGGTGCTGCTGGCGGTCCGGCGGCATCCGCTGGTCAACTCCAGTTGGGCCGGCGACGAGATCGTCGTCAAGGAGTACGTCAACCTCGGCATCGCGGCGGCCACCGAGCGCGGTCTGATCGTGCCGAACATCAAGGACGCCGGCCGGTTGACCCTGCGCGAACTCGCCGACGCGATGACCGACCTGGTGCAGACCGCCAAGGCCGGTAAGACCTCGCCGGCCGACATGTCCGGGGGCACTCTGACGATCACCAACGTCGGGGTGTTCGGGGTGGACACCGGTACGCCGATCCTGCCTCCGGGCGAGTCGGCGATCCTGGCCTTCGGTGCGGTACGCGAACAGCCCTGGGTCCACAAGGGCAAGGTCAAGCCGCGCCTGGTCACCACGCTCGGCCTCTCCTTCGACCACCGGATCATCGATGGTGAGCTGGGTTCGAAGTTCCTCCGCGACGTGGGCGACTTCCTCGCCGATCCGGAGGCGGCCCTGCTCGCCTGGACCTGACGCGCGACGACGGCGACGGCCGGTGTGCCACGGGTTGACGCCCGGCACACCGGCCGTAGTCGTTTGGCGAAGAAAGAGTTGCCATCAGGCATTGCTTACCTAAGATTCTTAGGCTGGTGGCTCAGCTCACCTAATAATCGCTGGCAAACCTGGGCGCGGTGCGCTTCAATGGAGGGGACGACGGGACGACAACCGAATAGCCCAGGAGGAGAGACACCATGAGCATGATCGAGCGAATCCGCAACCGCCGCGACGCCAGCCGCCGCGCCCGCGCCATCGAGCGGGCCCTGCGCTCCGCCAGTTCGCCCGCGGTTCGCGACGAGATCCTCGCCATCGCCCAGCGTCACATGCACTGACGCCCCACGACGTTATCCGCCTCCTCCAGATCGACGACCCGCCCGGGCGAACCGGGCGGGTCGTCGGCGTTGCGACCGCCGCTGACACCGGGATACCGCCCCGACGCAGCGCCCGGTACGGTGGGGCTCGGTCGTCGTCCGCACTCGGGGACAGGTCGAGGCGATAGAAGCACCTCGACACCGCCCGGCGACGGACAGTGATGGCCGAAGCTCCCCGGAAGCCCACCGGCGGCGACCGGGATACGGTGCGGGGAGCCGGCACAGCCGGTACGCCGGCACCGCCGGCTGCCCTGCCGAGACCATCGGCGACGGCGGCCGACATGTGATGGAGGAGGCGCACGCATGACGTCCGAGGGCCCGCACCGCCCCGGCCAGGAGCCGGACGAGGTGCCGCCGGGCGGCGGCGGATCGGCGCCGTACGGCGACCGACCGGCTCAGCAGGACAACGGGTACGGCGCATCCGCCCCCGACCTCGGTTGGGCGCCGCCACCACCCGCCCGCCCGGACACGTCCGCACCAGCCTGGGTCAACCAGCAGGGCAACGCGTGGGGCAGCGCCCAGGGGACCCGGCAGGCGGAAGCCACACCCGGCAGTTGGGACCAGCCCGCCAGCAACCAGCCGGACTGGGCGTCCCAGGGAGACCAGCCGCAGCAGCCCGCCCCCGGCTGGGCACCGGCCACACCGCCCACATCGGATCGGCCGGCCTGGGCAAACGGCGCCCAGGCCGGACCCGCCTGGGCCACGGATCCCGCCACTGGGGACACCGCGCACCCCGCCGAATGGACGCCGAACCAATCGGCCACGAGTCAGCCCGACTGGGCTGCCAACCAACCGGCCACGAGTCAGCCGGGCTGGGCCGGCGGGCAGCCCGCCCCGGGCCAGTCCCACCCGGCAGCGGCCACCGGGTGGGCCGGTGGCCAGCAGCCTGACTGGGCCGCCGCGCCGAGTGCCGACGACGAGCCTCCCGGCTGGGCCTCGACCGCAGGTCAGCCCCAGCCGACCTGGGCGCAGGCCGACCAGCCGCCCCCCGCCCGCGAGCCGGCAGCCCGGGCCAGCGCCCAGGTACCGGCCCCGGACGCGGGCCAGCAGCAGCGGCCCACCGACGGGTCGTCACGCGCCGAGGCATGGCCGCCCGAGCAGCCGGAGCAGTCCGGTTGGGCGACCGGCCAGCGAGGGGAGCCGGCCGGGGGCGGTTGGGCCGAGCAGCCGGCCGAGGGCTGGCACCCGGGCGGTGACCGGCCGGCGCAGCCCGACTGGGCCACGCCCGCACGGGAGGAGTCGACCGGCTGGGCCGGAGGCAATCCGGCTGCCGGCCCGCCACCGTCCTGGAGCCCGTCCGCCGAGCCGCTGCCGTCCCGCACCGCCGCCGATCGGTCCGCCGTGCCGGACGTCGAGCCGTGGGCACCCGGTGAGGCATGGGGCCAGGCGGCGGAGCCTGCCGCACCCCGAACCACCTCCGAACCCGACGCAGGCCGGTCCGAGGACGCGGTCTACCAGCCCGCGCCCGGCCCGGGTATCTCCCCCGCCAACATGGTGCCGTTGCCTCCGCAGGAGCAGCGGGTGCCGGGGGCCAGCCTGGCCGCCACACCGCCTGCGGACTTCGCTCAGCCCACGCCGTTCACCGACGACCCGGCCGGACCGCCTGGCCGCCCGGTCGCCGACCAGCCGGCCGGCGGCCCGGCCTGGGGCCACCCCGAGCCCCGGCACGACGAGCCGCAGTCGCCGGTCATCCCGGCGCCGCGTACCTCTCCGGAGGCCGAGGGCCGCGCCGCGCCGCCAGCCGGCGGCGGTGTCGCGGCGAGCGCCTCCGTGCCACTGTCCAGCCGGGTCATGCCCCCGGCCGACCACGCGGTTCGCCCGACCGGTTCGCCCGCGCCACAACCACGGGTGTACGGCCGGCCGGCCCGTCCCGAGCACACCGAGGAACCGGCCCAGGAGCACGGCGAGCAACCCCTGGTGCCCCGCTTCGACCAGAGCCCGGGGCGGTTCGACGTCGACCAGGCTGGGGCGCGCAGCGATCAGGGCCCGGATCGGTTCGAGCAGACCCCGGAGCCCCGCTTCGCCGACCGGGAGCCGCCGATGGGCGGGCCGAACGCCTTCGCCGGACCGGCCGCCCCGGCTTCGCCAGCTGCTCCGCCCGCCTTCCCGCCGGGGATACCGTCCTTCATCGACGCGCCTCCGGCGAACCGGCCGGTCAACGGCGTACGGCCGCACGCCGAGCCGGAGCGCCCGGCCGACCCGTTCGGCGGCGCACCGCGTGACCCGTTCGGCGGGCCGGGCAACGATCCGTTCGGTGGGCCGGGCAACGACCCGTTCGGTGGGCCGTCCGAGCGCCCGGGCGGCGCCTACGGCTCTCCCGTCCGGTCCGAGCCGGGCGGCGAGCACAACTCGGCGTTCCCCCCGCCGCCGCAGTCCGCACCACCGTGGAGCCCGGGTCCGGGCGAGGCGGAGCAGGGTCGCTTCGACGCGTTCAAGCCGGTCGCTGAGCCAGCGCCGGAAACCCCGGCACCGAAGGTACGCAACGGGCGGGTACTCGCCGCGGTGCTGGTCGCCGCCGTGCTCATCCTGGCCATTCCACTCGGCCTGCTGATGCTCCTCGGCATGGTCGGTGGTTCGGACGACTCGAATGCCTTCGACCCGCCGGTCGGCTCGTGCGTCAAGCGTTCCGGCGACACCGCCGTGGCGGTCGACTGCACCGATCCGGAAGCCTTCAGCGTGGTGTCGAAGGTCGAGTCGAAGGACAAGTGCCCCGACCCGGCCATGCCCTACGTGGACCTCCGCGGCGCCACCGCCAACCCGGTGCTCTGCCTGAAGGAGGCAACCGGCGGCTGATCCGTCGCACACTCGACGGCGGGGTCACGGGCAACCGTGACCCCGCCTCTTTACTGCCCGGCGGACCTCGGCCGGGCCCGGCTCGGTGGTGCTCAACGGGCAGCGGCATGTCGCGCCTTCCCGGGGTTGGTGATCGCCGGGGATGCCGCAACCCGCGACCGGACGCTGGGCCTCCCCTTCGAGCCGGCTGGCCTCCGCCGGTAGGGCACGATGGGGGCATGAGTGCACGCGTGCGGGCGCCCGAGCTTCGAGGTCGGGCCTGGTTGAACACCGGCGGGCGGCAGCTGACGCTCGCCGACCTTCGAGGTCGTATAACCGTCTTGGATTTCTGGACCTTCTGTTGCATCAACTGCCTGCACGTGCTGGACGAGTTGCGCCCCCTTGAGCAGAAGTACGCCGACGTTCTCGTGGTGATCGGGGTGCACTCGCCGAAGTTCGAGCACGAGAAGGACGCCGACGCGCTGGCCGCCGCCGTCGAGCGGTACGGCGTGCACCACCCCGTCCTCGACGATCCTGAGCTGGACATGTGGCAGCAGTACGCGGCCCGTGCCTGGCCGACCCTCGCGGTGATCGACCCGGAGGGATACGTGGTGGCCACCATGGCGGGTGAGGGCCACGCGGACGGGCTGGCCCGGCTGATCGACGACCTGATCGCCACCCACGAGGTCAAGGGCACGCTGCACCGGGGCGACGGTCCGTACGTCCCAGTCGCCGAGCCGGAGACCACCCTCCGCTTCCCGGGCAAGGCGGTGGCCCTACCCGAGGGTGGCCTGCTGGTCTCCGACTCGGCGCGGCACCGCCTGGTCGAGCTGGCCGCCGACGCTGAGACCGTCGTCCGTACCGTCGGCACCGGCGAGCGGGGCCGGACCGACGGTTCCGCAGGTGCCGCGACCTTCTCCGAGCCGCAGGGGCTGTGTCTGCTGCCGCCACACGTCGCCGAGGTCGCCGGCTACGACCTGGTGGTCGCCGACACCGTCAACCACCTGCTGCGGGGCGTACGACTGGCCACCGGCGAGGTGCTCACCGTGGCCGGCACCGGGCGGCAGTGGCGGTCGACGGTCGACGACCACGCGCACGACGCCCGATCGGTCGACCTCTCCTCACCTTGGGATCTCGCCTGGTACGACGACAAGATCGTCGTCGCCATGGCCGGCATCCACCAGCTCTGGTGGTTCGACCCGATCAAGCGCACCGCCGGCATGTACGCCGGCACCACGGTGGAGGCGCTGCGCGACGGGCCGCTGGCCGAAGCATGGCTGGCCCAGCCGTCCGGGCTTGCCGTCTCCACCGACGGCGACCGGCTCTGGGTGGCCGACAGCGAGACGAGCGCCGTCCGCTACGTGCAGAACGGCGTGCTGGGCACCGCCGTGGGTCAGGGCCTGTTCGACTTCGGGCACGTGGACGGGCCGGCAGCGGAGGCCCTGCTTCAGCACCCGCTCGGCGTCTGTGCCCTGCCCGACGGCTCGGTCCTGATCGCCGACACCTACAACGGCGCGGTACGCCGGTACGACCCGGCCAGCGATCGGGTCGCCACCGTCGCCAGCGGCCTGGCCGAGCCCAGCGACCTGGTGCTCACCGCCGACGGCGCGGTGCTGGTGGTGGAGTCGGCGGCGCACCGGATCACCCGGCTGGCGCCCGGTGCGCTCTCGGCGGCCGGCGCGGAAACCGTCGACGGTCCACGGCACCGCACCGAGCGCCAGCCGACGGAACTGGCCTCGGGCGAGGTCGTGCTGGATGTCGTCTTCACCCCGGCCCCCGGGCAGAAGCTGGACGACACCTTCGGACCGTCCACCCGGCTCGTCGTCTCCGCGTCGCCGCCGGAGTTGCTGGTCGAGGGGGCGGGCACCGGCACCGACCTGTCCCGGCGTCTGGTGATCGACGGTACGGTGCCCGACGGGGTGCTTCAGGTGACCGCCCAGGCGGCCACCTGTGACGCCGACGTGGAGCACGCGGCCTGCCACCTGACCCGGCAGGACTGGGGCGTACCGGTGCGGGTGGTCGACGGCGGCGCCGGCCGGCTGCCGTTGGTCCTGCGCGGCATGGACGCCGGCTGACGCCCGGCCAAGGTGCCCTGCCTCGCACCTCAGGCGAACGAGGCGGGGGTGACCCCGGCGTCGACGAGGGCGGCACGGACGAGTTCCGCGGCGGCCACCGCGCCGGGGCTGTCGCCGTGCAGGCAGACCGACTCCACCACGCACGGGACCGTACCGCCGTCGACGGTGACCACGACCCGCTCGGTGGCCATCCGTACCGCCCGGCGGGCGACCTCCTGCGGGTCGGTGACCAACGCGTCCGGCGACGTGCGCGGGACCAGACGACCGTTGGGCAGGTAGTTCCGGTCGGCGAAGCCCTCTGCCACCACCCGGACACCGGCACCCTGGGCGAGTTGGGCGAGCACCGATCCGGGCGGGCAGAGGACAGGCAGCTCCGGGTCGAAGTCTTCGAGGGCGGCCAGCAGGGCCGCCGCCGGCAGTTCCTCGCTGGCCGCCGCGTGGTAGAGCGCGCCGTGCGGCTTGAGGTAGCGGACCCGGGTGCGGTACGCCCGGCAGAACGCGTTGAGCGCGCCGAGTTGGTAGAGCACCTCGTCGCGCAGCTCCGCGAACTCGTACTCGATGTACCGTCGGCCGAAGCCGGCGAGGTCCCGGTACCCGACCTGGGCTCCGACGGCGACTCCCCGTTCTGCGGCGGCGGCGCAGACCCGGCGCATGGTGGCCGGGTCCCCGGCGTGGAAGCCGCAGGCGACGTTGGCGGAGGTGACCAGGTTCAGCAGGGCCTGGTCGTCGCCGAGACGCCAGATGCCGAAGCCCTCGCCGAGGTCAGCGTTGAGGTCCATGAAATCTCACCGTAGTGCCTGGGCGGGCCTGCGCGAGCGGGGTCACGTCGTCCACCACCGCGATGACCGGGTATCCGCCGGTGGTGGGGTGGTCGGCGAGGAAGACCAGTGGTTGACCGTCCGCCGGCACCTGTACCGCGCCGAGGACGAGTCCTTCGCTGGGCAGTTCCCCGGCCACCGCGCGGGGCAGCGGCGCGCCGCTGAGGCGCGCGCCGACCCGGTTGCTCAGGGGACTCACCTGGTACGCCGTCCCGAGCAGCCGGTCCAGTGCCGCCGGGGTGAACCAGGCGTGCCGAGGACCGAGCCGCACGGTCAGCCGCAACTCCGTCGGGGACGCCACCGGCATGGTGACGTCGACCGGGGCGGGCGGGTTGGCGGGGGTGCCCAGCGGCAGCAGGTCGCCGTCGCGCAGCGGGGCCGGTCCGAGCCCGGCGAGGGTGTCGGTCGAGCGGCTGCCCAGCACCGGTGTGACGGCGATGCCACCGGCCACCGCGAGCCAGCAGCGCAGGCCCTGTCGGGCGGGGCCGATGCGCAGCGGGGCACCCCCCGGTACGGCCAGCGGGCGGCCGGTGTCACCGGGGCGCTGGCCGACCCGAACGTCCGCCTCGGCACCGACGACGGCGACGGTGGTGGCCCGGGTGGGTCGCAGCTCGCAGCCGGTCAGGGTGATCTCCAGCCCGGCCGCGTGCTCCGGATTGCCGACCAGGCGGTTGGCAAGGCGCAGCGCCGCCGGGTCGAGGGCACCGGAACGGGGTACGCCGAGGTGCGCCCAGCCGGGCCGACCGAGGTCCTGCACGGTGGTCAACGCCCCGGCCCGGAGCACTTCGAGGGTGCCGCTCACCGCTCCACCAGCCGGACCTGGGTGCCGGGGCTGAGCAGGGCCGGCGGGTCCGCCGTCACGTCGAAGAGGGTCACCTCGGTCCGCCCGACCAGCAGCCAACCGCCCGGGGACGCGGTGGGGTAGATGCCCGCGTACCGGCCGGCCAGGGCGACCGAACCGGCCGGCACCCGTTGCCGGGGCGTCGGCAGCCGGGGCACCGCCAGCTCGGCGGGTAGCCCGGTGAGGTACCCGAAGCCGGGCGCGAAGCCGCAGAATGCGACCTGGAACTCGGTGTCCCGCAGGCGACGCACCACGCCCGGTACGTCCGTGCGCCAGTGATCGGCCACCTGGGGGAGGTCTGCTCCGTCGTAGCTGACGGGTACCTCGACGAGAGGGGCGGATGCGGCGGTGGGCACCGCCGTCATCGTTCCGTCGGGCGGCGCGGAGGCGGTCCAGGTGGCGATCAGGGCGGCGGTGACCGGTGGATCGGGTACGCCGTCGAGCAACACGGTGGTGGCGGCCGGCACGATCTCGACGGCGACCAGTTCGCCCAGCTCACGGCGGTGCCACAGCTCCGCCCGCCACGCCTCGACGGCGGCGGCCACCTCGGTGTCCCGACTCGGCGGCGCGGCGGGATCGATGTCCTCCGGTGGCGCGAGGTCGAGCAGGAGGGCGTGCGTGCCGACCGGTCTGATCCGCATTCCGCCATCCTCCCGGAAGAGTCGATGCTTTCGGGTCGGCCACTGGTCGGACAGCGTGACCAGTTGCACTACCCGAAAGTAACCTACGCTGCCGTAACCTAAGGGCGTGACCACCTCAGCACGCCCCCGGCTCAAGCCGGTCGACATCGGGAAACCCCGGATGCGCGGCTGGCTGCACACGTACGCGTTCTTCGTCGCCCTGGTCTGCGGCATCGTGCTCTGTTCGATCGCCGCCACCCGCCCGGGCTGGACCCCCCTGGTCAGCTCCGCCGTCTACAGCTTCACCGTCTGCGGCCTCTTCGGCACCAGCGCGTTGTACCACCGTCGGGTGTGGTCGACCCGCGGCTACGCAGTCATGCGCCGGATGGACCACTCGATGATCTTCCTGTTCATCGCCGGCACGTACACCCCGTTCTGCCTGCTGCTGCTGGAGACCCGGGCCGCCGTCATGATGCTGTCGATCGTCTGGGGCGGTGCCCTGGGCGGTGTGGCGCTCAAGCTGATCTGGCCGCACGCCAACCGGTGGATCTCCGCGCCGCTCTACCTCGCCCTCGGCTGGGTGTCCGTGGCGATGCTGCCCGACATCCTCCACCAGGGTGGAGTCACGGCCCTGGTGCTGCTCGCCGTGGGCGGCGGGATCTACACCGTGGGCGCGGTCTTCTATGCGTTGCGCCGCCCCAACCCGTGGCCCACCGTCTTCGGCCACCACGAGTTCTTCCACGCCTGCACGTTGGTCGCCGCGATCTGCCACCACATCGCCATCTACTTCGCACTGTTCGCCTGAGCCGGCGCACAACGACAGCGGGGGTGGTGAGCCTCGTCGCTCACCACCCCCGCTGGGTCCGTCGGGCTGGGCCCTGAGGTCAGATCGTGGGACCGGGCCGGCGCACCTCGCGGTACTCCTGGACCACCCGGTCGTCCCGGACCGGCACGGCGCGCTCGGCCACCACCCGTTCCTCGCGTACCGGCGCGACGACCGTACGCCGACGCGAGTTCCAGTAGTAGAGGGTCACGATCAGCCCGGCGACGCCCGCGAACATCAGCACCCAGCCGACAACGCTCAGGTTGAGCCAGCCCAGGTCCGCCTCCACGGCGAACGCGAAGATCGCGCCCAGCGCGATCAGGAAAATACTGCCACCGATGCCCATCTGGTCGTCTCCTTGGCTATCGAAGCTGGCATTCCACTCCGCCGCGGCCACGGATGAGGTTGCGGCATCGACCGACTTACCCCGGCACGGAGATCGCCAATCCGGCAAGCTGGAGACATGACGGACAGCCCGCACGACGAGCGGACACTTGTGCTGCTGCGGCACGCCAAGGCAGAACAGCCCACCACGGACGGTCCCGACGTCGAACGTCCGCTGGCCGCTCGCGGCCGGGCGGACGCCGCGGCGGCCGGGGCGTGGCTGGCTCGACACGGGCTGCTGCCGGACGTGGTGCTCTGCTCGGCGGCCGTACGAACCAGACAGACGTGGCACGCCGTCCAGTTGGGGATCACCGGCTCACCGCCGGAGAGCGGTCCCGCAGGTCCGGCTCCGGTCGTTCGCTATGAACCGGACGCCTACGAGGCACATCCGGAAGACCTGCTGCACCTGATCCGGCAGGTGTCACCAACCGCGGCCACGGTCCTGTTGATTGCCCACAATCCCGGCATATCCCTACTGTCCGAACTGCTCGATCCGGTGCGGGCCGATCCGGAAGGGCTGCGTACCGGCGGTCTCGTGGTGCACCGGACGGCCCTGCCCTGGGCGGAGCTGAGCCGCGGCGGGGCCGGGATCGAGACCCGGCACACCGCACGCTAATGCGGTGTGCCGTGGAGGTCGTCGCTCAGCTCGGTGGCGCGGTCGGTGGCGGTGGATCGGGCGGTGGCGGCATCATCGCGGTCGGATGCGAGAGCCGGTTCTCCTCCACGATCAAGGTCCGGGCCCGCTTGCGGCGGTCCTGCCAGAACCAGAGCGTGGTGAGCAGCACGGCCAGCCCGGCCAGGATGAAGACCCAACCGACCGCCCGCAGGTCGACCCACCAGACGTTGGCCCGGATGGCGAAGGTCAGGATCGCGCCGATCGCGATCAGGAAGATCCCACTACCAATGCCCATGTGCGCGGCACTCCCCCGTGCGGTTGCTCTGGGCGTACTCGGACTGGCCCGCACCGCATACCCACCCACCCCCCAGTTACCCACCCCCGCACCCCCACGAACAAGGGGTTGATCATGAGGTGAGCGGCGATGTTGCTCCTGAACCGCCGCCAACCTCATGATCAACGAGACCGGGTGAGTGGGTGGGTTAGAAGGCTTCTTCGGGGAGGTCCATGACGTCGAGGTCGGCGCCCTCGATGATGCGGCGGTCGGCGCCGATGCGGGGCAGCACCTCGCGGGCGAAGAACCGGGCGGCAGCCACCTTTCCGGTGTAGAACGCCTTGTCCGCCGCCGTCACCTCACCGGCGAGCGCCTTCAGCGCCACGTCGGCCTGCTTCTGCAGCAGCCAGCCGACGACCAGGTCACCGAGGGCCAGCAGGAACCGCCGGCTGCTCAGCCCGACCTTGTACAGCGCCCGGGTGTCCCCACCCTGCGCCTCACCCAGCCAGCCGGTCATCACGCCGAGCATGTTCTGGATCTCGGCGAGCGCCTTGCCGAGCGCCTGGCGCTCCTCCTTGAGCTGGCCGTTGCCCGCCTCGGTGGCGATGAACTCCTGGATCTCGCCGGCCACGGCCAGCAGTGCCTTGCCGTTGTCCCGGACGATCTTCCGGAAGATCAGGTCGAGGCTCTGGATGGCCGTGGTGCCCTCGTACAGGGTGTCGATCTTGGCGTCCCGGACGTACTGCTCCAGCGGGTAGTCCTGGAGGAATCCGGAGCCGCCGAAGGTCTGCAGCGACTCGTGCCCGAGCAATTCGTACGCCCGCTCCGAGCCGACGCCCTTGACCAGCGGGAGGAGCAGGTCGTTCACCCGCTTGGCCAGCTTGATGGCCTTCTCGTCGCCGGCCGCCTCCGCCATGGCGACCTTGTCCTGCCAGGTGGCGGTGTAGAGGACCAGGGCCCGCAGACCCTCGGCGTACGACTTCTGCAACAGCAACGAGCGACGCACGTCGGGGTGCGCGGTGATGGCCACCCGGGGAGCCGTCTTGTCCGCCATCTGGGTCAGGTCGGCGCCCTGCACCCGGTTCTTGGCGTACTCCAACGCGTTGAGGTAACCGGTGGACAGGGTGGCGATGGCCTTCGTACCGACCATCATCCGGGCGTACTCGATGATCATGAACATCTGCCGGATGCCGTCGTGCTTCTCGCCCAGCAACCAGCCCTTGGCCGGTACGCCGTGCTCGCCGAAGGTGATCTCGCAGGTGTTGGAGACCTTCAGGCCCATCTTGTGCTCGACGTTTGTGGCGAAGACGCCATTGCGCTCGCCCAGCTCGCCGGTGTTCTCGTCGAAGTGGTAATTCGGGACGACGAACAGCGACAGGCCCTTGGTGCCGGGGCCACCCACGCCCTCCACCCCGACCGGGCGGGCGAGTACGTAGTGGACGATGTTGTCGCTCAGGTCGTGCTCACCGGAGGTGATGAAGCGCTTGACGCCCTCGATGTGCCACGAGCCGTCCGGCTGCGGGATCGCCCGCGCCCGGCCAGCGCCCACGTCCGAGCCGGCGTCCGGCTCGGTGAGCACCATCGTGGAGCCCCACTGCCGGTCGATGAAGAGCTTGGCCCAGTTCTTCTGCTGCTCGGTGCCCTCCACGTGCAGCACGTGCGCGAAGGACGGACCGGAGGCGTACATCCAGACCGGCGCGTTCGAGCCGAGCACCAGCTCGGCGAGCGCCCACCACAGCGCCCGGGGGGCGTTGGTGCCGTCCAGCTCCGAGGGCAGGTCCAGGCGCCAGAACTCGGACTCCATGAAGGCCCGGTACGACTTCTTGAACGACTCCGGCAGCGGCGCGGTGTGCGTGGCCGGGTCGAAGACCGGCGGGTTGCGGTCGCTGTCCTGGTAACTGGCGGCCAGGTCCTGCCGAGCCAGCCGGTCGACCTCGGCAAGGAAGCTCCGCGCGGTGTCGACGTCGAGGTCGGAGTACGGCTCCTGGCCGAACGCCCGGTCCGCCCCGAACACCTCGAACAGGTTGAATTCGAGGTCCCGTACGTTGCTCTTGTAGTGGGTCATGTTGCTGGCCCCGCTTCCGGACAGGTGTTACCGATCAGTAACCCTGACTCTATTACTCGCGGGTAGGCAGCGACAAGCCGATCCTGATAGTGACAGGCATTACACACCTGCCGTTCAGGTCACCGGCGGGGATCTCGGCGGGGATCACCCTTCGGCCGCACCGACCTCCCAGCTCGGCACCGCCGCCGTCGCCTTGCCCGGCGAGCCCGTGTACTCCATCAGGACCAGCGCGATGTCGTCGTCGAGCCGGCCGTGCACCCATTCGACCAGAGCGGTCTCCAGGGAGGCGAGGCCGTCACCGACCGTCCCGTGCCCGAGCAGCCGCCAGGCCCGATCCGCGGTGGGAAAGAACTCGCCGTCCCGCCGCGCCTCGCCGAGCCCATCGGTGAACAGCAGCAACCGGTCACCCGGCTCCAGCCGTTCCACCCGTGGCCGGACCACAGGCATGAATCCCAGCGGGGGCGCCGGTGCCGGGGGCTCAAGAGAGATCACCGCGCCACGCCGCAGCAGCAGCGGCGCGGGATGTCCACAATTGACGATGGTGAGCGTGCCACCGCGCTCCTCGACCAACGCGGCCGTGACGAAGTCCTCGTCACCAACGTTGCGCGCCACCGCCCGGTCCAGATCCGTCACCACGGCCCGCAGATCGGCCCGCTCGTACGCCACGTGCCGGTACGAGCCGAGGACGATGCTCGCCAGCCGGACCGCCTCCAGTCCCTTGCCGCGTACGTCCCCGATGATCATGCGAACGCCGTACGGAGTTTCGATCGCCTCGTAGAGGTCCCCGCCAATTTCGGCCGTGGCGGTCGACGAGATGTACCTGCCGGCCACGGAAAGAGCACCCACCCGAGGACCGAGCGGGCGCAGCACCGCCTGTTGAGCCACCATGGCCAGCTTCGACAGCTCGGCGATCTGCTCCGCCTGCCGCTGCCGTACCGCCGCCACCGCCCCCGCGATACCCGTACCCAACGCGATGCCGGCCACGGCGACGGCCGTGGCGACCGACACCGTCCGCTCGGCCAGGGCGAAGGTCGCCCCCAGCACGGAGGCGGCGGCACCGACGCCGAGCACGATCCGCCAGGAGGCGAGCGCGGCGGCCAGGAACGGCGCGGCAACCATCAGCGCGATGTAGTTCGCCGTACGGCCGTCCGCCAACTCGACCGCGGACACGATTGCGAGCAGGACGAGGGCCGCGCCGAGGCCGGCGCGGGATCCGGGGCTCAGCGGGCCGCGGCCCGGCTGGAGGAGTTGCGTGCGTACATCCGACAGCATGCCCGATGTAGGTGAGCGAAAGAATGAGCCTGGCCCCTCGGACGAGACGGATCTGGCCGCGAGGAGCCGGGGCCGGAACCGATCGCGACGCTCCACCGGGTCAGCCGAGCACCTCGTAGCGGACCTCGATGTGACCGAGATCGAGTGACGCGATCTCGGCGAACGCGGCCCGGGCCAGGTCCAGGCAACGCCCCTCGATGAACGGACCACGGTCGTTGATCCGGACGGTGACCGACTTGCCGTTGGCCGGGTTGGTCACCCGCACCTTCGTGTCGAAGGGCAGGGTCTTGTGGGCGGCCGTCATTCCCTCCGGGTCGAACGTCTCGCCGTTGGCGGTCATCTGACCCTGCCAGTAGAAGGACGCGCCGCAGGAGCCGGTGTCGACCACCGGGCGGGCCGTCGTCTTCTTGGCCGTCGGCTTCGGCTTCGGGCTGGCCGTACGCTGCTTGCTCCGCGACGGCGCCTGGACGGTACGACTCGGCGTCGGGCTCACCGTCGGGCTCGGCGAGGCACTGGCGCTGGCGGTCGGCGACGCGGTCGGCGAGCCGGTCGTGGGGACGCTCGTTTCCAGGGTGGGCGACAGGTCGATCGCGGCCGGTCGAGCCGGCTCCGCGTCGGCGGTCAGTCGTACGGCGCCGACAGTGCCTCCGACGGCGAGCGCGACCGCCACCACGGCGCTGGCCGTGAGACCGGCCGGCGAGGTGAACCTGCGGGTACGGGAGTGCTTACCAGCCACCGGCCCGGTCCTTTCTCAGCGGGTCAAACCGGGTCGGACCATAACGAGAGAAGCACTTCCGAAGTCAACGTGATCATGGCGTTATGACTGCAATTGCGGTGATACGTGCAGCCGATCATCCGAGTCGTGGTGGGCCGGGAGGGCCGGTGTTCGACTGTCGGGTGACGCAGGATGGTGACATGCCCGTTGAGCTGAGCAGACGCCTCGTCGAGCTGTTCGGGTGGGTCGACCCCGGTCCGGGCGCGAGCCACCTGGTCAGCGACACCTCCGGGTGGTGGCGGGATCCGGCGACGCTTGCCGAGCTGGGGCCGGCGCTTGTCGCGCCGTTCCGGGCGGCTCGACCCACGGTGGTCGTGTCCCCGGCGGTCACCGGGTTCCTGCTCGGGCCGCTGGCGGCCACCGCCCTCGGCGTGGGATTCGTGGCGGCGCACAAGCCGGGGGACGGACGGTTGCCTGCCGGCTCGCTGACCTGGGCGCAGAGTCCCCCCGACTTTCGCGGTCGACGGGTGGACCTCGCGGTGCGTGACCGGCACCTGGGTCCGGGCGACCGGGTGCTGGTGGTTGACGACTGGGTGGACACCGCCGCCCAGGTACGCGCCATCTACGAGATCTGTACGGCCCGGGGCGCTGACCCGGTCGGCACCGCCGCCGTGGTCGCCACCTGTCCACCAACCCTGGCGGCCACCCTACGAATCACCGCACTCCTCACCACCCCCGACCTCCCCGCCTGAAACCCGTTTCATCGCGTTGATCATGATGTTGCTGCCCCTCGCTCCGGCGTGGCGCGACAACAACGTCATGAACGGGGTCAGCGGACGAAGTCTTCGACGACGGTGCAGACCTGGCCGAGCGCCTCGGCGGAGCGGGCCAGCGGGCCGGGCACCATCAGCGCATGGTCGGCCCCGGGGATCTCCAACACGTGCGGAGTGAGCCGCCGGGCGGCTCCGCCGTCCCAGGACGAGTCGGCGGTGCCGCCGACCAGGATGAACGGGGCGGTGGCCCGGCGCAGCGCGTCGACCACGTCGCCGCGGTGCAGCAACGGGGTGAGCCAGACCGCGGGCAGCCCCCGGCCGGCCGCGAGCGGCGCGGCGAGGGTGCCGAGCGACTTGCCGACCAGCAGGTCCGTTCGCTCGTTCAGGGCCGGGGAGACCTGGTCACACACCCATCTGCCGATGGTGTCGATGTCGAAGTGCTCCGGCACCTGCCAGGAGATCCCGTGCAGCCCGAAACCGACCCGGCGCAGCGCCTCGCCCAGGTAGAGAAAGAGGGGGTACCGGGTGTCGTACCCGCGTCCCGGGATGAGCACCGCACGTCGGTCCGCCATGGACATCTCCTTGTCGTCGGCCATCGACCGTACTCCCATTCGCACCCTTCCGGGACGACTCACTCAGGCTCCACCGGATGCCGGCGATCGGGCGGTAGCCTCGACCCGATGTGGCCACGGATCGGCGGACTCCGCGCGCTGGCTCTCGGCACCCCCGGTGAGCTACGGGCGCGCCTCAACACCCTCGTGCTGGCCGGCGTGAAGACCGCCACCGCCGGCCTGCTCAACGAGTACGCCGATGAGGGCGAGGAACTTGAGCACGTCGGAGAGCGGCTGGCCCTCGTCGACGACGCCGACGCGTTGGTGGCCGTCGTCCAGGTGACCGGCATCGAGGTGACCCGGTTCGCCGAGGTGCCGTGGGACTTCGCCCGCGCCGAGGGGGAGGGCGACCGCTCGATCGAGGAATGGCGGGCCGGACACGCCGCGTACTGGGCCCGCGTCGGCACCCCGGTCACCGACGACAGCGAGATCGCCTGCGTACGCTTCCGCCTGGTGTCCGCCGGAGCTGGCGGCATCGCCACCGGCGACCTCGGCACCTGAGCCGTCGTCCGGCTCGCAGCCCGCGCCACCCTGCGCCGACCTGGCGGCAGCGTGCAGTTTCAGCGACGCAGCTCGGGCAGGAGGCGGGTGGCGACGTCCACCAGGACCGCCTCGTCACCGGCGTACCAGCTGCTCTCCCGCGGCCAGTGCGTGATCACATCGGTGAAGCCGAGCTTCGCCGCCCGCTCCACCTGATCGGCGAAGAACTGCGCGCTACGCAACGAGAAGACCGGTGCCGAGTCCAGCGAAAGGTAACGGTCCAGGCTGGCCGGGTCACGCCCCTGCGCTGCCAGGGTCGCGTCGAGGCGGGTGGTCAGCTCGGCCACCCCGGTCCACCAGTCGTCCAGCTCGTCGGCGGCGGGCCCGGTGGTCACCCAGCCCTGCCCGAAGCGGGCCGCGACGCGCATCGACCGGGGGCCGTTGGCGGCCACCACGAACGGCACCCGGGGCTCCTGAACGCAGCCCGGATTGCTCCGGGCGTCGACCGCCGCGAACCATTCGCCCCGCCAGGTGGTGCCGTCCTGTCGCAGGATGGCGTCGAGCAACTCGGCGAACTCGGCGAACCGATCCACCCGCTGCCGTGGGGGCAGCGTCTCACCGCCGAGAACGGCCGCGTCGAACCCGATGCCACCCGCGCCGAGGCCGAGCAGCGCCCGGCCGTCGGAGACGTCGTCCAACGCGGTCACCTGCCGGGCGAAGGCCGCCGGATGCCGGAAGTTCGGAGAGGCGACGAGCGTGCCGAGACGGATCCGGGTGGTCACCGTCGCGGCGGCGGTCAAGGTGGTCATCGAGTCGAACCAGGGCCCGTCCACCAGGTCGCGCCAGCCCAGATGATCGTACGTCCAGGCGTGGTCGAAGCCCCACTCGTCGGCGCGCCGCCAGCGGTGCCGCGCCACCGACCAGCGCTGGTCGGGCAGGATCACGATGCCAACCCTCATGATCACGATGGTACGCGGAGGCAGGTCACACCGCGGGGCACGGCAAGGGGCCCGGCCCCAGGGTCTTCCCTCGGACCGGGCCCCCGTGCTGCCTCGACCAGCTCTCACATGAGAGCTTCGACGGCGGCCGGCGCCCGGGTCAGCGTCACCGTGGTCGGTGCGAGTTCGACCTGGACGATCTCGCCCTCGTAGTTCGGGTCGTTCGCCCAGGCGCTGCCGGTCACCTCGACCTTCCCCTTCTGGAACGGGGTGGTGCCCGTCGGGTCCGCCGTCGCGGACCACTGCGCCGTCTCACCCTCGACGCAGTCGACCCGGCCAGTGAACGGACCACGGATGATGACCTTCTTCTTGACCTGGGTGACCAGGCCACTGAGCTGCACCGTCGCGTCCGCGTTGCAGGCCACGGTGCCGTGCACCGTGGCCTTGCCGTTCAGCTTGCTGAAGACGCCGTCCGCCGCCGGCGTGACGGTGAACTCCAGCGGGGCCGGCGGCGGCGGATTGCCGATCACGACCCGGCCGCGCAGAGCCGGCTCGCCGCCCTCGCAATGCTGCTCGAAGGTGGCGTCGAGGCGCTCCACGTACCCGTGCGGGCCGAACGCCACGTCGGCGACCACGAACGAGCCGGTAATCGTGTTGCAGCCCCGGCCGTTGCCACTGATGTCGATGCCGGCGCCCGCACCGCTGAACGGCGCGCGGGTGGCTTCCGGGTAGTCGCCGACGGCCAGCTGCTGGCCGGCCGGCGCCTTGAGCTCCATCGACCACCAGTCACCGTTACTGCCGTTGATCGACAGGTAGACCCCGCGAAGCTGATCGTCGGCGCGAATCGACAGCTGGTCTCCCGCCCCGGCGTCGTAGCTGTAGGTGGCGCCGCCGGTGACCCAGTCGCCGGGATCCCCGGTCATCGTGAAGGTGCCGGCCGTCACCGGCTCGGCCTGGGCTGCGGCCGCCCCCGTGAGCAGGCCGGTCGCGGTGACGACGCCCGCAAGGAGCGTCGCCGCGATGGCCCGACTGGTGCGCATGGTCATGGATGCCTCGTCTCCCCGAGTTAGGCGCTTTCTCGCCTCGCCGGGGAGAGCCTAGGAACGACGAGCCGGGCGCGTGGTCCCACCGATCAAAGTGGACAGTTTGCCCCACGCGCGAGCGGTCGGGCCCTCTAGCCGGTCCACACCGGCAACTCATCGGCCCGCACCAGGCTCATCACAGTGCCGAGTGCCGCCCGCCGATCATCACGGAGCTGATCGACCAGAACGCTGCACCCTACCCAGCTGCTGCCGCACCGCTCGACCATCTGTCTGGTGGTGAGCGCCTGGCTGCCTGTCTCAATCCAGTCGTCCACGAGCAGAACCCGGTCGTGTGATCCGAGTGAGGATCGCTGCAAGCGCAGGGTGTGCGACCGTTGGCGGTAGTCCGGTTCGGCTGCCGCTGTGATCTTGTCGCCGGGAAACAGCCCGTCACGCTTGCGCACTGGGATGAACCCGACGCCCAACTCCAAGGCCGCAGCGCCCCCGAGAAGGAACCCCCGGGACTCGATCCCGCAGATGGCTGTGACATCCGAGTTCCTGAACGGCTCGACCAGACCTGCGACGACCTGGCGGAGTGCCTTGGCGTCGCGGAATATCGCCCACACGTCAGCGTGGCCCTCGATCCATCGGAAGTGCTTCAGAAGCAGACCACGTGCGGAGGCGGACATGGTGGGATTGTGGCTGCCCAGCCTCGCGACGATCAACGCGATAGCGTCGATGCGGACCGGTGTGTCGGGAGGCGGAGACCCGATGCCCCTGCCTTGTACAGGTCAAGACTGCTGTCCGCCGATGCCCGCCGTGGCCCGTCGGCCGCTCGTGGCCCAGGAAGGGTCGAAGGCCCTGGTTGGGACTGGCGTCCTGACCAGGGCCGTTCGCACGGAGCGGGTGACGGGAATCGAACCCGCACTGTCAGCTTGGGAAGCTGATGTTCTGCCATTGAACTACACCCGCAAGCGGCACCACTCTACCCGAGCCACCCCGACCGACGCACCCAGGCCCCACCGGACGACGAGTCGCCCGCCGAACGTCCCGTCCGCGCAACTTCCCCGAACCTGCTGCATGAAGACGGGTTGGAGGCGGCAACATCCCCGAAGGTGCACGGGATCTTGGCGGCTGTCGACGTGCGGGGCCGGCGCGGGGCGGGCGGGTAGGCCCGGGGGCGGGGCGGGGCGGGAGAAAAGTTTCATCGCCGCAACATATGGCCATGTTCAAATCTGTCTATCGGTTGTAACGTCTGCCCCACGTTTTCCACACGACGCGACACAACCCCCGGTCGCGTCGCCAGAAAGAGGTGGGCATATGGGACTGCGTCCCGTCCTGCTGAACCGGCGCATGGCCGGCATCGCATCGACGTCACTCGCGCTGGCGCTCGGCGTGGCCACGGTCGGCCTACTGCCGGCCGCGACCACGACCGCGAGCCCGGCTGCGGCCGCCGTCACCGCCGACGAGGTGTGTGAGGATCCGACGGGCACCCTGGCCCGGGCCAAGGCTGGCGGTGCCGCCGGGCACGATCCGAACCAGCTGACCCTCGCCCAGGTGCATCAGCGCGAGGCCGAGTTCGCCGACATCCTGCAGGAGCGAGCCAAGCGAGTCGGCCAACGTACGCTGAACGCCCAGGCCGCTGCGGCCTCGGTAACCATTCCGGTGGTGGTGCACGTGATCCGCCGGGACACGACCCGGGCCGGCGGGAACATCCCCGACTCGATGATCCAGTCCCAGATCAACGTGCTCAACCAGTCGTTCAGCGGCGCGACCGGTGGTGCCGCGACCGCCTTCGCGTTCCAGTTGCAGAGCATCAACCGGGTGACCAACTCGTCGTGGTACCCGATCCGACAGGGCTCGTCGGCCGAGCGGCAGATGAAGACCCAGCTGCGCCAGGGCAGCAAGTCGACGCTCAACATCTACCTCGGCGCGCTCAGCAACAACCTGCTCGGCTGGGCGACCTTCCCGCAGCGCAACCTGAACGTGATGGACGGCGTGGTCGTGCTCAGCGAATCCCTGCCCGGTGGCACCGCCACCAACTACAACCAGGGTGACACCGGCACCCACGAGGTCGGCCACTGGCTGAACCTCTACCACACGTTCCAGGGTGGCTGCTCGGGCAGCGGTGACCAGGTCGGGGACACCCCGGCCGAAGCCTCGCCGGCAAGCGGCTGCCCGACCGGCCGGGACACCTGCTCCAGCCAGGGCCTCGACCCGATCACCAACTTCATGGACTACTCGTACGACGGCTGCATGTACCAGTTCACCCCCGGCCAGGCCACCCGCATGATCAACGCCTGGAACTCCTACCGCGCGGCATAGCACCAGCGCAGCACCGCGTACCGCAGGTGCCGGCTCCGTCGGACGGGGCCGGCACCTGCGCATGTGGGTCAGGCGGCGCGGCGGTGATGCCTCCCGGAGTGGGCCGGCACCGGGCGTACGGCCTGAGGCGCGACACCGGCCGGGTCGAGCCAGACCTGGACCGCCGGACTGGACGCCAACTCGCTCGGCCCGCCCACCGACTGCTCGCGCCGGGCCAGCATTGCCACGTCGACCGTGAACTCGAAGAGGCGCCAGTCGGCGTGCGGGGCGGCCCGCGCGGCGAGCGCCAACCGGGCGACCGTGGCGTCGTCGGTGACTGGCCGGGCGCGTCCGGCGACGTACGCCTCGTCGTCGCTCTCCTCCGGCGGAAACGAGTGCAGCGCGTAACGACCGTCGCGTTCCAGGTCGCGCCGCTTCGGTGAATCGATCACGAAGCAGTAGAGACCGTCGTCGGTGATCACCGGAGAAACCGGGTGCACCCGGGGCCCGCCGTCGGCACGAACCGTGGCCAGGTAGCCGAAGCCGGGGCCGTACTGCTGCATGAGAAGGCGGATCCCGTCGGCGAGTCGAGGCTCGTCAGCGGCGAATTCGGTCCAGGAAGCCATGCCGACATCCTATCGAACACACGTTCGAAGCGGGTAGTCCGACACGCGTGTCACATACCGGCAGCTATGGTGTGGCGATGCTGCTCTCCGACCGTGACCTGGTGTCCGAGATCAAGGCGGGCACCCTGGCGCTCGAACCGTTCGAGCCCACGCTGGTGCAGCCCTCCAGCATCGACGTACGACTGGACAAACTGTTCCGGGTCTTCAACAACCACCTCTACACCCACATCGACCCGGCGACCCGACAGGACGACCTCACCTCCGCCGTCGAGGTGCCCGACGGCCAAGCGTTCGTGCTGCACCCGGGCGAGTTCGTGCTCGCCTCGACGCTTGAGGTCATCTCGCTGGGCGACCAGCTCGCCGGCCGCCTCGAAGGCAAGTCCAGCCTGGGACGTCTCGGCCTGCTCACCCACTCGACCGCCGGCTTCATCGATCCCGGCTTCTCCGGTCACGTCACCCTGGAGCTGTCCAACGTGGCCAACCTGCCGATCACCCTCTGGCCGGGCATGAAGATCGGGCAGCTCTGTATCTTCCGGCTCTCCTCGCCGGCCGAGCACCCGTACGGCTCGGCCGTCTACGGTTCCCGTTACCAGGGCCAGCGCGGCCCGACGCCGAGTCGCGCCTGGCAGAGCTGGCGCACCTGGCCCACCCGCTGACACCGCAGGGTCGCTGCGGGCGATGATTCACTGCCCGTGCCGCGCCGCCGGAACCGTAAGGGCCCGACGTCGTACGCTCCGAAGCCTCAGCCCGGCCGGCCGAAGCTGTGCACCGGGCCGCTGTCCAGTCGCTTCATCTTGACCGGCTGACCCGCCCGGGAGGCGTGCACCACCCAGCCACCACCGACGTACATGCCGACGTGGTGCAGGTCCCGGTAGTAGAAGACGAGGTCGCCGGGGCGCAGCGCGCCGCGACTGACCGACGCGGTGACCCGGCGCTGCCTGGCCGCGTTGTGCGGCAGTGCGACACCGGCCCGCGACCATGCGGCCAGCGTCAGCCCGGAGCAGTCGTACGCGTTCGGCCCCTCGGCGCCCCAGGAGTACGGCTTGCCGATCTGGGCGCAGGCGAAGGTGACCGCCTCACCGGCCGGTCCGCCGGGGTAGCTGGCCGGACAGGGCGCCGGCCGCAGCGGGCCACCGCCACCCTTGCCGTACGCCCGTAGCCGGAGCCGCTGCAACCGGTCGATCTCGGCGTCGATCCGTCGCCGCTTGTCGGCGAGATCGGCCTCGGTGCGGGTGAGCTGATCGATGGTGTGGTCCAGCCCGGCCTTGGCCGCGGCGAGTTCGTCGCGCAGTTCACTCGCGTGCCGGACGTCCTGCTGCTGCACGCGCGCATACCGGTCGAGCAGGCCGAGTTGCTCGACGACCTCGCCCGGCGACCGGCTGCCGAGCAGCGCGTTGACGGCCCGCACCTGCTCGCCCTTGTAAGCGCCGGCAGCGAGCTTGCCGACCCGGTCCATCGCCTGGTCCACCTGGCGTTGCAGCGGCGCGATCCGAGCGGCCAGCGCGTCCGCCTCCCGCCGCTTGCCGGCCAGGTCCTGCCGGGTGGCGTTGTGCTGTTCGATGACGGGTTCGAGCCGGTTCCAGTCCTCGTCGATCCGGCGCTCGATGTCGGCGACCGTGGGGTCGGCCCAGGCCGCCGCCGCACCGCCGGTCAACATCACGGCGGTCGCGGCCAGGGCGGCGGGGATGCAGCGGTACCAGCGGAAACGCGGCGCTGCCGTCGGCCGGCCGGGCAATCCCGGACGCGGTGACGGCGGCCGCGGGGCATGGTCTGCCACCGGGCTCAGCACTCCTTCTTCCCATACCGCCTACCGGGTCAGGCCCTGTGTCGGAGTCTGGACTCCGCCTCGGCTCGACCGAGGACTTCGACACAGGGCCTAGCTGACGGGTTCGGGCGGGAAGGGGCGCCCTACCGTGCCCCGCACGGATTCACCCCGGGTACCTGGTTCCCCGGCTCGCTCACGAGCGATTCGGCGGTGTCGGACCGTTACCGCCCCGGATGGACGGATCTGCCAGCGGTCGACGATTGCCCAGCGTAGGGACGATCAGCGTCGATACGCAACACAACCACACCGTCACTGTGGGTGCTGACATCCGACAATGGCGAGGGCCCCCGTCGACTTGACCGGGGACCCTCGGGAGATCCTGTGCGACCGCTCAGCGGACGCTGGTGGCGGCTCAGCCGGGTCGGCGGAAACCGGCGAGCGGCATGGTGGTGATCGGCGAGACGTTTACCGGCTTACCGGCTCGGGCCGCATGCACCATCTGGTTGTTGCCCAGGTAGAGCCCCACGTGGTGCAGGTCGCTGAAGAAGAAGACCAGGTCACCCGGACGGGCGTCGGACCGCGAGATGGCCTTGCCCTCGTTCCACTGTGCGCCGGTGAAGTGGGTGAGCGAGATGCCGGCAGCCCGGTAGGCGTACTGGGTCAGACCCGAGCAGTCGAACGAGTTCGGGCCGGTGGCGCCCCACACGTACGGCTTGCCGACCTGGGCGCATGCCGTACGGATGGCGGTGCGAGCGGCATCGCTGACCACACCGTTGATGGTCGGGCAGTTGGTGGTCTTCACCGTGGTCACCGGCAGCGACCGTTCGAGCCGCTTGATCTCGGCGTCGATCTGCTTCTTCTTCGCCGCCAGCTGCTTCGCCTTCGTCTCCTGGTCGGCGATCAGGGCGTCGAGCTTGGCCTTCTGGTCGTCGTACTTCTTGCGGATCTTCATGACACCTTCGAGCTCGCGGCGCTCCTGCGACGCGAGCCGGTCAAGGAAGGCCATCTGCTCGCCGAGCTCGTTCGGCTTGGAGTTGAGCAGCACAACACCGATCTCCTTGGACGGGCCGGTGATGTAGTACCGGGAGGCGAGATCGGCGACCCGGTTCATCGCCAGCTCGGTCTCCAGAGCCAGCGGCTGGATCTTCTTCTCCAGGCTCTTCGACTTCTGCTTGTTGACCCGCAGCTGGGAGCGCACCTTGTTGTACTGCTCGATTGTGGGTTCCAGCTTCTCCCACTGCTTGTCGATCTGGGCCTCGATCTCGTCGACCGAGGGTTCGGCGTACGCGGGGGCGGCGAGCAGGCCGGCACCGACCGCGGCGGCGGCGACGAGGACGACCAGCCCACGGGCGGCCCTACGCAGGCCACCCGGACGGGATCGCCCTGGCGCACGACGATGGAGGGGCATGGTTGCCACCGGCAGCGTCTCCTTTGCAGCCGACCACCGGGCGTCCCGCGAGCGGTAAGGGGCGGGGACAGACGACCCATGGCGGTCGGTGCCCAACATTAGGGAACGGTAGGTGGGGAATCAAGGCGACCAACGGCTCATTCACCTTTGCGCGACGGTACGCACACAAAGGGTGTCGACCAATTCGTTACAGTTACGCACGTCAATTGAAAACCGGGCGGGCGGCACTGGTTGAGGTGCCGCCCGCCCGCTGCATTGAGGGCGGTCAGCCGGCCACCGGCGTGCTGTCCCCGGTGCCGCCGACCCGCTCGGGCTTGACCGACCGGAGCAGGACGCTTGCCACGTCGATCACCTCGACCTGCTCGCCGGCACCCTTGCCGTTGACCCCGTCGCTGAGCATTGTCGAGCAGAACGGACAGCCGACGGCGACCGTCCTCGCTCCGGTGGACATGGCCTCCTCGACCCGGTCCACGTTGATCCGCTTGCCGATGCGCTCCTCCATCCACATGCGGGCGCCACCGGCACCGCAGCAGAAGGAGCGCTCGCTGTTACGCGGCATTTCGGTCAGCTCACCCTCGATGGCGCTGCCGAGCA
Organism: Micromonospora sediminimaris; assembly: GCF_016863575.1. Lineage (NCBI taxonomy): Bacteria > Bacillati > Actinomycetota > Actinomycetes > Micromonosporales > Micromonosporaceae > Micromonospora > Micromonospora sediminimaris. The sequence continues at coordinate 29,429 of NZ_BOPD01000016.1, forward strand.
CCTCGCGCGGCGGCGTGAAGACCCGGTTGTGCCGCCCCAGGTAACACGGGTCGTGGTAGGTCACGCCGCCGTCGACCGGCTGCACCGGGGTGAGCCTGCCGGTGGCGACCAGGTGGGCCAGCAACTGGGTGTGGTGCACCACCTCGAACTCACCGCCCAGTTGGCCGTACTCATTGCCCAGCGTGTTGAAACAGTGCGGGCAGGTTGCGACGATCTTGCGCTTGGCCTTCTCCCGACCCTCGAACGCTTCGTTCAGGGTCTCGACATTCTGTTGCGCGAGCATCTGGAAGACGAACTCGTTGCCGATCCGTCGGGCCGGGTCGCCGGTGCAGGTCTCCCCCTCGCCGAGGATGGCGAAGGAGACCCCTGCCTCGTTCAGCAGGGTCGCGACGGCCCGGGTGGTCTTCTTCGCCCGGTCCTCGAACGCACCGGCGCAGCCCACCCAGAAGAGGTACTCGAAGTCCTCGACCTCGCCGACCCGGGGCACCTCGAAGTCGAGCCCCTTGGTCCAGTCCTCACGGGTGTTCTGCGGCGCACCCCACGGGTTGCCCTTGTTCTCCAGGTTGCGCAGCATCACGCCGGCCTCGGAGGGGAAGCTGGACTCGATGAGGACCTGGTAGCGACGCATGTCGACGATGTGGTCGACATGCTCGATGTCCACCGGGCACTGCTCGACGCAGGCGCCGCAGGTGGTGCAGGACCAGAGCACGTCGGGGTCGATCACGCCGCCGGCCTCGGCGTCGCCGATCAGCGGCTTCTCCGCCTCGGCGAGGGCCAGCACGTCGACGTGGGCGAGCTGCGCGGCGGTGGCCTTCTCCTCACCGGTGAGGTCCTTGCCGCCGCCGGCCAGCAGGTAGGGCGCCTTGGCGTACGCGTGATCCCGCAGGCTGAGCACCAGCAGCTTCGGCGACAGCGGCTTGCCGGTGTTCCACGCCGGGCACTGCGACTGGCAGCGGCCACACTCGGTGCAGGTGCTGAAGTCCAGCAGACCCTTCCAGGTGAACTGCTCGACCTGGGCGACGCCGAACTGGTCGGACTCCGGGTCGGCCTCCTCGAAGTCGAGCGGCTTGCCGTCGCTCATCATCGGCCGCAGCGCGCCGAGGCCGGAGCCGACCGAACCCGGCTTGCGCTTGAAGAAGATGTTGGGGAAGGCCAGGAAACGGTGCCAGGCGACCCCCATGGTCACGTTCAACGAGATCACGATGACCCAGGCCATCGAGATCGAGATCTTGACGAGCGCGGCGACGCTGACGCCGGAGTCCCAGGCTGGCAGCAGGGCACCGACCGCGTGACTGAGCGGGGTGGCCCAGGTGGGGTACTCGAAGTGGTCGGTGGCCACCTTGAAGCCGCGGATCAGAAAGCCCATGACCAGTACGGCGAGGACGACCGCCTCGACGAAGTAGCCCTGCCACATGGTGGAGCCGGTGAACCGCGACCGACGTCCCGCCCGATTCGGCCGGTTCGCCAGCCGGATCCCGATCAGGACGCCGATGCCGACAACGCCCAGAATTCCGATCCACTCGGTGACCAGCCCGTAGAGGGTCCAGCCACCGATCAGCGGCAGCCCACCGGTCGGCGAGACCACCTCGAAGTACGCCTCGAGCACCAGCAGCGACAGCACGATGAAGCCGACCATCACGAACCAGTGCGCCGCGCCCACCACGCTCCAGCGGAGCATCCGGGTGTGCCCGGCGGTCTCCGCCAGCATGGTCCTGGTGCGGCTGACCTTGTCGCCGGAGCGGGTCGGATCGGGCTGACCCAGCCGGATGACGGCCACCATCTTCGAGACCGCGCGTACCGCAAGCCACACCGCGACAGCGGTGATGGCGGCCGCGAGGATCGTGGTGACGATCTGGACGCTGCCCATTCGAGTTGGCCTCCCGGTCTGCTGCCTGTCGAGCGGCTCGGCGACCGGGGCGTCGGTGCGATCGTCGACCCACGCCGCCGCACCTCAACCTGATCGGTCGATGACCTCGCTCCGCTCGGTCATGCAGTGCAGCCTACGCGCAAGGTTACCCAGCAGTAACGTGAGTCATCTCGCACCGGGGCCACGCTGCCCTGCGCACACCTTAGGAGGCCGACGGCACCGCCGCTCGGGCGGGCCGCCGGTGGCGCCGGACAGTCAGGGCGTTGAGCTGCGGGTCAGCGCCAGCGGGAAAGCACGATCAGGGAGGCGACCATCGCGCCGAACCCGACCGCCAGGTTCCAGTACCCCAGCTCCATGACCGGGTACTCCTGCTCGGAGAGGTAGTAGACCACCAGCCAGCCGATGCCGAAGACGATCAGCGACACCGCCAGGACCGGCAGCCACACCGGGCTGGGCTTGTTGGTGGCCGCGGTCGTCGCCGTCGGGCGGACGTCCGTAGGCGGGGTGTACACCTTCTTCTTGCGGACCTGAGACTTGGGCACGGCGCTCTCCAGAGGGGTTACGACCTCGTCCGGCCTGACAACCGGGCGCGAGGGCGACGGTCCATGGCCAATAATGTTCGACAGCTAGCGTAGTCCGGAAGACCCGTCCGATCCACGAATGAGGTGAGACCGGTACCGGGCAGCACCGGAAAACCGGGCAGCACGGCCGGCGCCCCGCCCACACCGGGTGGCGTCGGAGCGCGATGACGAGGGAGACTGACCCGTGGAGTACACATCCGGCGCAGCGTCGTGGCAGAAGGCGCTGCGACGACTCGTCGCCGTGTTGCTGCCACGACGGCCACGTCAACGCCGGCCATTCTGGTCGGTAGGCGTACCGCTGATCGCCCTGGCGGCCGGCCTGCTCTTCACCACGACGGCCACGACGGCGGGCGGCACCGCTCTGCGCGAGGACCGCCGACCCCAACTGACCGAGCTGATCGAGGACCGCCGGGCACAGGTGGCGGCGAACGAGGAGCGGGCCGCCACGCTGCGCGGGGAGTTGGAGAACCGGACGGCCGTCCTGGCCAACTCCGACGGCCCGATCAGGGAACAGCAGCAGCGGGCCAACGCCAGTCGGGCCGCCGCCGGCTTCACCGCCCTCACCGGTACCGGCCTGACCGTCGAGCTCAACGACGCACCGCAGCTCAGCAACCTGCCCGAAGGGGCCTCCAACGACGACCTGGTCGTCCATCAGGGCGATGTGCAGGCGGTGGTCAACGCGCTCTGGGCCGGCGGTGCCGAGGCGATGTCAATCATGAACGTGCGCGTGCTGGCGACCAGCGCGGTACGCTGCGTGGGTAACACCCTGCTGTTGCACGGCCGGGTGTACTCCCCACCTTTCAAGATCGTAGCAATTGGCGACCCCGCCGTACTCCGGCAGGCCCTCGCCGCTTCCGAGGGAGTCCGGTGGTTCAGGGACGCGGTCGACAACTACCAACTCGGTTACTCAGAGACCCCAGGCACCGTCACGGTGCCCGCCTTCGAGGACTCCACCACCCTGCGATCAGCGACGGTGCCGGCGGTGCCGCAGTGAGCGCGCGGTGAGCCCGCAGTCCGACGGTCGGCACCGCGACCAGACCGACGAGCCCACCGCCTTCATCCCCAAGGTCGAGCGGGGTGGGTCCACCGACGCCCGCACGACGGGGTCCTGGCCCGACCCGGTGCTACCCACCCGATCCGGGCCGTCCCAGGCACCGCACGATCCGCGGCCGACCGCGGCTCCGCGTCCGACCGATCAGGCTTCGGCCGAGGGTCGACCGCCGGACGGCCAGCGGCCGACCAACTCCGGCCGCTTCGACGGTGCCGCCGAGACCACCTCGCCCGTCGGCGGCCGGTGGGACGCACCAGCGCCGACGGACCCACCTGCCCGGACCGCTACCACGCCCGGCGTACCGACCGGCTGGAGCACACCTGCCGGGCCGGAGCGGACCACCGCGCCGACGGCCGACCGTCGGGGTGCCGGCCCCCGCCAGGAGCAGCCGACCGCACCCGGACGTTGGGACACCGCCCCGGCCACCGACCGCCGGGCGAACCAGTGGGACGCTGCGGCGGCCACCGGGCGTAGCGCCAACCAGTGGGACCCGGCACCGAGCGGGCAGCGTGCGGTGGATCCCGACCGTACGGCGAACCAGTGGGACGCAGCGCCGGGTCCAGCTCCTGAGGCCGCCGGCCGGCAGCCGGACGCGGCAACCAACGACCAGTGGCAGGGCGTACCCCTGCCGTCGGGTCAGCCGGACATTCCGGTGGGGCCCACGCCGTGGCGCGGAGCCTTCCAGCCGTCCCGGAGCGCGGGCGACCCGGAGCAGCGAAGCAGCACCCGCCCGGCCGGCACGGACGCCGGTCACGCCGGAACCGGTCACCCGAGTGTTACCGGCACCGCCGGCCGGCCGGGGTGGACGGGCCCGGCCGACACCGCGGCCCGGCCGGGCGTCGGTCAGACCGCCGGCACCCCGCCGCCCTGGCCCGGTGCCCGAGCCCAGGAGCCCGGTCCGAACGGGCCCGGCACCGGAACGGCGCAGCCCAACGGCGGCCCGACCTGGCCCAACGGCGAGCAGCCGAGACAGTCCGCCGGGACCACGCAACCTGCCACTGTGCGGCCGGCCACGCCCCCGGCACCGCACGCGCCGCGTCCCGGTGCCGGGCAGCCTGCCGGTGCAGCGCCGGCACTGCACCCGCCGTACGCCGCCGGACCGGCGAGCAACAGCGGCCCGGCGCGGCCGCCTGATCCCGGACAGCCGGGCCCGTACATCCCGGCGACGCAGCCGGCGCAGGCTGGCCAGAACAGCTCGGCACCGCAAGTGTCACGCCCTGAGCCGACGGGCCAGGACCGGCCCGCTGGCATCGGGCCGGCGTACCCGGTGCCTGGTCAGCCGCCGGCCACACCGTCCCGGTCGGCTGAGGGGCGACGCTCGCCCGGTGTCGAGCCGCCACGGCAGTCGGACCATGCACCCGGCCAGAGTGACTGGTCCGGTGAGGGGCCGACCGCGTTGATGCCCAAGGTCCGCGACAGCGCCGGCTCGGCGAACGGCGGCCCGGGGACGGTGCCGACCAGGGGAACCCAGGCGACGAACGGCCAGCCCGCCGCTGCGACCGTCCCGGGCAGCCCGGCGGCCACGGACCGTCCGGTCACCTCCGCCTCGGGTCAGCAGACCCGCCCGGCGGCACCCGGCCAGCCGACGGCACCGGGGCAAGCGTCCGCACCTGGCCAGCCGACGGCACCGGGGCAAGCTTCCGCGCCGAGCCGATCGGCCGACCCGGCGGCGACCGCCCTCATCCCGGCGGTCACCGGGGCGCGGCCGAACGCCGCACCCGCACTGGACTCGACCGCCCTGATGGGTGCCGTACCCCGGCCGCCCAAGAGCGAGGAACCGTCCGACGGTGCCGACCAGCCCGCCGAGGCACCGAAGCCGCGGCGCGGTGACCGGGTGGTGCAACTTCGCCCCCACCAGACGGGCGAGGGCTACAAGAGCGTCTACTCGGAGCTGACCCGCCCGTCGCTGTGGTCGAGGGTGCGTACCGGTCTGCGGTTCAGCGGCGAGCTGCTGATCACCTTCGGCCTGGTGGTGCTGCTCTTCGCCGGCTACGAGATCTGGGGCAAGTCGGCGATCGTCGACGCCCACCAGGGCGAGCTGAGCGAGCAACTGGCCCAGGCGTGGGCACCCGAACCGGTGACGGACCCGACGGTGTCGGCGTCGGCCAGCCCGTCCGCCAAGCCGAAGCCGGCGGTACAGGGCACGCCGATCGCCGGCCTCTACATTCCGAAGTTCGACAAGGAATGGATTGTGGTCGAGGGCGTCGGCCAGCAGGACATCCGGTATGCGCCGGGCCACTACCCGGACAGCGCCATGCCGGGCCAGGTGGGCAACTTCTCGGTGGCCGGGCACCGGAACCGGGCCACCTTCTGGCGGCTTGACGAGTTGCGCGAGGGCGACCCGATCCTGGTCGAAGGCCGCAACGAGTGGTATGTCTACCAGGTGACCGAGAGCCTGATCGTCAAGCCGACGCAGGTCGAGGTGGTGGCGCCGGTGCCGGGTCGGCCGGGTGAGAAGCCGACCAAGCGAATGCTGACCCTGACCACCTGCAACCCGAAGTTCGACAACTACGAGCGGCTGATCATTCACGCCGAATTGACGCGTACCCAGCCCAAGGCCGAGGGACGCCCGGCGGAGCTGGGGACCTGACCATGTACGCCTGGATCTGGCGCAAACTGCCCTTCGGGCTGCCCGGCAAGCTCGCCGGCAGCCTGCTGCTCGCCACCACGATGGTGGCGCTGCTGTGGTACGTGGTGTTTCCCTGGGCGGAGCCGCTGCTGCCCTTCGACGACGTGCAGGTCACCCAGGACGACTCCGGCGTACCGAGTGCGCCGGAGGGCGACGTCGGGCCCGGGGGCGACGGCGCGGTCGACGACGCGCCACCGGGCGACGAGCACGATCTGCCGTACGACACCGACCGGAACAACAGCCCACCGCCGGACGAGGACGAGTGAGCCCGATGCGTGTCCTGGTGATCGACAACTACGACTCGTTCGTCTTCAACCTCGTGCAGTACCTCGGCCAGCTCGGTGTGGAGTGCGAGGTACGACGTAACGACGAGATCGAGGTGGCCGAGGTCGGCCGGGTCGGCGCGGCCGGCGTCCTGCTCTCCCCGGGTCCGGGTACGCCCGACCGGGCCGGCATCTGCCTCGACGTGATCCGCAAGTACGCCGGCAAGCTGCCGATCTTCGGAGTGTGCCTGGGTCATCAGGCCATCGGCGAGGCGTTCGGGGCGACTGTCGCCCGCGCCCCGGAGCTGCTGCACGGCAAGACCTCGGAGGTCCGGCACGACGGCACCGGTGTCCTCGCCGGTCTGCCCGACCCCTTCACGGCGACCCGTTACCACTCCCTCGCCGTGCTGCGGGAGACCCTGCCAGCGGAGCTGGAGGTGACCGGCTGGACGGCCTCCGGGATCGTGATGGCGATGCGGCACCGCACGCTGCCGATCGAGGGCGTCCAGTTCCACCCCGAGTCGGTGCTCACCGAGGGCGGCCACCTGATGCTGGCCAACTGGCTCGCCGCCTGCGGCCACCCTGACGCCCTGGAGCGCGCCCCGGAACTGGCCGCCGAGGTCGACGCCCGCCGCCGCGCCGCCTTCGCCACCACCTGAGGGTCAGGTCGACCACCTTCCCATCCGGGCGACGACATCCGGGACCGCCGCGGGGATCGCGGCGGTCCCGGATGCGACCGGCAAATCGCCTGGCTGCTGGTGCCGTGGGCCTAGCTGTAGCTTGTGCGGTGGCCAGAAACGTTCACCGGGCCGCCAACCTTCCTGGACACCGCACTAGTAACGACTGGTGCAGGACCAGATCGACGGGCCACCGATCTGCGTGTCATAGCAGGCCTTGTAGGTGTAGCCCGCGTCGTCGAGCATGGCGGTCCAGACGTTGGTGCCGTTGAACCGGCCGTCGTAGTTGTAGACCGAGAGGCGGAGATTCCCGTTGGCGTAGTACCCGAAGCCAGCGATTGAGGTGTAGCAGCAGCCGCGGCTCCACGCCGTTCGACAGGTCGGGCTGTATCGCAGCTCGACTCGCGAGTCGTAACCGTTGTACTTGCTGTAGATGGTGACGGCGTCGGTGCTGCAGTAGGCGTAGTTTGACGGGCCTCCCGGCATCGGTGCCAGGAACGACGCGGGATCCTTGCCGTCGCAGGCCGAGCCGCAGGCGTCGCCGACGGCGAGCGTGGAGCGGAGCGCCCGGACGGCGGCCGGGTCCGCGATGGTCTCGACGCTTCCGTCGGCGTGCCGGACGGTACGGCTGGGCAGGCTGACCTCCGCCCGGCCGTCCCGCTCCTTGGCGATGGCTTCCTCCCGGGTCGGCTTGGCGGGTTCGGCTGACACGACGGCAGGAGAGGCCGCCGCGTCCGACGGCCCGGCCGCCAACGACTGCCCAGGTGCGACAAAGAGGAGCGGGATCAGGGCGGCGAGCAGTAGGGATGCGCGGACAGGTTTACGCATGAATGGAACCCCCGTGCTGTGATGCGGTCGCCACGACTTGTGACGGGCCAATATCATCACGACAGAGAGCATTCGTCAACATACTTAAATATTCGGATGGAGCCGAGCTTCCCGAGGCTCTACCCCGTCACTCTTCGGACAGGCGGAACGGGCTGAAGGAGGGCAGGAGCCCGCCGCCGCCACCCTCGTCGTCATCGTCCGGCGGGGGCGTGGTGGGAGCACCGGTCGTCGGCGGGGTCTGGCTCGGCGGGTCCGGGTCCTCCTCCGGCTCCGGCACCGACACGATGATCTTCACCGTGCTGCCCTTGGTGCGCTCGGCGTTGCCGTTCGGGCTCTGGTCGACCACCCGCCCGGCCTCATCCGCGGGGCGCTCCGGACCCAGCTCGGTCTCGACGTCGAAGCCGGCGCGTTCCAGGGTCCGCTCCGCCTCCGCCTGGGACAGGCCGACCACCGACGGCACCGTCGCCACGTTGCCCTTCGACACGGTGAGGATGACCTCGGTGCCCTCCGCGACCTTCTCGCCCGAGGGCGGGTTGACCTTCAACACCTGCCCCTTGGACGCCGCGTTGTCATCCTCCTCGACCTTCACCTTGAGGTTGAGGTTCTCGAGCTGCGTCTGGGCGGCCTCCTGCGTACTGCCGACGAGGCCGTTCGGGATGGTCACCTCGGGCTTGCCGCCGCAGATGTTTACGGTCACCGTGCTGTTCGGTTCCGCCCGCTCGCCGGGGGGCGGGGACTGGTTGGTGACCGTCCCCTCCTTGCAGTCCGAGGTGAACTCCGGCTCGCCGCGCGCCGGCACGAAGCCGTCCCGCTCGATCTGGGCGAACGCCTCGGCCTGGGTCAGCCCGGTGACCGTCGGCACCGCGACGTCCTGGGGCTCGTCGCGCTGGTTCAGCAGCAGGGCGGCGACCAGGGCGATCACCGCGAGCACGCCGAGCGCGGCGAACGTGGCGATCAGCCAGGACGACGCCTTGCGCTGGCGCGGATCACCCACCCGGGCGGGAATCTGCCGGGTCTGCGTCGCGCCCCCCGTCGGGTAGCCGGGGTGGCCGGCCGCGGCCATGGCCACGGTCTCGTCCTCGCGCATCACCGGGGTCGCCAGCACCGGCCGACCGGCTGCCGCGCGGAGCAGATCCGCCCGCATCTCTCCGGCGCTCTGGTAGCGGTTCAACGGGTTCTTCGACAGTGCCTTGAGCACGATCGCGTCGACCGCCGGGTTGACGTCCGGGTTGAGGTCGCTCGGGGTCGGCGGAGCCTCCCGCACGTGCTGGTACGCCACACTGACCGGGCTGTCGCCGACGAACGGCGGATGTCCGCAGAGCAGCTCGAAGAGCACGCAGCCGGCGGCGTACACGTCGGAACGAGCGTCGACCGCCTCGCCGCGCGCCTGTTCCGGGGAGAGGTACTGCGCGGTGCCGATGACCGCGCTGGTCTGCGTCATCGTGGTGGCGCCGCTGGCCAGCGCCCGGGCGATGCCGAAGTCCATCACCTTGACCTGGCCGGTCTGGGTGAGCATCACGTTGCCCGGCTTGATGTCGCGGTGGATGATGCCGTGCCGGTGACTGAAGTCCAGCGCGGCGCAGATGTCGGCGGAAATCTCCATCGCCCGCCGAGGCTGCAACCGGCCCTCGGCGCCGAGCACCTCCTTCAGCGTGCGCCCGTTCACGAACTCCATCACGATGAACGGCAGCGTCTCGCCGGTCGGCGCCTGCTCCTCGCCGGTGTCGTAGACCGCGACGATGGCCGGGTGGTTGAGCGAGGCGGCGTTCTGCGCCTCCCGCCGGAAACGCATCTGGAAGGTGGCGTCGCGGGCCAGGTCGGCGCGGAGCATCTTGATCGCGACGTCCCGACCGAGCCGCAGGTCACGACCGCGATGCACCTCGGCCATGCCGCCGTACCCGAGCAGCTCGCCGACCTGGTACCTGCCACCGAGCAGGCGGGCCTGCGCTGTCATCGCGTCTGTCGTCCTTCGCTCGTCGTCGTCACGTCGCCGCCCATCCGGGGCTGATCCAGTCGACGGTACGCCGTATCGACCAGATCGTCTCGCCCGTCAGGCCGCAGCGCGTCGGACGTCACCGTTGGCACGGAAACCCCATCCGGCGTGCCCGCGCCGATGTTGTCCCGCAGTTGGTAGGAAATCACGCCGGAGCAGATGAGGACCAGTGCGCCCAACATGATGGCCAGGAAGACCATGCCGGATCGTGACCGTCGAGGCACCGGGCGTGACGGTCCGGGCTGCGGAGCGTACCCGGGCGGGACCGTGGCCGCGCCACGCGGATAGCCGGCGGCGGCCGGTGCCACCGTAGTGGGACGGTGCGGGGCCGCCGGCGGACGGGCCTGCGGATGAGCCGGCGGCGGTCGGTGCCCGACGGCCTGCGGGTGCGCCGGGGCCGGGGAGTGTGGGGCCGCGACCGGACGCGGCGGCTGCGGAACCTGCGCCCGGCCCGGCGCCGGCGAGGCCGGCGCGGCGGAGATCGGTGCGGCCTGCCCACCGGCTCGGGCCTGCCGGGACAGCGCGGTCTTCAACTGCCGTGCCGCTCCGGCCAGCGCGGCGGCGCTCGGCCAACGCTCCTTCGGGTCCTTCGCCAACGCCCGCTCGACAAGCGCGCGGACCTGGGGCGGGATGTCGGAGGGCAGCGGCCGGGGTGTCTCCCGGACGTGTCGCATCGCGATGTCGAGCGGGTTGTCACCCTCGAACGGCCGCCGTCCGGCGAGGCACTGGTAGGCGACCACGCCGAGCGCATAGACGTCGGAGGCGGGGGTGGCGACCTGGCCGGTGGCCTGCTCCGGCGAGATGTACGAGGCGGTGCCGAGCACCGAACCGGCCGCGGTGAGCTGCCCGACCAGGTCCGACCGGGCGATGCCGAAGTCGGTGAGCACAAGCGTGCCGTTGGGGCGGACCAGCAGGTTGCCGGGCTTCACGTCCCGGTGCACGATGCCCTTCACGTGCGCGGCGTGCAGCGCGTCCGCCGCCTGGGCGACGAGCGCCATGGTCCGCGCCGGGGTGAGCCGGCCGACCCGGCTCAGCGTGGCCGAGAGGGGGTCACCCTCCACGTACTCCATCACCAGGAAGGCGATGTGCTGGTCGTTGCCGAAGTCGTAGACGTCGACCACACCCGGGTGGTTGATCGTGGCCATGGTGCGGGCCTCACCGCGGAACCGCTCGGCGAATCCGGGCTCGTCCAGCAACGCCGGAAGCAGGCTCTTGACCGCCACCGTACGACCGAGCACCTGGTCGGTGCCGCGCCAGACGTCACCCATGCCGCCGCTGGCGATCCGCTCGTCGAGGCGGTAGCGGTTACCGAGCTGCACACCCGGACTGAGCATGTCAGCGCCCCCCGGGCTCGGCGATGGCGGCCCGCATGATCTGACCGGCGATCCGGGCGGCCTCGGCGCTGCCGCCGCTGCCGGCCTCCTCCAGGACGACGCAGACGGCGGAGATCGGCTTGCCCTCGGAGTCGAGGACGAAGCCGATGAACCAACCGTGGTCGGGGCGGTCCGGCGCGGACTGTGCGGTGCCGGTCTTGCCGCCGACGGTGTAGCCGTTGATCCGGGAGTTCCGGCCGGTGCCGTTCTCCACCACGCTGACCATCATGTCTCGCAGGTCGGCGGCGACCTGACCACTCACCGGCCGGCGCAGCTCGCGCGGGTTGGCGGTGTCGTAGACGGTGGTGCGGTCCGGTGCCAGCAGCTGACGCACCACGTACGGCCGCATCTGGCTGCCGCCGTTGGCCACCGCTGCGGCGATCATGGCGCCCTGCAACGGGGTCATCCGCACGTCACGCTGCCCGATGGAGGACTGCGCCAGCGCCGCCGGGTCGGGACTACCGTCCGGGTTCTCCATGCTGCCCGTCCGGCTGGCCGCCACGCTCAGGCCGCCCTCGCCGAGCCGGCCGACGGTCAGGTCCTCCTGCTCGAAGCCGAACTGCCGGGCCTTCTCCTTGAGCACGTCGGGACCGAGCTGGCCGCCGAGCTTGGCGAACCCGGTGTTGCAGGATTCGGTGACCGCGCTCATCAGGGTCACCTGCGACTCGGGGCAGATCGACGGCGCGGCGTTGCCGATCGGCTCGCTGGAGGTGGGCGGGGTGTAGCTCGACCCGGCCGGAATGTTCGTCTCCTTGGTGATCCCGTTCTCCAGCGCGGCCGCGGCGACCACGATCTTGAAGGTGGAGCCCGGCGGCAGCACCTCGCCGATCGCCCGGTTCCGCAGCGGACGTCCCGCCTCCTGTTCGAGCCGGTTGTACGCGGCCGTCGCGTCGTCGGTGTCGTGGCTGGCCAGCGGGTTCGGATCGAAGCTGGGGATGGAGACCAACGCCTGCACCGCCCCGGTGGCCGGGTCGATGGCGATCGCCGCGCCCTTGTTCGCGCCGACGTTGTTGCCCCGCAGCTCGTCGTACGCGGTGTCCTGGGCCCGCTTCGACAGGGTCAGCAGCACGTTGCCGCCGGCGGTGGTGTCACCGGTCACCATGTCCCGCAGCCGGTTGACGATGAGCTGGTCGCTAGTGCCGGCGAGGAAGTCGTTCTCGGCGCGCTCCAGACCGGTCGCGGAGCCGTTGACCGGCTCGTACCCCAGCACGTGGGCGTACTTTTCCCCACCCGGGTAGGTGCGCAGGTACTTCAGCTCGCCGTCGGTCTCCTTGCTGACCGCCAGGGCGGTGCCACCGGCCTCGATGTTGCCCCGCTTCCGGTCGTACTTGGCGACCTGGACCCGACCGTTGTAGTCGCTGGTGCGGTACTCGTCGGCCTTGTACGCCTGGATCCAGTTCAGGTTGGCGAAGAGCAGGCCGAACAGGACGATGACGACGACGCCGACCCGACGCAGGGGTGCGTTCACGGCTTGATCACCTCCGTGGGGGCACCGTGCAGCTGCTCGGGCGGGCCGGACGGGCGGGTCACCTTGCCACCGGCACCGTCGACCGGCCGGCGGCCGGCGTCGGAGACGCGCAGCAGCACCGCGATGAGCAGCCAGTTCGCCATCAGCGAGGAGCCACCGGCGGAGAGGAACGGCGTGGTCTGACCGGTCAGCGGGATGAGCTTGCTGATCCCGCCGACGATCACGAAGACCTGGAGCGCGAGGGTGAAGGCCAGGCCACCGGCGAGCAGCTTGCCGAACGAGTCCCGGACCGCCAGGGCGGCCCGCAGGCCGCGCTCGACGATGAGCAGGTAGATCACCAGTAGCGCGGAGAGGCCGAAGAGACCGATCTCCTCACCGATGCCGGCGAAGATGAAGTCGTTGCGTACCTCCGGTAGCAGCAGCGGCTGACCGCCGCCCGGACCGGCACCGAACAGCCCGCCGGAGCCGAGCGCTAGCAGCCCCTGCACCAGCTGGTAGCCGTCGTCGTACGGCTGGGCGAAGGGGTCGAGCCAGATCTGTGCCCGCAGGTAGAAGTTCGCGAACGGACCGCCCACCGCCTCGCCGAGCACGTACGCGAGGTAGGCGCCGCCGAAGAAGAGGACCAGGCCGATGAGCAGCCAGCTGACCCGCTCGGTGGCGATGTAGACAGTGGCCACGAACATGCCGAAGTAGAGCAGCGAGGTGCCCAGGTCCTTCTCGAAGACGAGGACCAGCAGGCTGATCACCCAGACGACGAGCACCGGGCCGAGGTCGCGCCCCCGCGGGAAGTCGATGCCGAGAAACCGGTGACTCGCCAGCGACAGCACCTCGCGCTTGCGCACCAGGTAGTAGGCGAAGAAGACCAGCAGGGCCAGCTTGGCGAACTCGCCGGGCTGGATCGAGAAGCTGCCGATGCGTACCCAGAGCTTCGCACCGTTGATCTCGGAGATGCTGGCCGGCAGCACCGCCGGCAGCATGACCAGCACGATGCCCGCCAGACCCAGGGTGTACGCGTACCTGGAGATCGACCGGTGGTCGCGCATCAACGCCAGCAGCCCGGCGGCGAGCATCACCGAGATCAGCGTCCAGGCGAGCTGCCGGCCGCCGATGCCGGCGAAGATGGCCAGGTCGGCTCGTTCCTCAGGGGCCGCATTGGCCAGGTCGAGCCGGCGGAGGAAGCCGACTCCCAACCCGTTGAGCAGGGCCACCGCCGGTAGCAGCGCCGGATCGGCGAAGGGCGCCAGGAACCGGATCACCAGATGCATGCCGAGGAACACCGCGGTGAGCGTGGCGGCCGGCACCCAGAAGCCTGGCGTGACCGTGTCGAGCACGTTCGCCTCGACCATCGCGCCGTACGCGGCGACCAGCGCCATCGCCAGCAGGAGCAGCGACAGCTCGGCGTTGCGGCGGGACCGCGCCATGCGTACGCCGGGTCGCTCGCCCGTGGTCGCGGGCGAGGATGCCGGGGTGGCCGCTGCGGTCACGATCGTCCTCGGGTGGGAGCCGGCGCCTACTCGGGCGACCGGCAGGCCGCCGGATCGACCGTGGGCGTGAAGGTGTCGACGGGGGGCGCGTCGGGGGTGCTGTCGGGTGCGGCGGCGGAGGCACCGGTCGGCGTGACCGTGGCTCCGGCCGGGGGTGACGCCGAGATGCTGCCGACCTGACTCGGTGAGCCGGCCGCGACACTCGGCGATCCCGCCGGCGCGCTCGGCGTCGGGGACGGCGAACCCGCAAGCGAGGGCGTGGGGCTCGGTGTCGGCGGACAGATCGGCTTCAGGTTCACGTTTGTCGGGCTGTCCATCGTCAGCTCGGCCAGCCGTCGTTCCGCGTCCGGCTCACTCTTGGCCGGAATGCCCTGCTTGACCTGCTCCTGCGCGGCCAGGGTGAGGTCGTCCAACTGGGCGCTGCTCTCGGAGTGCACGCTGGAGAGATCCATGCCGGCGATCTGGCCCTGGATGCCACGGAACACGGCCACCTGGCCGTTCTCGGTTGCGCCCACGTAGTACTGGCGCTGGGTGTAGCTCCAACCGGCGAACACCCCACCGCCGACGATCACCAGCAGTGCGGTCGTCATCGCGAGCGCACGCAGCGGACGTCGGCGGGCCTCGGGTTCGTCGTCGTTGTTGGCCGACTCGTCAGGCGTCGCCGGCCGGGGCGCGGAGAGCGCCGAGGCACGAGCGGCCGGAGTGGAGACGTCCGCCGAGGTGGCCATCCCCCGGTCCCGGGCCGCCGCACCGCCGACGATCGGCGCCGCCTCGACGATGTCCCGATCGGTGGCGTCGGCGATGATCACGGTGATGTTGTCCGGACCGCCACCGCGCAGGGCGAGTTGGACGAGCCGTTCGACGCACTGCTGCGGGTCGGCGTACTCCCG
This sequence comes from Micromonospora sediminimaris, assembly GCF_016863575.1. Lineage (NCBI taxonomy): Bacteria > Bacillati > Actinomycetota > Actinomycetes > Micromonosporales > Micromonosporaceae > Micromonospora > Micromonospora sediminimaris. The sequence goes on from NZ_BOPD01000016.1 coordinate 44,533, forward strand.
CATGGTCTCGGCGATGGTCTCCGCGCTGACCACACCGGAGAGCCCGTCGGAACAGATCAGGTACCGGTCGCCGGGCAACACCTGCCGGACCGAGTACTCCGGATCGATGTCGCGGCCGTCCAGCGCCCGGGTGAGCAACGAGCGCTGGGGGTGGCTGCTCGCCTCCTCCGGGCTGATCCGGCCTTCGTCGACGAGCATCTGTACGTAGGTGTCGTCCTTGGTGATCTGCGCGAACTCTCCGCCGCGCAGCAGGTAGGCGCGCGAGTCGCCGATGTGGACCATGCCCAGCTTGCTGCCGGAGAACAGGGTCGCGGTGAGCGTGGTGCCCATCCCCTCCAACTGGGGATTGGCCTCCACCGTCTCGCGGAGTTGCTGGTTGGCGGTGCCCACCGCGGAGCGGAGCGCGTCGACCAGGGCGTCGCCGGGGACGTCCTCGTCCAGTGGCGCCATGGCACCGATGACGATGTTGCTGGCGACGTCACCGGCGGCCATACCGCCCATGCCGTCGGCAACGGCGAGTAGCCGCGGCCCGGCGTAGACGGAGTCTTGATTACCGTCTCGGATCAGACCGCGGTCGCTGTGGGCCGCATAGCGCAGGGTCAGAGTCATGGCCGTAATTCGAGAGAGGTGCGGCCGATCCGGATCGGCACGCCGAGGGGGACGGGGGTCGGTCCGGTGACCTTAGCGCGATCCAGGTACGTCCCGTTAGTCGAACCCAGGTCCTCGACGAACCATTGCCCGTCGCGCGGCACGAGCCGGGCGTGTCGCGCGGACGCGTAGTCGTCGGTGATGACGAGGGTGGAGTCCTCGGCACGACCGATAGTTATCTGCGCCTCACCCAACGTGATCCGCGTTCCGGCCAGCTGACCTGCGGTCACCACCAACTGGTGCGCCGCCCGCCCCCGCTTCACCTTCGCCGGCTTCGCCGACGCCTGCCCCGTCGACGCGCCCACCGTCCGGGGCGCGGCTACCAGTCGACCCGAGCGGGCCCCCGCGAAGAGGTCCCGGCGGATGACGCCGACAACCGTGAACACGAAGATCCACAGCAGGACGAGGAATCCGAACCGGGCAACGGTGATAACGAGTTCCGGCAAGGCGGATCAGCCGTCCACGCGGAAGGTCAGAGTGGTCGTACCGAGCTGGATCATGTCACCGGGGTTCAACGCCACGGCGGAGACCCGCTGGCCGTTGACCATGGTGCCGTTGGTCGAGCCGAGATCGGTCAGCACGACCTGCCCACCGTCGAAGTCCAGCCGGGCGTGTCGCCGGGAGATGCCGACGTCCGGCAGGCGCAGGTTGGCCTGGTCGCCACGACCGATCACGGTCGAGCCCATCTGTAGCGGGTAGGTGCGGCCGTCGCCGGAGACCAGCCGGATGTTGCGCCCACCACCGTGACCCGGCGGCGGGCCGTAGCCACCACCCTGGTCGTAGGACGGGTAGCCGGGCGGGCCGGCGTCGTATCCGGGCGGACCGGCGTCATAGCCGGGCGCCGAAACCGGGGCGACCTCGCCACCGGTGTAGACCTCCGCGGTGACCCGGAACATACCGGTGTCCAGTCCTTCACCGCGCTCGATCTCGACGATCACGTCCCCGTAGACCGTCCAGGCCTGCTCGCCGATGAACTCCGCCTGCGACTGGGCCAGCTCCTGGGCCAGCGCGGCGGCGTACGGCGCCAGCCGACTGTGGTCGTACGGGGAGAGATCGATCACGTAGCGGTTGGGCACCAACGTGCGCCCACCAGCCAGGATGGCCTTGTGTGCCTCGGCCTCCCGCTGCATGGCGTTGAGGATCTCCACGGGGTGGACCACCCCTTTGAAGACCTTGGCGAAAGCCCCTTCGACCAGGCCTTCCAGACGCTTCTCGAAGCGTTGCAGCACGCTCACCGGCTCCTCCTCGGGTCCCGAGGACATGATGGTATCCGTCCAGAGCGCACGCAGCTCACACGCCGCTCGGCCGGCAGGCCGCGGCCCGTTCGGACGGCTTCTGATTGTCGTGCTACTCTTTCGTCCGCCACGAACGGTAACCGCTGCGAGCAGCGAAAGCCATTCGCGGCAGCAGACCAAGGTCACGTAGCATGGCCGAGGCCCGCCGGCCATCGGCGGTGTCCGGCTCAGGCGACGTTGACTGAGGTCAGGCCACGGGGAAGTGGCGGAATGGCAGACGCGCACGGTTCAGGTCCGTGTGTCCGAAAGGACGTGGGGGTTCAACTCCCCCCTTCCCCACCACAGCTGAGGGCTCCGCGAGTGCGGGGCCCTCGCTCCGTATCCGGGCGTGCCGGACGTCACGCTATGCTCCGATGGTTTCTGGCTCCGACGCACCAGGAGTGGCGTGTGACTGTCGCATTCGTGACCGGGTCGGGCGGGCTGATCGGCTCCGAGGCGGTCCGGCATTTCGCCGGCCTCGGTCTCGACGTCGTCGGCATCGACAACGACATGCGGCAGGAATTCTTCGGCGAGGAGGCGTCCACCGCCTGGAATGTCCGCCGGCTGACCGACGAGCTTGGTGAGGCGTACTCCCACCACAGCATCGACATCCGGGACCGGGCGGCGCTCGGCGCGCTGTTCGGCCGGTACGGCCGGGACGTGGCCGTGGTGATCCACACCGCCGCGCAGCCCTCCCACGACTGGGCGGTGCGTGACCCGTTCACCGACTTCGACGTCAACGCCGCCGGCACGCTCAACGTCCTGCAGAACGTCCGGGAACACTGCATCGACGCCCCGGTCATCCACTGCTCCACCAACAAGGTCTACGGCGACCGGCCGAACAGCCTGCCCCTCATGGAGCTGGAGACCCGCTGGGAGATCGAGCCGGGTCACCCGTACGAGCAGGGCATCCGGGAGGACATGTCGATCGACGCGTGCCTGCACTCGATCTTCGGTGCCTCCAAGGTGGCGGCGGACGTCATGGTGCAGGAGTACGGGCGCTACTTCGGCATGAAGACGGCCTGCTTCCGGGGCGGGACGCTCACCGGTCCGGCGCACTCGGCGACCGAGTTGCACGGCTTCCTCGGCTACGTGATGCGGGCGAACATGGAGCGCCGCACCTACAAGATCTTCGGCTACCAGGGCAAGCAGGTCCGCGACGCCATCCACAGTTCGGACGTGGTCTCCGCGTTCGAAGCCTTCTTCCGCAATCCCCGCTCGGCCGCCGTCTACAACCTCGGCGGCGGCCGGCACTCGAACACCTCCAACCGGGAGGCGTTCCTGCTGGCCGAGCAGATCACCGGCCAAGAGATGATCACCGAGTACGTCGAGGCCAACCGGATCGGCGACCACAAGTGGTGGATCGGCTCCAACGAGGCTTTCCAGGCCGACTACCCGGACTGGAAGCAGGTGTACGACGTACCAATGATCATGCGAGAGATCTACGAGGCCAACGTGGACAAGTGGGTGCCGGGAGCATGACCAAGAAGAACGTGCTCGGTGTCCTGGTCGATGCGACCGACTACGCCGAGGCCACCGAGCAGGTGGTGGCCGCCGCGCAGGAACGCCGGCCGCTGGCGCTTACCGCGCTGGCCGTGCACGGCGTGATGACCGGAGTGCTGGACCGGGCGCACAACGCCCGGCTCAACTCCTTCGACGTGGTGACCCCGGACGGTCAGCCGGTTCGCTGGGCGCTGAACCTGCTGCACGGCGCCCAGCTCACCGATCGGGTCTACGGGCCGACGCTGACTCTGCACGTGCTGTCCCGCTTCGCCGACGAAGGGCTGCCGGTCTACCTGTACGGCTCGACCGAGGAGACCCTCACCCGGCTGATCCCGGCGCTGGAGCGGATGTTCCCGGCACTCAAGATCGCCGGAGTTGAGGCGTCCAAGTTCCGCGGCGTACAGCCGGGCGAGGACGTCGAGATCGCCGACCGGATCAAGGCCAGCGGTGCCCGGCTGGTCCTGGTCGGGCTCGGCTGCCCCCGGCAGGAGACTTTCGCGTACGCGATGCGCCCGCTGCTGGACATGCCGCTGATGGCGGTCGGCGCGGCCTTCGACTACCACGCCGGGTTGTTGCGCCAGCCGCCGCCGTGGATGCAGCGTGCCGGGTTGGAGTGGTTCTGGCGCCTCGGCCTGGAACCCAAGCGCCTGTGGCGGCGCTACGTGATCCTGAACCCCGCGTACCTGGGTCGCCTGTTCGCGCAGAAGACCGGGCTGTGGAAGGCCCGGCCGCCCGCTCCGGCCACCGAACGGCCGACCACGTTCGCGGTCTGAACCGGTACGGCAACGGGCCCCGGCGCTACGCCGGGGCCCGTTGCCGTACCGGACGTCAGAGAGTCAGCGTCCAGGTGTTGATGTAGCCGGTGTCACCGCCGTAGACGTCGCGGACCTGGAGACGCCAGGTGCCGTTCGCCGCCTCGCTGGACAGGTTCACCGTGTAGGTGGTGTTCACGTTGTCCGTGCCGTCGAAGATGCTGCTGTTCTTCAGCCGGTAGGACGAACCGTCCGGGGCGAGCAGGTCGATGACCAGGTCGCCGCGGTAGGTGTGCACGATGTTCACCGCGACGGTCGAGCTCGACGAGGCGTTCCGGTTGCAGCCGGAGATGGTGATCGAGCTGGTCACCGCCGAGCCCGAGTCCGGGATCGACACGTCGCTGCCGTTGGTCCCGGAGCAGCCGCCGCCGCTGCCACCGGTGACCGTCAGCGAGTACGTCGCGCTCCTGGTGCCGGAGGCCGCGGTGCCGGTGACGGTCACGGGGTACGTGCCGGCCGGCGTGCTGGCCGAGGTGCTGATGGTCAGCGTGGACGATCCGCCGGAGGTGACGGTGGCCGGGCTGAACGAGGCGGTCGCCCCGGACGGCAGGCCGCTGGCCGAGAGGCTGACCGACTGGGCGGAGCCGTTTGTGGTCGCCGTGGACACGGTGGCGCTCGCCGAGCTACCCGCCGTGACCGAACCGGAGGTCGGCGCCACCGAGACCGAGAAGTCGTTGGCCGGCGGCGGGGTGTCACCGTTGACCACGTAGAGCAACCGGTTGGGGGTGCCGCTGCCCACGTTCGAGACCACGTTCGGGGTGGCGTTGTTGACCAGGTAGTCCCGGACCTGCTGGGGCGTCCAGGACGGGTTGGCCGAGAGGACCAGCGCCGCCGCGCCGGCCACGTGGGGCGAGGCCATCGAGGTGCCGCTGATGGTGTTCGTCGCGGTGTTGCTGGTGTGCCAGGCGGAGGTGATGCTCACCCCCGGGGCGAGGATGTCCACGCAGGTGCCGTAGTTGGAGAAGCTGGCGGCGGCGTCGTTGCTCTGGGTGGCACCGACGGTGATCGCCGCTGCGGCCCGGGCCGGCGAGTAGTTGCAGGCGTTCTGCCGCTGGCCGAAAGCGTTGCCGTTGCCGGCGGCCACCGCGTACGTGACACCGGAGTTGATGGAGTTGATGACCGCGTTGTCGACCGAGGTGTTCGCCCCGCCGCCGAGGCTCATGTTGGCCACGGCCGGCTTCACCGCGTTGGCGGTGACCCAGTCGATACCGGCGATGACACCGGCGTTAGTGCCGCTGCCGGAGCAGTTGAGCACCTTGACCGCCACCAGGCGGGTCGCCTTGGCCACGCCGTACGCCGAGCCACCGACCGTACCCGCCACGTGCGTGCCGTGGCCGTTGCAGTCGGTGTTGTTGGAGTCGACCGTGTTGGTGCCCCAGGTCGCCCGGCCGCCGAAGTCGGAGTGGGTGGTCCGGATGCCGGTGTCGATGACGTACGAGGTCACGTTCGTGGCGGTGTTGGGATAGGTGTACGAGCTGTTGAGCGGCAGGTTCCGCTGGTCGATCCGGTCCAGGCCCCAGGACGGGGGGTTCGTCTGGGTACCCGCGAGAGACACGACGTGGTTCTGTTCGACGTACGCGACAGCGGGGTCTGCCGCGATCCGCGCCGCGGCCCGCGCGCTGACCCGCACCTCGGCGCCCCGGACGGCCGCGCTGTAGGTCCGGGCCGTGGCACCGCCGTGCCGGCGTAGCAGCCGGTCCACGGAGGAGCCGACGGCCGTACGACTGACTTCGCTGTCCTTGAACACGACGATGTAGCTGTCCTTGACGGCGGTTGCGCCGCCGGCGCTTCGGACGGTGCCGACCGACTCGGCCGCCATGGCCGGCGTGGCCGCCGCCATCATGGCCAGCGTGGCCAGCCCGACAAGCAGCGATCTCTGTGGAAGAACCATCTTCCTACCTCCCTCCGACCGGCATCGAGCGTCCATCTGCTCGTGGCAGATTGATCGATGAATGCCGATCACGGTGAGGGTAGTCGGATGTGTGCGGACAGTTAAACATGTCGGATCCCCCATAACACTGAAGAGATGGTTCCCCTACGGGGACGAGTACGGGACGAACGGGGGGTGGGCCCGGATTCGACGAGCCCGAATTCGGGCAAGGCTGATGGACATGCAGAGCCATCTCGCCCTCCTGCTTCCGGTTGCGGCCGTCTGGTGGACCGTCGGCTACCTCGCGGACGGGTTGCCCCGCCTGAAGCACGCTCGCGAGCTGCGCCAGCACTCGGGCCGGCTGCTCGCGCTGACGTTGACCGCGCTCGGTCTGACGATGGCTCTGCCGATCGCCGGGCTGGTCACCGTCGGACCGACCCTGGCGGACCGGGCCGCCGACGGGCTGACGCTCGCCGCCGTACCCGCCCTGCTGGTGGCCGGCTGCACGGTGCGCCGGTTGCGCCGGTTGTGGGCCGGGGCCGGCGCGCTGGCCGTCGCCGCCGGCACACCGGCCCCGCACGGACTACGGGCCGCCGCTGCCCACCCGTTGATCGGGCTGCCGTTGCAGGTGACAGGTTTGGCGCTGCTGCCGGCCGTAATCGTGGCGAGCGGCGCCGGCCAGTATCTCGGGCCCTCGGCAACCGGGCCGGCGATCACCATCGCGGCACTGGCCGTCGCTTCGATCGGCGTACGCCACGCGTTGCGGCACAACCGGTTCGCCGAGCGGGCCATGCCCGAGCGGGTGTCGTCACCGCACCCGACCGCCGGTGCCCTGCACGTATAGCAGTTCCAGGATCGCCCTGGTCGCCTCGAACCAGCGGTCGAGCCAGCCGGGTGGCGGCACGCTGCCCTTCGGTGGCAGCTCCATCAACAGGCCACGCAGCAGCGGATGGTCCACGAGGGAAGCGTCGTCGACCGTCGACCAGCCACCGGCCGGAAAGGACGGCTCGGTCAGCGGATTCGGATCCAGCGACGGCAGGGTGAGCGGCGACGGCGACTCCGTCGCCGCCGGGGTCTCCCGGCTGGCGTGCTCGGTTTCCGCCGACACCACCTCGGTCAGCACGGTGTCCCGCCGGGCCCCGCGATACTTGCCGCCGAACCGTTCCGGCTTTCCCGGTCCGTTGGTGAGGTTCTCCGACCCGATACTCGTCATCCGTCTCGCCTGCCTCGCTCGGTTACCCGCCCTGCCGGGGGGATGTCGACCAGCGCGTACCGAGAGGTACAACGACACGGGCAGGATGTGGCGACGGCAGCCGGCGGAGCACGCGTCTGCGGGCCGCACCGCAGACGCTGTTCGACGCCCGATGCCCGCCCCTGGGCCGGGTCACAACAGCGAATCCCCGCTCGGCCACGGGCCGAGCGGGGATTCGTCGTCACCGCCCCCGGGCGTCAGGCCCGGGGGAACGCGCCGTCCCTGGTACTGGCGACGAAAGCGTGCCAGTCACCCGGTGCGAAGACCAGGGCCGGTCCGGCCTTGTCCTTCGAGTCCCGGACGCCGACCGCCCCGGTCACGTACGCCACCTCGACGCAGTTGTCACAGTTCGGCCCGCTCTTCGAGCTCTTGAACCATGTCGCCTGCGCCAGGTTCACGGAGAATCCTTGCGTCGCCACTTCCACAACGGCTCCTCTGCCAGTCTCGCGATGTACTCGACGGACTCCTCCGGACGCTTGGCCGCTGCTCGAATGTGATCGAAGATGAAGCTGTACTTCTGTAGTTCGTCGCTCTTCTCCAGGAAGAGCCCACCCGTGGCGTTCTCCGCGTACACGACATCCGGATCACCGGGTTCGGGGAAGCTGAGGATCGTGAAGGTGCCGTCCATGCCGGCGTGCGCCCCGACCTCGAACGGCAGGACCTGAAGCGTCACGTTCGGCAGCTGTGCCACCTCCACCAACCGGTTGAGCTGGTCACGCATGACCTTGTCCCCGCCCACCGGACGGCTCAACACCGCTTCATCGAGCACCACCCACAGATCGACCGGATCATCCTGGGTCAACAACGACTGACGGCCGAGTCGGACACGCACCCGTTGCTGTACCTGTTCCGGACTGAAGTCGGGGCGGGCGGCACGGATCATCGCGCTGGCGTAGTCCTCGGTCTCCAGCAGACCCGGCACCACCTGTTGCTCGTACGCGCGAATCGAACTGGCCGCCGCCTCCAGGCCCACGTACGCCCCGACCAGCACCGTGCTGTAGGGATGCCACCAGCCCTTCTGCCGCGCCTCACGGGCGATCTGCACCAGCTCGTCGCTCTCGGCACCGACCACTCCGTAGATCCGGAGCATGTCCCGCACGTCCCGGGGAGTCGCGGTGGTGTGACCTGTCTCGATACGCGAAATCTTGGAAGCCGAGCATTCCAACTGCTCCGCCACGGCCTCTATGGTGATTCCGGCGGCCTCGCGCTGCCGGCGCAGTTCTGCGCCAAGCCGGCGCCGCCGGATGGTCGGGCTGCGCCGCTCGCTCACCGTGCCACCTCTCCGCTTCGACGCGCCGCCTGACCGCCCGCCCACGGCGCGATTCTTCCGGCGAGCGTTCGCGGCGTGGAGTGTCCCGGTCCTCGGCCGGCCGCGGCGGGCGAAACCGGCTCTCAGTGTGCCGCCCGGGTGGCAGCCCGTTCAAGCGCCGTTTCGCGCGAGCCGCTCACGTATCGGCAAAAGTCGACGTGCAACTTGCATGAAGCACACTCCTCATGCACTCTGTCCGTATGACCCGGGTTACTTACCGTCTCCGATCCGTCTCCACGAGTGATCAACCTCGTGGAGAGGTGGGTCGCCGGGGAGGAGCTTCGCCACCAGCCGCTCCACGCTGACCGACCACGACACCGGCTCCGGTCCCCGAGACACGACCTCGTCGCTGGAGCCAGCAAACCCCCATCCTCCAGCCGGCCCCTTCCCCGCCGGCCGACCATTTCAGGAGCCCATGTGCTTCCCCGCTCCGGTGACGTACTGCACGTGACACGCGCGGCGAGTGTCCAGTTCCTCAGGCCCATCCTGTTCCGGGTGATCCGGGTGCTCGACCGGCCCACCTACGACGGTTGGCTCTGGCTCGAAGGCTACGAGTTGAACGCGGCGGGGGACGCGGTCAACCGTCGGTCGATCTTCGTCCAGCGGGCCGGGCTGCGGCAGGTCCAGGCGGCCCCGCAGCCGCGTCCACACACCGTACGCTCGGCCCGCCGGCCGGCCGTACGGACGCCGGTTCGGGTGCACTGAGCATCACCGACGTCAGGTGAAAAGGATTCGGGGGGCATGCCGCCGACATAGAATCGGTATGCCCACCCCGGCATGTTTCCACCCCGCGCCTCCCGGACCCCGAACCTGGGATGGCCATGGTCAACTTGTCCGCGCGGGAGCCACGCCGGTCCCGCATCGCCCACACCTTCGGACTCCTGGCGCTTCTCGGTGCCGTCACCACCCTGGTGGTGCTGGGCCGGGATCCGGCACTGTCGTCCACCCGGCTGGCCGAGCCCGTACCGGCCCCGGAGATCACTGTCGTGGAGAGCGAGCCGGTCGAGCCGGACGTCACCACCGACGACGTCTGGGACGCCTTCGCCCGCGACGGCTTCTTCGACCAGACGGCCGACGACCCGGCGGAGTCCGACGGCGTCTCCGGTCAGCCCTCGTACCCGGCTGACCAGAAAGCGCCAGCCAGGGCCACGGGTGGTCACACCCGGGAGGAACTCAGCCGCTCGCTGTTCTGGTCCGGGGTGTTCGGACTGGCGATCTCCCTCGCCGGTCTCGGACTGGTCGGCACCAGACGCCGGATGTGGTGACTCTGGCGGTCACTCCGTGGGGCTCGCCGTGACGGTTTGCTCGGTGGTGGTCGGCTCGCCCGTGCTCGGTTCGGGACTCGGACTGGCCGCGGCGACCACCAGCCGAACCTCATCGCCCACCTCCACCGACTCACCGGCCTGCGGGTCGGTGGCGATGACGGTCCCCTCCGGCTGGTCCGACGGGCGGTACTCCACCCGATAGTCGAGGTCGAGCCCGTCCAGCGCGGCCCGTGCCGCGGCTTCCGGCAGACCCACCAGCGGCGGTACCGGTACCTCGGCCGGCGCGGCGCTCGTCGTCGGTGCCGGTGACGGGGACTCGGTGGTCGGCGACGGTGACGCCGTGGTCGGCGGGGCCTGGGTGGTCGGTGAGGGCGACTCCGGTGCCGGGCCGTCGTCGTTCAGCCCCTGGCCGGCCAGCCAGAACCCACCCCCGATCAGGCCGAGCAGGAGCAGCAGCAGGACGCCCCAGAGGATCGGCAGCCACCACGGTCGGCCCGGCTGCTCGTCGGTGTACCAGTCGCCGCCGGCCAGCTCGCGGTCCACACCCGGCCGAACCGACGGCACCTCCGCGCGCCCCGACCAGGCCACCGACCCGGAACGCTGGCTCGGCGGCAGCGGCGCGGTCGCGTCCGCCGGCTCGGCGACGGCCCGGTCCAGCGGCGCGGTCGCGTCCGGCGTACGCCCCATCGGCGCGGTCTCGTCCGGCGGTCCCGCCGGCTCTGCGGTCGCGCGATCCATCGGTGCGGTCTCGTCGGGAGCGCGCCCCATCTGCGCCGTCTCGTCCGGCGCACGCGGCGCGGTCGCGTCCGCCGGCTCGCCGGCGGCCCGGTCCAGCGGCGCGGTCTCGTCCGGGTTGTCTCCGGACGGCGGGATCGGACGGGTCCGGTCGTCCGGTTGCCCGTCGGTCGGCTCCTGGCGGTCGTCGCTCACGGCACGTCCTTTCCGCCGACCGGGCGGGCACCAGGCCCCTCGACGGTCAACCTAGCGGTTTCGCCGGTCATCGGTCGGCACCAGCGTGTCGGGTGCGCGTCACGGCGCCGGAGTGCTCGCATCCGCACTCGGCGGCGTGCCGCACCAGATCTGGACCACGTCGTTCCACCTGCCGACCGTGCCGCCCGGCGGTTGCTGCGACGTGACCGTGCCGGAGCGTCCGTTGGGATAGCGGGGAGAGAACCCGTCGTCGACGAGTTCGTCCCTCGCCTCGTTGCACGTCTCACCGGTCAGGTCGGGCACCTCGTTCGGTGGGGCGGCCCCGGCCACATTGATCTTGACCGTGACACCACGCCGCACCGGTGTCCCCGGAGCCGGGTCGGTGCTTCGTACGCTGGAACTGTCGCCGCTGCCGAAGACGAGCTGCCAGCCCAGGCCCAGGTCCCGCAGCTCCTCCCTGGCCTCCTCGAAGTCTGCGCCGACCAGGTCCGGGACGGTGAGTCCGGTCGGCCGCGACGGGCTGGGGCTGCTGCTCGGCGTGGTCGCGGTGTTCGGTGTCGGCCGCTCCTGCGGCGGCGAGATCCGCCCCGTTGGGCTGGGGGTGGGAGTGCCGGTGGCGGCGGAGGACACCGGGCCGGGTCTTACCTGATCGCCGGCGAGCACCCAGCCACCGGCGGCACCGATGATCGCGAGCAGGATGGCGGCAGCCCCGCCACCGATGATCAACCTCGTTCGGTCCGGGCCGGTGTCACCGCGCCCCGGCCGCCCGCCCGTGGTCCCGTCCGTCATCCCGCCCACCGCCTTATCACCCACGACCGTAGCGACCGGGGCCAAGCACTGTCCGTAACCGTCGCCGGTAGATGCCACGCACGACTCGCCGCACCGACCACAGGACGTTACGCTGCCCGGCATGGCCAGACAGGGCTGGGGAGGATCGATCGCCACCGCGGCCGGCGTGGCAGCCGGTGCCGGTGCCGCTCAACTGGGCTTCGGATACGGCCTGGGCATTCTCAACTGGGCGCCCCCGGAGGCGACCGCCGGCACGGCGGCCTGGGTGGCGAGCCTGATCTGGGCGACCTGGATCGCGGCCACGTCGACCATCTTCGGTGCGGTCTGCGCCCAACGGCTGCACGACCGTCGCCGGGCCGCATCCCCGTCCGACCCGGTGACGGTGGCCGACGGGCCGCCCGCCGCCGGTTCCCCGGCGCCGCCGTCCGGCACCGTAGCGCCGCCCATTTCCGCGGCGGCGGGCAGCGGGCCGGCGACGTCCGGCAGCCCGGTTCCGCCCTCCGGTGAGCTTCCGTCCACCACCGTCAAGCAGGACGGTGGCGGACTGTGGGGAATCGCGCTGGCCGTGGCCGCCGGCCTGGGCGCACTGATCACGGTGTTGCTGGTCGCCGTACCGGCCCGGGTCGCGGTGGTGCCGGACACGCCGTCCCCCCGGGACATGGCCGCCGGGTACGCGGCGGTCGGCGTACTTATCGGAACGCTCGTGGCGGTCTGGGCGCTGCGTTGTCGCGCCGCAGCCACCAATGTCATCGCCACCGCCGGCTGGCTCTGGCTGCTCGCGGTCATCGCCGTGGTCGACTCCGTGCTCGCCGGTCGCGGGCTCACCACCGCGCAGCTCGGGATCTGGCAACTCAGCTCGGACAACGACCAGTTCTGGATCCGGGACTACTTCTACTGGCCCGGCGCGGTCCTGTCACTCGGTTCAGCACTGGTTATCGGCGCGCTGGCCGCCCGCCGCGGAGTCCGGGCGACCGAGCGGCGGGTCGGCGCCACCGCATCCGGTGCCGCCGGTCCGCTGTTGGTGGCCATCGCCTACTTCCTGGCCGTGCCGAGGCTCACCGCGATCAGCCCGGAACAGGTGTCCGCTCATCTCACCGCCCCGTACGCGGTGATCGTCGGCATCGGCGGGTCGGTCCTGGTGGCGGCGCTCGCCCAGCGATCGGCCCGGCTGGCGGCGCACCGGTCGAGCGGCCCCGACGCGGCCCCGCTGGTTCCCCGGCAGCGAGTCGGTGACTCCGACCGGCACACGCCCGGGTCCGGGCCGGATGCCGCCACCCAGCCCGCGCCGGACGCCGAGCCGTCCGCGCCGGACGTCGAGCGGTCCGGGGCGGGTGCCACGCGGTCCTCGGCGGCCGCCGACCGGCTCGACCAGCCGGTGGCCGGCGAGGTGACGGCGACCCGGAAGAAAGCCGCATCGGCGGGAACCCCACCGCGACCGGCAGCGGCCAAGCCAGCGGCGGTCAAGCCGGCAGCACCGCAACCGGCAGCACCGCCCTCGGCAGCGCAGCCGGAAAGGCCGGCGGAGGCGGGTGGGAAATCCGGGTCGTCGCCGTCCGAGGCGTCATTCGGCAGCGAAGAGACACCCGAGAGCGGCAACCGCCGCGGCCGTCCCCGGCAGCGCGGTCGCTAGTCTGGATCTTGGCGCGAAACGGCCCACCGGAGGGCGATTCCGCACCAAGATCCGGTGAGGTTGCCGCTTCGCTCAGTCGAGCGGCCAGGTGTGCACCGGCTCGTTTGTGTACTGCAACTCCGCGTAGCGCTGGAGCATGTGGTGCAGCGCGGCCCGGCGCTCCAGACCCAGATGCCGCTCGGCGGCCCACACGGTTGCGGTCTGCCAGACCGCTCCGTTGCGTCCGGTACGACAGCGTTGCTCGATGATGCCGAGCAACCGGTCCCGGTCGGAGGCGGCGACGCCGAAGCCGTCGAGGCCGGCGGCGGCGAGCGGCAGCAGTGTGTCGAGCACCAGCGTGGTCACTGGCACATCGCCCAGCCGCGGCCAGTGCAGGACCGCGTCCATGCCGCGGCGGGCAGCCGCGTGGAAGTTCTCCTCGGCCGAGCTGAAGGTGAGCTGGCTCCAGATCGGCCGATCGGCCTCCGCCATGCCCCGGACCAGCCCGAAATAGAAGGCGGCGTTGGCCAGCATGTCGACCACGGTCGGTCCGGCCGGTAGCACGCGGTTCTCCACCCGCAGGTGCGGACGGCCGTTCATGATGTCGTACACGGGCCGGTTCCACCGGTAGACGGTGCCGTTGTGCAGCCGCAACTCGGCCAGCTCGGGAACGCCGCCGGCATGCAGGACCTCCACCGGGTCCTCGCTCTCGCAGATCGGCAGCAGGGGCGGGAAGTAGCGGACGTTCTCCTCGAACAGGTCGAAGATCGAGGTGATCCACCGCTCGCCGAACCAGACCCGGGGCCGTACGCCCTGGGCCTTCAGCTCGTCCGGCCGGGTGTCGGTGGCCTGCTCGAACAGGGCGATGCGGGTCTCCGCCCAGAGCTGCCGATCGTAGAGGAACGGGGAGTTGGCACCCACCGCCACCTGGGCGGCGGCGATCGCCTGGGAGGCGTTCCAGTAGTCGGCAAAGCTGTCCGGCGCCACCTGGAGGTGGAACTGGAGGCTCGTACAGGCCGCCTCCGGCGCGATGGAGTCGTTGTGCGTACGCAGTCGCTCGACGCCCCGGATGTCGAGCTCGATGTCCTCGCCCCGGGCTCCGACGATCTGGTCGTTTAGCACCCGGTAACGCTCGTTTGTGGAGAGGTTGTCCGCCACCAGGTGTCGCTCGTTCAACGTGGGCAGGATGCCGACCAGCACGATCCGGGTGTCCGACCGCGCGGCGCGTTCGTTGGCCCGGTCGAGGCTGGCGCAGAGGTCACGCTCGTAGTCGGCGAACCCGGTGCCGGAGATCAGCCGTGGGTTGGCGTTCAGTTCGAGGTTGAACTGCCCGAGCTCGGTCTGGAACAACGGGTCGGCTATCGCGGCGAGGATCTCCTCGTTGCGCATGGCCGGTTCGGCAGCCGGGTCGACCAGGTTGAGCTCGATCTCCAACCCGGTCATCGGCCGGTCGGCGTCGAAGCCGAAGTCGTCCAACATGAGCGCGAACACGTCCAGGCAGCGCCGGACCTTCTGCCGGTACCGGACTCGATCCTCACGGGAGAAGGCGGCTCGATCGACGTCCCTGCCCATGCTTCCTCCCGGCGCGCGACGCCACGGAACGGTGCCGCTCCGCAGCGCACTGTGAACCATACTCGCTGGGAGCGCTGCGCCCAGCCGCCCCGAAGATCGGTCCATTGCCGCAGTCCACCCGTTGTAGCGGCCGATCGCGTCGCCCCGACCAGGTTGCTCGCTCCCGCTGGAGTAGGTACCCAGCCGCACCGTCGAACCCTTGCTGCCCGACGAAGAACAAGTTGTGACAATTCGCACCAGCGTCCGCGTACGAGTGGAGGCCCGGACAGCCGACAGGCCCGCGCGGTGCGGGCGCGGGCCTGTCGGGGTGTACGGGATCAGGACTGCCGGATGGCCTCGCCCTCGATCTCGATCTTGACCTTCTTGCCGACCAGGACGCCACCGGACTCCAGGGCGACGTTCCAGGTCAGGCCGAAGTCCTCACGGTCGATCTCGGTGCTCGCCGAGAAACCGAAGATGTCCTGGCCGAAGGGGCTGCGGCCAACACCCTCGAACTCGACCTTGAGGTCGACCGGACGGGTCACGTCCTTGATGGTCAACTCGCCGGTCAGAACGAACTCGTTGCCCTCGTGCGACTTCACGCCGGTGCTGCGGTACTCCAGCGTGGCGAACTTCTCCGCGTCGAGGAACTCAGGGCTGCGCAGGTGCGCGTCCCGATCCGCCTGGGCGGTGTTGATGCTGGCGGCCTGGATGGTGGCGGAGACCGTGGACTCCAGCGGATCCTCGGCGATGGTGATGGTGGCGCTCGCGTCAGCGAACTCGCCGCGAACCTTGCTCACCATCATGTGCCGGGCAACGAAGCCGACCCGCTTGTGCGCCACATCCAGCAGATAGGTGCCGGCCGCCGGGATGGTGAGGCCGTTCCACTCGCGGGTAACCGGCTCGGTGCTGCTGGTCATGAGAGACTGCCCTCCGGGAGATATTGTTTAGTAGCCCAACGTCTGCGTCAGCAACTATAGCCGTGGCAATATTCCTGCTGTCAAGTATTGGTACGATGGTCTGGTGGAAGCGAACACGTTCGACGACCCTCGAATCACGGCCGTCGGCCTGCTCTTCGAGGTGCACGCCGGGCTGGCCGCCCGATTCGCCGCCCAGCTGGAGGAGCACGGCCTGTCATCGGTCGAGTTCGAGGTGCTGACCAGACTCACCCGGTCACCCGCCAACCAGCTGCGGATGACCGATCTCGCCGCCCAGACCTCACTGTCAACCAGCGGCGTGACCCGGGTGGTGGACCGGATGGAACGCGACGGTTTGATCACCCGCCGCGCCTGCCCCTCCGACCGACGAAGCTCGTACGCGGTGGTGACGCCGGCCGGCCTGCGCCGGCTCGACGAGAGCCTGCCCGGGCACCTTCAGCTCATCGAGGACTGGTTCACCGGGCAACTCGACCCGGCTGCGCTGGCCGCCCTGCTCGACGGCCTGCGCCGGGTACGCGACGCCGTACATCCCTGCGCGACCGCCGGCAGCCGTTCCGCCGCACCGGGCGAGCCTCCGGCCGAGTGCGACGAGAAGGAGGGCAGGCCACCTGCACCGGGCGGTCATCCGGGCCGCTGAGGCATCCCGCTCGTCGCCTGCGCCGGCGGTTGCCGTCGTCCTCGACCGCCTGCGGACCCTGGGTGTGCGAACGACCAGCCGAGCGTGACGGGACCGGCAGAACCACCGGCAGAACCACCGGGCCAATAGGCGATAGCCCACCAAACCCGACAGACGGGCCGACTGTGCCTCGCTAGTCTCGCAGCGGCGGGGGCAGCGGGGGGCACCGGCGCGGGCGATGAGCGAGGGGTGGCAACAGGGGGCTTCCTCGCCCGCGCCGTCCCCGTCCCCGCCACCGGCGGACCGGTCGCCGACGCACCGCCGTCGCCGACCTCACCGCCCCGGTTTCGTCGGGCCGTTCCGGGCCACCGACAGCACGTAGAGCAGTTCCTCCTCGTGCTCCAGCAACCGGATGCCGCCCTCCCGGCAGGCCACGTCCAGCCGATCGAGCACACTCGCGTCCGAGGTGCTCGCCGCCAAGCCCACCAGAGCCTCCACGACCGTCCGTCGGTCCCGACCGGTCTCATCCGGCTCCGCTGCGGCCGCGAACCACTCCGCCGCGACCTCCCGGTCCCCACGATGCAGCGCCAGATGCCCCTCGATCAGTGCGCCGGTGCCGTCGAGCGGACGCAGCTCGGCGAGCACCTCGGCGGCCTCGGCCGCCCGACCGTCCTGGGCGAGCGCCAGACCCAGCGTCCCAAGCACCTGTCGCCGACCGCGCGGGGTGCCCAGGTCGCCGAGGGCCGTCAACACCCGGCGAGCCTCGTCGGCGGCGTCGGCGTACCGGCCCGCCAGGCGGAACACCTCCGCGACGGTGCCCCGAGCCAGCACCCGCAGCCGCTGCTCCGCGCACTGGCCACCGAGCCGGTCCACCACCGCCAGCCGGCGACGAGCCGTGGTCAGGTCACCGAGCCTGATCTCGTGCCACGCCAGCTGATGCTGCGCGACCGCCATCTGCCGGGTCAGGCCATGCTCGGTGGCCAGGGCCAGTACCGCCTCCGCCTGCTCCCGTGCCTCGCCCGGCCGTCCGGTCGCGGCCAGCAGGACGCCGAGGACCGTCCGCGCCTCCAACTCGCCCGGCACGTCACCGAGCCGACGGAACTCCGCCAACGCCGCGCGGGCCGTCGACAGCTCCGTTGCGGCCGCGCCGTGCTCGCCGGCGAGCATCGCCACACCGACCGAGGCCCACGCGCGCAGGGCCGGGTCGGCATCGGCGGTACGCGGATCGGCCAGCAGGCGCAGCAGCCACTGCCGGCCGACAACGTCCCGCCCACGTAACCGCCACCACCGGGGCAGGTTCACCGCGAGACGTAACGCGGTCAAGGGGTCGTCGACCGCCGCGTACGCCAACGCGGAGCTGATGTCGCCGGTGACCTCGTCGAGACGGTGCGCAGCGGCACCGGCCCCGGCACCCGTCAGCCCCGACGCGGTCCGCTCCACCAGCCGGGTCACCACCCGAGCGTGCCGACGGCGGATCACCGTCGACTCGCCGGCGCCGGACGCCTGCTCGACGGCGTAGTCCCGGACGGCGTCGACAAACCGGAACCGGAACGAGCCGCCGCCTCGTACGCTCAGCAGGCCGAGATCGAGGAAGCGGTTGAGCAGCGGCACCGGATCGACGCCGGTGCCGGCGAGCATCTCCTCGGCCAACTCCACCGACCACCGGTTGCCGAAGGCGGCGAGCTGCCGCAGCGCCGCCCGGTCCCCGACGGCGAGCAGCCGGTAACTGGTGGCCACCGCGTCGCGCAGGGTCTCCGCCACCGCCGTGCGGGCATCGTCGCCCCGTGGCCGCGTCTCCCAACCGCTGTGCGTGGCGGCAGAGGTGTCCAGATCCAGCACCCGGTCGCCGTACCGGTCGAGCAGTTCGGTGAGATCGAGGAGCCGGCCGCGCGCCGCCATCAGTTCGATCGCCAGCGGCAGCCCGCCCAGCCGGCGTACCAGGGCGGCCAGCGCGGGCAACTCGGCGTCGGCCGGCGGTTCCCGGCGGACCTGAGCCAGTCGCGAGGTGAACAGGGTGACCGCCGGATATCCGACGAGGGTCGCCGGGTCGGTGTCGCCCGGTGGCGGCACCTCCAACGGCGAAACGGGGCGCACCCACTCGCTCGGTAGCCCGACCGGATGTCGGCCGGTGACCAGCACCCGCAGCGACGGCACCGCACCGACGAGCCGCCGCAGCGTGCCGGCCACCGGATCGGGCGCCCGCTCCACCGCGTCCACCAGCAGCAGCGCCCGCCGGTCACCGAGCCGCGCGGCCAACTCGGTGTCCCGGGCCACGCCGAAGACCGTCATGACGGCGGCGTGCACGTCGGCCGCGTCCGACCCGGCGCCGATCAGCACCCCGGCGACACCGCCGGGATGAGTGGGCGCGGCCGCGTGGACCGCCGCCAACGCCAGGGCGGTCTTGCCGACGCCGGCCAACCCCACCAGGCTCACCACCCGGGGACCACGTGGATCGTCCAACAGGGTGGCCAGCTCGGTGATGTCGCGTTCCCGGCCGATCAGTTCCGGTGGCGGCGGCAGGCCCAGCGGCGTACCGACCTCGGGCTGGACGGCCGCCGGGCTGGTGCCCCGGGCGGCGGCCAGAAACGCCGCGCGGGCGGAGCCGGTCAGCCCGAGCGCCCCGGCGAGCAGCTCGACGGTGGTGCGTTGTGGCCGGGTGGAGCGGCCCCGTTCCAGGTCACGGACCGTCCGTACCCCGACGCCGGCACGGGCCGCCAGCTCAGCCTGGGTCGCGCCAGCAGCCTGCCGGTGCGCCCGCAGCAGCTCCGGCAGACCGGCGTGCGGCGGACCGGATTGACGATCATGACCGGGAGCCATGGGCACGGACAATACGGCGCAGGCCCGACATCGGACACGGGATCGTCGGCCACCCGACGATGCCGTGCCGAAACCTGACAACCACCTATCGGCAGCCGGCCTGCACCGAACCGGCATCGATGTGCGACGACCGGCTGGCCGCCCGACGTGTCCGGCCGATCCGGCCGGTTCACATCCCCAGGTCGCGGGCGATGATCATGCGCTGCACCTCGGAGGTACCCTCGCCGATCTCCAGGATCTTGGAGTCCCGCCAGAACCGGGCCACCGGGTACTCGTTCATGAAGCCGTACCCGCCGTGGATCTGCGTCGCCTCCCGGGCGTTGTCCACCGCGATCGTGCTCGCGTGCAGCTTGGCGATCGCCGCCTGCCGCTTGAACGGCTCGCCGGCCAGCATTCGGGCAGCGGCGTCGTAATAGGCGAGCCGGGCGGTGTACGCCTTCGCCTCCATGTCAGCGATCTTGAACTGGATCGCCTGGTAGTTGCCGATCGGTTGGCCGAAGGCGTGCCGCTCCTTCGCGTACTTGATCGACTCGTCGACACAGCCCTGGGCGAGACCGACGGCCAGCGCGGCGATGGCGATCCGGCCCTCGTCGAGGATGCGGAGGAACTGGGCGAAGCCACGACCCCGCTCGCCGAGCAGGTTCTCCGCCGGCACCCGGCAGTCGTCGAAGTTCAGCTCGTGGGTGTCCGAGGCGGTCCAACCGACCTTGGAGTAGCCGGGCGCGACGGTGAAGCCGGGCGTCCCGCTGGGCACGATGATGGAGGACAACTCCTTCGTGCCGTCCGGCCGGATGCCGGTGACCGCGGTGACGGTGACCAGGGCGGTGATGTCGGTGCCGGAGTTGGTGATGAACGCCTTCGAGCCGTTGATGACCCATTCGCCGGTCGCCTCGTCCAGCACCGCCCGGGTCTCGGTGCCCCCCGCGTCCGAGCCGAAGCCCGGCTCGGTCAGCCCGAACCCAGCCAGCGCCTCGCCGCTGAGCAGCCGGGGCAGCCACCGCGACTTCTGCTCGTCGGTGCCGAACCGGTAGATCGGCATCGCGCCCAACGAGACCGCCGCTTCCAGGGTGATGGCCACACTGGAGTCGACCCGGGCCAGTTCCTCCAGAGCCAGGCAGAGGGCGAAGTAGTCGCCGCCCATACCACCGTGCTCCTCGGCGAAGGGCAGGCCGAACAGGCCCATCTTGCCCATCTGGCGAATGATCTCGTACGGGAAGGTGTGCTGCTCGTAGTGCTCGGCGATGACCGGCGCGACCACCTCGCGGGCGAAGTCCCGCACGCTGTCGCGAAGCGCCTCGTGCTCCTCGGTGAGCCGGAAGTCCATCGGGTTCCTCCTGTGTGGACGGCCCGCCGGGCGCTCGTGACGCCGGGACGGGATCGTGCTGGTGCCGGACGGCTCAGACCGGGGTGACGCCGTGCCGTCGCCGGGAGAAGTGCCGCTGCTTGCCCCGGGCGGCGGCGAACCGGCGCACCAGCTCGGCACGCAGTTCCTGCGGCTCCACGATCGCGTCGACCACCAGCTCGCTGGCGAGCCGGACGATGTCGATGTCCCGCTCGTACTCCTCACGGCGGGCGGCGACGAAGGCCGCCCGCTCGGCCTCGTCCTCGATGGCCGCGATCTTGTTGGCGTACACGGCGTTGACCGCGGCCTCCGCACCCATCACCGCGATCTTGGCGGTGGGCAGCGCGATCGTGGCATCCGGCTCGAAGCCCGGCCCGGCCATGGCGTAGAGGCCGGCACCGTACGCCTTGCGCACCACCACACAGATCTTGGGTACGGTCGCCTCGGAGATCGCGGTGATCATCTTTGCGCCGTGCCGGATGATGCCCTGCTTCTCCACCGCACTGCCGACCATGAACCCGGGCACGTCACTCAGGAACAGCAGCGGCACGTTGAACGCGTCGCAGAGCTGCACGAACCGGGTCGCCTTGTCGGCCGAGTCGACGAAGAGCACCCCGCCCTTGAACATCGAGTTGTTGCCGACCACGCCGACGACCTCGCCGTTCAGTCGGCCGAATCCGATGGTCAACTCCTTGGCCCAGAGGGCCTGGATCTCGAAGAAGGAGTCCTCGTCGAGCAGGCCCTTGACGTACCGGCGCATGTCGAACGCCTGCCGCTCGCTCGCCGGCACCAGCGCGGCGAGGTCGGCCTTGGTCGGCGCCTCGACGGCGGGCGCGGTCGGTGGCTGCTGGGTCCAGTTCGCCGGAAGGTACGACAGGTAGCGCTTCACCACGTCGAGCGCATCGGCCTCGGTCTTGCAGAGGAAGTGCCCGACACCGGACTCGGCGCAGTGCACCCGCGCCCCACCCATCGCTTCGAGGGTGGTCTTCTCGCCGGTGACCATCTCGACCATCCGGTCCGATCCCAGGTACATGCTGGCGTTGCCGTCGACCATGGCGACCACGTCGCAGAACGCCGGAATGTACGCTCCGCCGGCCGCGCTGGGCCCGAACAGCGCGCAGACCTGGGGGATCGAGCCGGAGGCGCGGACCTGGTTCCAGAAGATCTTTCCGGCGCCACGACGCCCGGGAAACAGCTCGACCTGGTCGGTGATCCGGGCCCCGGCCGAGTCGACCAGGTAGACCATCGGGACACCGGTGTCGTACGCCCGCTCGATGATCCGGATGATCTTCTCGACGGTGCGGGCACCCCAGCTGCCGGCCTTGACCGTGGAGTCGTTTGCCATCAGGCAGACCTGACGACCGTCGATGGTGGCGGTGCCGGTGACCACGCCGTCGGCGGGCAGTCCCTCGGCGAGCGCGTTGGCGTAGAGGCCGTCCTCGACGAAGCTGCCCTCGTCGACCAGCAGCGCGACCCGCTCCCGGGCGAACAGTTTGCCCTTGGCCGCGTTTGCCGCGTGGTACCTCTCCGCGCCGCCGGCCCGAACCCGCTTGCGCAGCTGCTCCAGCGCCTCACCGTCAACCGTCACCACGGCCCCCAAACCAAGCAACCTGAACGATCGTTAGGCTACCCCACTCCCACCCGCCCCCGCTAACCCCAGCGTTGATCATGAGGTTTACGGCAGTTCTAGAGATCAACTCTGCCGCTAACCTCATGATCAACCGCCGTTGGGCGGGGTCAGGTGGGCAGGGGGGTGAGGCGGGTGCGGGGGCCGGCGCGGAGGACGCCGGAGGGGAGAGTACGAGCGGTCAGGTGCTCGGCCAGCTCGGCGACCTCGATCAGGGCGTCCAGGTCGATCCCGGTGTCGATGCCCATGTCGTGCAGCATGTGCACCGCCTCCTCGGTAGCCAGGTTCCCGCTGGCCCCGGGCGCGTACGGACAGCCACCCAGCCCGCCGACACTGGCGTCGAACTCGGTGACGCCGAGCTCCAGGGCGGTCAGCAGATTGGCCAACGCGGTGCCCCGGGTGTTGTGGAAGTGCAGCAGCACCGGAACTTCGGCGTTGCGATCACGTACGGCGGTGAGCAGGTCACGGACGCGTCGGGGCGTACCCATGCCGGTGGTGTCGCCGAAGGCGACGCGGTCGGCGCCGTCGCGGACCACCCGGTCCACGATGGCGGCCACCCGCGCCGGATCGATGTCGCCCTCGTACGGGCAGCCGAAGCTGGTCGCCACGATGACCTCGGCGCGGGCACCGGCACCGTGCAGCAGGTCGATCAGCTCGGCGATGTCGTCAAGCGACTCGTCGGTGGACCGGTTGACGTTGCGCCGGTTGTGCGTGTCGCTTGCCGAGACGACCACCTCGATCTCGGTGAAGCCGGCGGCGAGGGCGCGCTGCGCGCCGCGCGTGTTCGGCACCAACGCGGAGTAACGCACCCCGTCGACCCGCTGCGCCCGTCGCCACACCTCGTCGGCGTCGGCCATCTGCGGGATCGCCCTGGGGTGCACGAACGAGACCGCCTCGATCCGCCGTACCCCCGTCTGCGAGAGCGCGTCGAGCAGCCGCACCTTGGCGTCGGTGGGGATCGGTGCCTCGTTCTGCAACCCGTCACGCGGCCCGACCTCACGAATGGACACGTACTCCGGCATCTCCACCACCCACCCACCTAGCTGTGACACTCACTGCCCCAACCCTCCCCAGCATGTCACACCCCCACCCCACCCCACCCCGCGTGACCCCGCGTGACCCCCGCGTTGATCAAGAAGTTTTGGTCGGCTGCGGGCACGAATCCCGACCAAAACTTCTTGATCAACCGGCCCAGGGTCGGGGGGTGGGTCAGCGGAGGTGGGAGACGATGCTGGTGTCGTAGTCGCCGGAGAGGAACTCCTGGTTTTCGAGCAGCTCGGCGAAGAAGGGGAGGTTGTGCTTGGGGCCGGACAGGTCGAAAGCGGCCACTGCCGCGCGGGCGCGGGCGATGGCCTCGGTCCGGTCCTGGCCGTGCACGATCAGCTTCGCCATCAGGCTGTCGTAGAACGGGGTGACGGTGTTCCCCTCGGCGTAGCCGGAGTCGACGCGTACGCCCTCGCCGGTCGGCTCGACCCAGGTCTTGATCGTCCCGGGGCCGGGCAGGAACCGCTTCGGATCCTCGGCGTTGACCCGCAGCTCGATGGCGTGCCCGCGCACGGTCAGCGCGTCCGGGTCGAAGGTCGGCGGCAGGCCGGCCGCCACCCGCAGCTGCTCCTCCACCAGGTCGATGCCGTGCACCAGCTCGGTCACCGGGTGCTCCACCTGAAGCCGGGTGTTCATTTCCAGGAAGAAGAACTCCCCGGTCGTCGGATCGAGCAGGCACTCGACGGTGCCGGCGTTGCGGTAGTCGACCGCCTCGCCCGCCCGCACCGCCGCTGCCAGCAGGCGGGACCGTAGCTCCGGCGAGACCGCCGGGGAGGGCGACTCCTCCACCAGCTTCTGGTTGCGCCGCTGCACCGAGCACTCCCGCTCGCCCAGCGCCAGCACCCGGCCGTCGGCCAGGCCGAGGATCTGCACCTCGACGTGCCGTACCCGGGGGAAGTACCGCTCCAGCAGCACCGAGCCGTCGCCGAACATCCGCTCCGCGAAGGCCCGGACCTTGTCGTACTCGGTGCGCAGCGCAGCCTCGTCGACCGCCACCCCCATGCCCATGCCGCCGCCACCGGCAGCGGCCTTCACCATCACCGGGTAGCCGATCTCTGCCGCCGCCGCGACCGCCGCCGCCACGTCGGCCGCCGGCTCGGTGGTCCCGGCCGCCACCGGCACGCCGGCCGCCGCCATCAGGTTCCGCGCATTGATCTTGTCGCCCATCGCGCTTATCGCGTCCGCGCCGGGTCCGACCCAGATCAGGCCGCTGGCCTCGACGGTACGGGCGAAGTCGGCGTTCTCCGACAGGAAGCCGTAACCGGGGTGGATCGCCTGCGCCCCGGTCGACCGGGCGGCGGCGAGGATCGCCTCGGTGTTGCGGTAGCTCTGCGCCGGGTTGGCCGGGCCGACGCAGACGGCCTCGTCGGCCTCGGCGACGAACGGCAGGTCGGCGTCGGCCTCCGAGTGGACCGCGATCGCCCGCACCCCGAGCCGCCTGGCGGTACGGATGATCCGGCGGGCGATCTCGCCCCGGTTGGCGACCAGCAGCGACTCGATCATGCTTCCTCCGCGTCCAGATGGTGGGATCGCGTGCAAGGGAACCATGTCGCCCCGGGTGCGAGGAAGGGCCCCCTCTCAACGCCTGCGGCAGAGGGGGCCCTGGTGCGGTGTCCGAGCGACGGCGAAGCGGGCGTACCGGGGTCGGCTCCTCGGTCGATGGCGGCCAGCGTGGATGTGACGAAGCACACCGGTCCTGGCCGGTCAGCCCAGCACCGCCGGACGGGAACGGGTCAGGCGGGCTCGGTGGGGGCGAGCAGCGCGGCCAGCGTGGCGGCGCGCAGCAGCTCGGACCGACGCCGGTGGTCGACCTCGCCGCCGAGGAACGGGGTGGAGTTCATCAGGCCGAACGCGGCGTGTGCCAACACCCGCGCCTCACCGTCCGGCAGCCCCGGGTGCAGGGCGGTCAGCACGGTGACCCACTCCTCGACGTAGAGCCGTTGGAGTCGGCGGATGTGCCGTCTGGGCTCCTCCGGCAGCCGATCCAGCTCGTGCAGATGCAGCGCGATGACGGCCGGATTGGCGAGCGCGAAGTCGACGTGGAAGTCGATAAGCGACTCCAGCGAGGCGCGCGGGTCGCCGGGATGGGCGGCGGAGCGCTGCCGTCCGCCGTCGAGCAGCCCTTCGCTGACCGGCGTCAGCGCGGCGACCAGCATCGCCTCCTTGCCGGCGAAGTGGTGGTAGAGCGCCGGGCCGGTCACGCCGGCAGCCGCGCCGATGTCGTCCATCGACACACCGTGGTAGCCCCGCGAGGCGAACAGACCCACCGCGATCTCAAGAATCTCGTCCTTGCGGGATCGGCGTCGTCCCGCCCCCGTGGCCCCGCCGTTCGCCCCCCGGGCCTGCTGCTCCACCGTCACCGGGCCAGCGTAGACCCGACTGTCGACAGCGTGGGGCCGTGGTTACCCGCCAGTCCGATTGCCGGGAACGTCGACTCACGTCGGGCGTTGGTTGAGGCCGGAGAGCCGGAGCGCAATCCGGTGCCGCACCGGCGGCAGCACCGAGATCAGGCGTAGCAGCAGGTCCCGGGCCGGTCGGGCGGCGGGCGGCACGGTGGCGAGGCGGGTCAGTCGGTCGGCGAATCCGGCCACCTCGTTTGCGAGTGGCCGACGTCTGGCCGCGTACTCGTCCAGCCGGGTCTCGGCGGCTCCGGCGAGCACGTCGGCCAGGGTCTCGCCGAGGTCGACGGCATCGCTGATGCCGAGGTTCATGCCCTGCCCGCCGGCCGGGCTGTGCACGTGTCCGGCGTCGCCGGCCAGCAGCACCGGCCCG
Organism: Micromonospora sediminimaris; assembly: GCF_016863575.1. Taxonomy (NCBI): domain Bacteria; kingdom Bacillati; phylum Actinomycetota; class Actinomycetes; order Micromonosporales; family Micromonosporaceae; genus Micromonospora; species Micromonospora sediminimaris. The sequence continues at coordinate 70,501 of NZ_BOPD01000016.1, forward strand.
GAACGGAACGTCCCGGCGACCCGTCGGTGCAGTCGGAAGCGCGAGGACCAGAGCACCTCGCGTACCTGGTCCGGCCGTTGCCGCGGACCACGCTCGTCGAGCAAGCGTTGCAGATAGGCCGCGTCCGGCTCGGCGGGCGGATCGGTGACGGTGGCGACCAGGCGTACCCGCCCGTCGGGCAGTGGCGCCCAGACCAGTGGCCCGCCCCGGGCAAGGAAGATCGACGCGCCGTCGCGGGGCAGGCCGCTGTCGACGCGTACGTCGGCAAGCACGAACGACTCCTCGGAGCCGGCCGGCCCGGTGAACGTGATGCCGGCCAGCTCACGGACGGTGCTGTTGATGCCGTCGGCCCCGATCACCCATCGGGCACGCAGGCTCGTGCCGTCGAAGTCGGCCACCGCGCCGTCGCCGTCGCGGCGCAGGCCGGTGAGCCGGTACGGGCGCAGCACCCGTACACCGGCCTCGGCCAGCTGATCGGTGAGCACCTCCTCGGTCACCGACTGGGAGACCATCAGCGCGTACCGGTGCCGGCTGGGCAACCCGCCGAACGGCACGGTGACCAGCACCCGGTCCCGGTCACGGACGCTGAACCGGGCCGACCGCAGCCCTCGGGCCACAAGCGTCCCGCCGGCGCCGATCCGGTCGAGCACCTCCAGGGTGTACGCGTGCACGACCGCGGCCCGCGAGGTCACCGCCGGCTTCTCCCGCTGGTCTACGACGGTCACCTCGACCCCTCGGCGGGCCAGGGTGAGTGCGGCGGTGAGCCCGGTGGGGCCCGCGCCGACGACCAGGACGTCCCTTCGTTCGGGCAGCATGGCGACCTCCTCGGCAGTATGCCAACAACTGTTGGCCAACACTTGTTGGCAACGTTAGGCCGCCCCGGATTGAGAAGTCAACAGCCGTTGGCATACCGTCGGTCACATGACGGAGGGCGTACCCGGAGGGGCTTCGAAACCTGTCGCGGAGTCGCCGGCCGACGGCGGACGCCGAAGCGCGGCGTCGGGCGGCAGTCGGCGCGACGCGGGGCCGGCGGCGTCGGGCGGCGGACGCCATAGCGGGGAGCCCGCGGCGGACGGCGAAGGCCGCAGCTCGGAAACGCCGTCCGGCGGCGGACGTCGCAGCTCGGAGGTGACCCGGGCGGCGATCCTGCGGGCCGCCCGCGACCGCTTCGCCGCCGACGGGTACGACCGGGCGACGATCCGGGCCATCGCCGCGGACGCGCGGATCGACCCGTCGATGGTGATGCGGTACTTCGGCAGCAAGGAGAACCTGTTCGCCACGGCGGCCGAGTTCGACCTACGACTGCCCGACCTGAGCGGCGTGCCGGCCGATCGACTCGGCACGGCGCTGGTCAGCTACTTCTTCACCCGGTGGGAGGGCGACTCGACGCTGCCGGCACTGCTGCGCACGGCGAGCACCAACCCGAGCGGGGCGGAGCGGGTACGCGCCATCTTCGCCACCCAGCTCGGCGTGGCGGTCGGCCGGGTGGTCGCCGACCCCGACGAGGCCCCACGGCGCGCCGGACTGGTCGCCAGCCAACTGCTCGGCGTCGCCCTGACCCGATACGTCCTGCGCCTACCCCCGATGGTCGACATCTCCCCGGCCGAGCTGATCACCTGGCTCGCCCCCACCGTCCAGCGTTACCTACGCGACCCGGATCCGCGCTGACCCCCTGCGCTACCGACCCCGCCTCGTTGATCATGAGGTTAGCGGCGTGGTTGATCCTGTTACTGCCGCCAACCTCATGATCAACAAGCAAATCACTTCGGGTTGGGGCCCTTGACGACGGGGGCGCGGACGAGGTTGCCCCACTCGGTCCAGGAGCCGTCGTAGTTGCGCACCTTCGGGTAGCCGAGCAGGTGCCGGAGGACGAACCAGGTGTGGCTGGACCGCTCGCCGATCCGGCAGTACGCGATCACGTCGTCGTCCGGCGTCAGGCCGAGCTGGTCGGCGTAGATGCCACGCAGCTCGTCGGCCGACTTGAAGGTGCCGTCGTCGTTGGCGGCGGACTTCCACGGCTTGCTCACCGCGCCCGGGATGTGACCGCCGCGCAGCGCGCCCTCCTGCGGGTAGTCCGGCATGTGCAGCATCTCGCCGGTGTACTCGCCCGGCGAGCGCACGTCGACAAGCGGCCGGCCGGCGTCGACGTGCGCCGACACCTCCTCGCGGAACGCCCGCACCGGCGCGTCGTCGCGCTGCGGCACCGGGTAGTCGGCCCGAGGCCGGGTCGGCTTGTCGCGGGTCAGCTCCCGCCCCTCGGCAATCCACTTCTGCCGGCCGCCGTCGAGCAGCCGCACGTCCCGGTGACCGAAGAGAGTGAAGACCCAGAGGGCGTACGCGGCCCACCAGTTGAAGTTGTCGCCGTAGAAGACAACCGTGTCGTCACGGCCGATGCCCTTGGCGGCGCAGAGTTCGGCGAACCGTTCGGCGTCCAGGTAGTCCCGGGTCACCTGGTCGTTCAGCTCCAGATGCCAGTCGACCTTGACGGCACCCGGGATGTGACCGCTGTCATAGAGCAGTACGTCCTCGTCGGACTCGACGACCACGAGACCGTCGTCGCCCAGATGCTCGGCCAGCCAGTCGGTGGTGACCAGTCGCTGCGGGTCCGCGTACGACTGAAGTCGGGGATCGGGATCGTTCGGCACAGACATGGTCCCCAAAGTACGCCGCGCTTCGGCCGGCCAACGGAATTCGGGTGCAGCGGATGTGGTCCGCCAGGCGTGACACTCCTGACTGCCGCCGAACACGAGGACCGCCATGACCGCAGCGCCACCAGGTGCCGACCCACCGCCGGTGGACTTCACCGAGTTCTACCAGGCGCACTTCCAGCGGGTGGCGGTGCAGCTCTACGCGTACCTCGGCGATCACGCCGAGGCGCAGGACCTCACCCAGGAGGCGTTCTGCCGGACCCTTGAGCGCTGGGACCGGATCAGCGCGTACGACGACCCGTCGGCGTTCGTCCGCCGGGTGGCCTGGAACCTGGCCACCAGCCGGCTCCGTCGGGTCCGTACCGCCGTCCGGTACCTGGCTCGGCAGCGGGAGGAGCACGTACCGGGCCCGAACCCGGACCGGGTGGTGCTGTTGGAGGCGCTCACCATCCTGCCCGCCGCCCAACGCCGGGCGATCGTCCTGCACCACCTGGCCCAGCTCACCGTCGCGGAGATCTCCGACCAGCTCGGCGTACCCGAGGGGACCGTCAAGTCCTGGCTGTCGCGAGCCCGCACGGCCCTGGCCCGCCACCTCACCGAACGGCAGGAGGCCGGCCGTGCGTGAGATCAACCTGGACCAGTTGTTCGCCGAGTTCGAGGCGACCGCCGCGCCGACCTTCCGTCCGCCGGGCGTGGACGCCGCCCGACGCCGGGTGAACCGCCGTCGGCGTCGCCGCCGTGGCCTGCTGGCCGGGCTGGTTGCGCTGCTACTCACCGGGCCGGGCGTGTACGCCACCGCCGGTCGGGACGCCGACCGTGACCCACCCGATCCGACCCCGTCACCGGCGACTCCGTCACCGGCCCCGGACGGTCAGGTGATCGAGCGGAAGGTGAACCCGGTGGGGGTCGCCGGCAGGTTGGCCGGTTTACGCTTCGTCGACGCCCGGCACGGCTGGGCCCTCTTCGACACCTGCGGTCCCGACGACAGCGACCGAACCGGCTGCCGGCTCGACCTCGCGCGTACCGCCGATGGGGGCGCGACCTGGCAGCGGACGCCGCTGCCGGACACGGCGAACAACCCCCGGTGGGCCGGACCGTACTACCTGCTACCGCTGGACGGCCGGAACCTGACCGTGGGCGTACCCGACGGCTACCTGGTCACCACCGACGGCGGTGCCTCCTTCACCGAGCATCCTCGGGAGTCGCCGCCCGAGGTCACCCGGCTCGCTGCGGCCACCCGGCGCGGGTACCTGCTCCAATGCCCGGGAAGCGGCGCGCTGATCAAACTGAACTGTGCCGAATTGGAACTCGCCCGGATCGACGCGGCGAAAGTGCGGACCCAGCCCCCGATGTTCCTCAGCGGTGCGGCCAGCAACGATCTGATCGACGGCGGCGACGGTCGGATCTGGGTGACGACCCGAAACGGTGACTGGCTGACCGTCGCGGTAAGCGACGACGACGGCCGGACCTGGCGGGAGCTGCCGGACGTTGCCGGTGCCGCTCGACTGCTGGTCTCACCCGACGGCAGTGACGCGTGGCTGGTCAACATCAATGAGGGTTTCGACGCCCCGACCCATAAGCGGGTGTGGCGGTTGGCTGGCGACCGGTGGCAGGAGCGGACGCAACTGCCGCCCGACACGAACTCGGCCGCCGCGGTGAACGGTGGTCTGCTGGCGGTGACCAACCCGTGGGGCAACGTGGGCTACTGGACGGACGACCGCTATCTCGACGTCCCGGAACTCCGGCGTCGCCTCACCGGCGGCGAGCACCCTCCGACGGTGCAGGTGCTCCCGGACGACACCATCGTCATCACCACCCCGACCGACACCACCCTCGGCACCGGCCCCACCCAGACAAGAACCTGGACCCGCCACCTCCACTGACACCCACCCACCCCGGCCCACCCCGGCCCGGCCGCGCCCACCCCGGCCCACCCCGGCCCACCCCGGCCCGGCCGCGTTGATCAAGAAGTTTTGGTCTAGGCAGGCGGAAAACCAGACCAAAACTTCTTGATCAACGCGGTGGGGGGAGGGGGTGGAAGGGGGTGAGGGTGGGGCGTTTGGCGGTGCGGGTGTCGCCGGAGGAGCGGCCGGTCAGGCGGCGCTTGAGCCAGGGGGCCAGGTGTTGACCGGCCCAGCGGAGGTCGGCGGTGCGGGCGGACAACCAGGGGGTGGGCTCCGGGTTCGGCGGAACCAGCAGCCACTCCTCGTCGCAGCCGACACCGAGGGCGGTCAGCACCTGGCCGGCCACGCGGCGGTGCCCGGCCGGAGACAGGTGCAGCCGGTCGGTGCTCCAGAGCATCGGGTTCAGGTACGTGTCGTCGGCGTACAGGTCGACCAGGATGGCGCCGTGCCGCTCGGCGGTCTCCCCGACCGCACGGTTGAGCAGAGCGACCCGGGGTGCGATCAGCCGTTGGCCGGGCAGCCGCGCCATCACGTCGGCGAACCGGAACAGCAGTACGTCCGCGCCGCGGCTGCGCAGCCGGCCGACCACCTCGTCGAAGCGGGAGACCAGGGTGTCCGGGTCGAAGCTGCGCCGCAGCACGTCGTTGCCGCCCGCCGCGAAGCTGATCAGGTCGGGCTTCATCGCCAGCGCCGCCGGCACCTGCTCGGCCACCACGCCCGGGAAGGTCCGCCCCCGGATGGCCAGGTTGGCGTACGCGAAGTCAGGGCCCGCCTCGGCGGCGAGCCGGGTGGCCACCAGATCCGCCCAGCCCCGGAAACTGCCGTCCGGGTAGGCGTCGTCCAGGCCCTCGGTGAAGCTGTCCCCGACCGCGACGTAACTGCGCCAGCGCACCTGCTCACTCCTCCGACGTGCGAGTAGGAAGGAACTCCTGCCTACCACCGGAAGTTTTGCATCGGCCACCCTCGTGGTGGTGCCCCGTGCGGGGGAACGTGGCGGACGTCATCGACACTTCACGGGTGATGGTCTCCATCTCCGCCGGGCGGGTGCAGCTGACCGATCGACGGACCGAGCGCCGGTGGTCGGTTGAGGTCGAGGCGTACCGACTCGCCACCTTTCCGGTCACCCAGGCCGAGTACGCGCAGGTCACCGGCGAGCGTCCGAGCGCCTCCACCGGTGACCGTCGGCCGGTCGAGAGCGTCTCCTGGTGGGACGCGATCCGGTTCTGCAACGCGCGCTCGGCGCAGGAAGGGCTGCGGCCGGCGTACCGGGTCGACGGCGAGCACGTCGACTGGGACGTCGCCGCCGACGGCTACCGGCTGCCGACCGAGGCCGAGTGGGAGTACGCCTGCCGGGCCGGCACGACCGGCCCCCGGTACGGGCCACTCGACGACATCGCCTGGTACCGCGACAACTCCGGCGGACACGTCCACGAGGTCGGCGGCCGACAACCCAACGCCTGGGGCCTGTACGACATGTTGGGCAACGTGTGGGACTGGTGCTGGGACGTCTACGACGCGCAGGTCTACGGCAGCTACCGGGTGCTCCGTGGCGGCGGATGGTTCGACGAGCACTGGAGTTGTCGCGCCTCGGTACGCCGCCGCAGCCACCCGACCTTCACCGTCGACGACGTGGGCTTCCGGCTGGCGCGCTCGGGCTGAACAGGGTCGCGGTCAACGGGCCGCCGGCCGGTCCCTGGCCCGCCGACCTCAGTCGGTCGGCCCCGAACCCGGTCGGTGTCAGGCCATGCGGCAGCGGCCGGGGGCAGGGCGATCGAGCTGGGGCAGCGTCCGTTCGACCGGCTCTTCCTCAAGCGGGCCGACGAGGTGCTGAACAGCGACGGCCTGCTGCTGGGGCTGCTGCGCATCGCCGAGCTGCACGGCCAGCCACACTTCCTGCGCCAATGGCTGGACGCCGAGCGCGTCGCCCAGCAGTTGCGCTGCTACCACCCCACGCGAGGTGGGAGGGAATCCGCAGCGTCGCTCTCCCCAAGGGACAGTCTGAGCTGCTGATGAAGGAAGTGATGGAGTCGTGGTCCACCATCTGACCGGCGCGACCTGGCGCAAGTCCACCCGTAGCGGCACCAGCGAGTGTGTCGAGGTGGCCGACAACCTGCCCGGCGTGGTCGGCGTACGCGACAGCAAGGACGCCACCGGCCCGGTGCTCACCTTCGACCCGACCGCCTGGCGTCGCTTCGTCGCCCACGCCAAGCGCGGCTGACGCCCGGTTCAGCGGGAGGCGACCGCCAGCACCGCGTCGGCGAAAGCCTGCGGCGCCTCCTGCGGCAGGTTGTGCCCCACGCCACCGGCGATCGTGCGGTGCTCGTACGGGCCGGTGAACTGCTTCGCGTACACCTGGGGTTGTGGGTGGGGTGCGCCGTTGGCGTCCCCTTCCAGACTGATCGTCGGCACGGTGACCGGCGGTTTGCCGGCCAGCCGTTCCTCCAGGTCTGCGTACTGCGGCTCGCCGTCGGCGAGGCCCAGCCGCCACCTGTAGTTGTGGATGACGACGTCGACGTGGTCCGGGTTGTCGAGCGCCGCCGCGCTGCGGTCGAAGGTGGCGTCGTCAAAGTCCCACCTCGGCGAGGCGGTCTGCCAGATCAGCTTGGCGAAGTCGCGGGTGTTCCGCGCGTACCCCTCCCGGCCGCGTTCGGTGGCGAAGTAGTACTGGTACCACCAGGCGTGCTCGGCCGCCGGGGGCAGCGGCACCCGACCCGACGCCTGACCGTCGATCAGGTAACCGCTCACCGCGACCAGGCCCCGACAGCGATCCGGCCAGAGCGCGGCCACGATGCCGGCGGTGCGGGCACCCCAGTCGAACCCGGCCAGGGTCGCCCGCTCGATCTCCAGCGCGTCGAGGAACGCGACGGTGTCGACCGCGAGGGCGGCCGGCTGGCCGTTTCGTACCGCATCGGCGGACCGGAACCGGGTGGTGCCGTGGCCACGCGCGTAGGGCAGGAGCACCCGGTGGCCGGCGCTGGTCAGCAGCGGCACCACCTCGGCGAAGCTGTGGATGTCGTACGGCCAGCCGTGCAGCAGGAGCACCACCGGCCCGTCCGGCGGGCCGGCATCGACGAAACCGACATCGAGTACGCCAGCCTCGACCTTCCGCACATCAGTAAACAACGCCCCCACCCCCGCCCGCTCAACGGCACCCCACCCCGTCACCGAACCTAGGACGTCGCGTCGGTCACCAAGACCACTTCCGCAGATCTTGGTCCGGGAACGCCCCTGGAAGGGCGCTGCTGGACCAAGATCCGCCTCAGGGACGCTGGCGGGAGAGGGCCCAGGCGATCACGCCCGCGACGACGCCGACGATGACGCCGGTGAAGAGGCTGCTGATCGCGGCGAAGAACCGCACGATGACGGCCTGCGCTCCCGGCGCCAGATCGGTCAGGTTGCCGCCGAGGGTCGGCGGCTCGTCGAAAGCCACGTGCCAGAGCAGCTGATGGGTCAGGGCCAGCAGGACGCCGTACAGCAGACCGACGACGAGCAGGGTCAAAAACGGGTTGGGCACCCGCTTCGCCAGGGCCACGGTGATCCACACGATCGGCGGTACGACCACCAGCAGCAGGTTGACGAAGGTGCGCTCGTGCACCAGACCCAGGTCGTGCAGTACCACCCGGGGCAGGCCGAGCAGCGCCAACCCGAGCAGGGCGGGCAACGGAAGCCCGAGAGCCGGGCGAGGTGACATGGTCATGCCGGCAACGCTAGAAACGTTCGGTGGCCGCGCCATCCGCCTGCGGACCCGCCCGGAGTACGTCGGCGGGCGACCCCGGATGTCGCCTTCCGACGACTCCGAGCGCCCCGACCTCGCCGTACGCTGAGATCGTGGCCGGCCAGTCGACGCAGCGGAAGGTACGTCCCTGGGTCACCGACCTGCTCCTCGGCGCGGGCGTCGCCGTCACCGTGTCGATCGTCATCACCGCGAACGAGGGTGGCCGGCACGGGCCGGACCAGGTCGCGTACCTCTGGGCGGTCGGCCTGGGCGCACTGATGCTGGTCCGGCGGCGCTACCCGGTGGTGGTGCTGGCCGTCAGCGTGCTCGGCCTGTTCGCCTACTACGCCGCCGGTTACCCGGCCATCGGGCTGGCCGTGCCGGTGGCCGCCGCGCTGTTCTCCGCAGCCGAACACGGCCGGATCGCCGCCTCGGTCGCCGCCGCCGTGCTGGTGATCGTGGTCTCGGTGGTCTTCCGGCTCGCCGAGGGGCAGGATTTCTCCTTCGTCGTCGGCTACGAGCTGGCCGGGCACGTACTGCTGATGGGTGCGGCGATCGCCCTCGGTGACAGCCTGCGGTCCCGGCGCGCCGCGCAGGCGGACGCCCGCCGGATCGCCGAACTGACCGAGGCCCGGTACCGGCATGAGGCACAGGCCCGCCTGCGGGACGAGCGGATGGCCATCGCCCGTGACCTACACGACTCCCTCGGCCACACCACCTCGGTGATCGCGCTGCACGCCGACGTCGCCCGGGAGGCGCTGGGTCGTGACGAGACCGCCGCCCGATCGGCGTTGGAGCTGATCCGGTCCACCGCCCGCCGCAGCATGGACGACCTACGACGGACGGTGACGCTGTTGCGGTCACCCGGCGACCCGCCGCGCACGGTCGTCTCGCTGACCAACCTCGACGCGGTCACCCGGGCCGCCTCGGCGGCCGGGTTCGACGTCGACGTGCGGGTGGCCGTCGACACGCCGCTGCCGGCACCGGTGGAGGCGGCGGCGTTCCGGATCGTGCAGGAGGCGGTCACCAACGTGGTCCGGCACTCCGCCGGCAGCCGCGTCCAGATCCGCGCCGAGCAGCACGACGATCAGCTCACCGTCACCGTCAGCGACACCGGCTCCGATCCGGCCCCCGGTACAGAGCCGACGCGCGACGCAGGGTCAACCAGGCCGCCGACCTACCCCGAAGCCGCGGACGGCCGGGTCGAGCCGCCAGCGGTCGTCCGGTCCGGGCACGGCATCGCCGGGATGCGGGAACGGGCCGAGAGTCTCGGCGGCACACTCACCGCCGGGCACCGGCAGACGGGATTCGAGGTACGCGCGGTGCTGCCCCTGCGGGAGCCGACGTGACCAGCGTGCTGGTGGTCGACGACCAGGATCTCGTCCGGGCCGGGATTCGTACCCTGCTGGCTGCCGACCCGCAGCTCACCGTGGTCGGCGAGGCCGCCGACGGCCGCTCCGGTCTGCGCCTGGCCCGCCAGTTGCGGCCGGATGTCGTACTCATGGACATCCGGATGCCGGTGATGGACGGCCTGGCCGCCACCGCGGCGATCCGCGCCGACGACACGCTGGCGGCCACCCGGGTGCTGATCCTCACCACCTTCGACGACGACGAGGACATCATCGAGGCGGTCGGCCTCGGTGCCGCCGGCTACCTGCTGAAGGACACGCCCTCGGACGATCTGCGGCGGGCGGTGCACACGGCCGCAGCCGGCGGGAACCTGCTCTCGCCCACTGTCGCCCGCCGGGTCATGGAACGGCTCGCCGCCACGCCGAGACAGCCGCCGCCCGACCCTCGACTGTCCGTGCTCACCGACCGGGAGCGTGCCGTGCTGGCCCGGGTCGGCCTGGGTGAGACGAACGACGAGATCGGCCGCGCCCTGTTCATCAGCCCGGCGACCGCCCGCACGTACGTCAGCCGCCTGCTGGCCAAGCTCAACGCCCGCGACCGCACCGCCCTCGCCGTAATAGCCCACCGAGCCGGCCTAACCACCCCCAACCCCACCTAACCCCACTGCACCCACCCCACCCCGCCCCGCCCCCGCCCCCACCCCGCGCCCGCCCCCGCCCCGCCTGGTTGATCAAGAGGTTTTGGTCGCGGATCCACCGAATCCCCGACGCATTCTTCTTGGTCAACTCCGCGGAGGGCGGGGGGTGCGGGGGTGCGGGGGGTGCGGGGGGTGCGGGGGTGGGGGGGAAATGGGTCGGTGGGGTGGGGGGTGGGGTTTTAGGGTGCGGTGGTGATGCTGCGGATGTCGACGTCGCTTATTCGGACCCTGCGGGAAGATCCGGCGGACGCGGAGGTGCCGAGCCATCGGCTGCTGCTGCGGGCCGGATACATCCGGCGGGCGGCACCGGGCGGCTACACCTGGCTGCCGCTGGGCAGGCTGGTGCTGGAGCGGGTCACCGAGATCGTGCGGGCCGAGATGACCGCGATCGGCGACCAGGAGGTGCACTTTCCGGCCCTGCTGCCCGCCGAGCCGTACCGCACCAGCGGGCGGTGGACCGAGTACGGCGACGACATCTTCACCCTGGCCGATCGGCGGGGTGCCGAGCACCTGCTGGCACCGACCCACGAGGAGTTGGCCGCGCTGCTGGTCAAGGAGCTGTTCACCTCGTACCGCGATCTGCCGGTGACGCTGTTCCAGATCCAGACCAAGTATCGCGACGAGGCCCGCCCCCGCGCCGGTCTGCTGCGCGGGCGCGAGTTCCTGATGAAGGACGCGTACTCCTTCGACCTGGACGACGCGGGTCTGCGGGCCGCGTACGGCCGGCACCGCGCGGCGTACCAGCGGATCTTCGACCGGCTCGGCCTCGACTACACGGTGGTGCACGCGATGTCGGGCGCGATGGGTGGCTCCGCGTCCGAGGAGTTCCTCGCCGCCACGCCGGTCGGCGAAGACACCTATGTGGGCTGCACCGACTGTCACTTCGCGGCGAACACCGAGGCGGTGACCACGCCCGCCCCGGTGGCCGGCGACCCGCAGGCGCAGCCGGCGATCGAGGTGCACGACACCCCCGAGACGCCGACAATCGCCAGCCTGGTCGCGCTCGCCAACGACCGCAGGCTGGCCGGCCGGGACAACTGGTCGGCCGCCGACACCCTGAAGAACGTGGTGCTGACGGTACGCCGGCCGGGTGCCGAAGCGCCGGAGTTGCTGGTGGTGGGGTTGCCCGGCGACCGCGAGGTCGACCTGAAACGGCTGGCCGCCGCGCTGGCACCGGCCACCGTGGACATCTTCGACGCCTGGGACGAGCATCCCGAACTGGTGCGGGGGTACCTCGGGCCGCAGGTCTTCGACAAGCTCGGCGTCCGCTACCTGGTCGACCCCCGGGTGGTGCCGGGTACCGCCTGGCTGACCGGGGCCAACGAGCCGGGCCGGCACGCCACAAACGTGGTGTGCGGTCGGGACTTCACCCCCGAGGGCACGGTCGAGGCCGCCGAGGTACGCCCCGGTGACCCCTGTCCGGCCTGTGCCACCGGCCGGTTGACCATGCGTCGGGGCATCGAGGTCGGGCACATCTTCCAACTGGGTCGCCGCTACACCGAGGCCTTCGCGGTGGACGTGCTCGGTCCGCAGGGCAAGCCGGTCCGGCCCACCATGGGCTGTTACGGCATCGGGGTGTCCCGGGCGGTGGCGGCGATCGCGGAGCAGCACCACGACGGTCGGGGACTGGTGTGGCCGACGTCTGTCGCGCCGTGCGACGTACACCTGGTGGCGGCCGGCAAGGGCCCGCAGCTCGACGCGGCGCTCGACCTCGGCGCCCGACTCGCCGACGCGGGCCTGCGGGTGCTTGTCGATGACCGGACCGCCGTCTCCGCCGGGGTGAAGTTCACCGACGCCGAGCTGATCGGCATTCCGCACACCGTCGTGGTCGGACGCCGCCTGACCGACGGGTACGTCGAGCTGCGCGACCGGGCGACCGGGGAGCGCACCGAGCTACCCGTGGCGGACCTGCTGGAGAAACTGTTGAACGGGTAGACGGAAACCTGGTGTAGCCGTCAGGTGACGGGGTACCGCATCCTGATCGGCTCAACTTGCTCTGGAGGGGCTCTCATGACCGGTTACCGGGTCGCTGACGTGATGACCAAGCAGGTCATCTACCTGCCGGCGGAGACCACCCTCGACGAGGCGGCCAGGGTGATGAAGGAGGCCGACATCGGCGACGTCGTCGTCACCGACGGCGCGAACCTGGCCGGCATCCTGACCGACCGTGACATCGTGGTGCGCGCGGTGGCGGAGAACGCCAACGCCAACACCACCACCATCGGTTCGATAGTCACCCGCGAGGTCGTGATGATCGAGCAGTTCTGCACCGCGGGTGAGGCCGCGTCGCTGATGCGTGAGCGCGGCATCCGGCGCGTCCTCGTCTGCGACAACGAGCGCAAGCTGGTAGGCATCGTCTCCCTCGGCGACCTCGCCATGCAGCTCGACCCCACCTCGGCGCTCAGCGAGATCAGCGAGCAGTCGCCCACGGTGTGAGGGAGGACGGCCGGGCGGCGGCGGTAGCCTGGCGGGATGCCCGAGATGCCGAGCAAGCTGGCCGAGATCGTCGACGAGTTCGCCGGGGCACCGCGTGACCTGGTGCTGGAGATGCTTCTGGAGTACTCCGACGCCGTGCCGCCGCTGCCCGCCGGGCACCCCGGCCACGAGGGCATGGAGCAGGTCGTGGAGTGCCAGACCCCGTTCTTCCTGCGCGCCGAGGTGACGCCCGAGGGCACCGTCGACACCCTGTTCGACTGCCCGCCGGAGTCACCCACCACCCGGGCGTTCGCCGGCATTCTCGCCGAAGGGCTGGCCGGCGCCACCCCGGAACAGGTTCTCGCCGTCCCGGACGACCTTTACCAGCGGATGGGCCTGGCGCAGGCGATCAGCCCGCTGCGGGTACGCGGCGGCACCGCCATCCTCGCCCGACTCAAGCGGCAGGTCCGCGAACGGACGGCGTGACCTGGGCGCGGTCCCGCTGCCGCCGACACCGGCGGAGGGGCCACCCGGACTCACCGTGACCTGGGCGGCAGTCGGGAACAGACCTGCCGGCCAGCGGGTTGTCTCCGGTCATGGAGATCGACATCTACGCCGACGTGGTCTGCCCCTGGTGCTGGATCGGCCGCCGCCGACTGGCGCAGGCGCTCGCGTCGTACGACGGCAAGGTGACCGTCCGGCACCGGCCCTTCCAGCTGGACCCGTCACCGGTTCCGTCCCCGCGCCCGATTCTCGACGCGCTGGCTGAGAAGTTCGGTGGCCACGAGCAGGCCCGGCAGATGGTCGCCCGGGTCGTCGAGGTGGGCGCGAGCGTGGGCCTGGAGCTGCGCTACGACCGGGCGATCGCGGCCAACACCTTCGACGCGCACCGGCTGACCAATTGGGCCGGCCGACAGGACCGCGACGGGGAGATGGTCGAGGCCCTGCACCGGGCCCACTTCGTCGACGGCGTCGACCTCGGCTCCCGGGAGGCGCTGGCCGGGGTGGCCGCCACCGTCGGGCTGGACGGCGACGACGCCCGCCACTTCCTCGACTCCGAGGAGGGCGTGGCCGAGCTGAAGGCCGAGCTTGCCGCCGCTCGGCAGCTCGGGGTGACAAGCGTGCCCACCTTCGTGCTCGCCGGCAGGTACGGGGTCACCGGGGCGCAGGAACCAGCCACCCTGCTCGCCGCCCTCGCCGAGGTGGAGCAGCGCGAGGCCGCCGCGCACTGACGGCATCGACGTCGTTGATGTTTCACGTGCAACGACATCGACGCCAGTCGACAGTCAGACGGGCCTGGCCAGGTCTTCCACCACCCGTGCACCGGGCAACGCGGCCAGCGCCGCGCCCGGCAGCGCGATCTTGCTGTGCCGTACGCCCGACCCGATCACCACGTACGGCATGGCCACCACCCGCGTGTCGACCAGGATCGGCCACTGCAACGGCAACCCGATCGGCGTGATCCCGCCGTACTCCATGCCGGTCAACTCCACCGCGTCGTCCATCGGCGCGAAACTCGCCTTCCGTACGTCCAGCGCCCGGCGGGCCACCCCGTTCACGTCCGCGCGGGTGGTGGCGAGCACCAGGCAGGCGGCGTACCGGGTCACCCCCTCGCGCTTTCCGGCCACGACCACGCAGTTGGCCGACTCGTCGAGCCCGACGTCGTACGCCGCGCAGAACGCCGCGGTGTCGGCGAGCTCGGCATCGATCGGTGCGACCTGCACCGCGTCGACGTCCACCGACGAGTCGGCCGGCCACTGCGCGAGCGCGGCGGCGACCGGCGCGGCCAACAGGTCGGTACGGTTGCGAGCGGGCTCGGTCTTCAGCGTTCCCATCACGTGTTCGATGGTCGCATCCGGAGCCTGAGACGCGGACCGGGACCAGCTTCCGGACCGGCGCGCGGGCCGACACCAGGCTGGAGCCGGGACCAGCATCCCACGGTCAGCCCTCGTTGGTCAGGAAGCCGTGCCGCTCCAGCATCGCCCGGTCCCGGGAGGCGGCCATCTCCTCTGCCCGCGCGGCCTGTACGCGGCGCACCTCGATGTCCTCCATCGCGTGCCGCACCGCGAGTCGGATCACTCCGTAGAGGAAGACGAACCCGCAGACGTACAGGAGGCTGGTGATGACGAACGTGAGCATGGCTCGACGGTAGGGCGAACGTGAACCCGAGCAGGTGTCATCGCGTCGCTGTTCGCCCGTACGTGTCCGACAGGTAGTCGGCCCAGGTCCGCCGCCCCGTCGGTCGGGCGTCGGTGATCAGGCCACCGCCGCGCAGCTCCCGGCCGAGGCGACCGGGAAATCGGATCGGCAGCAGCGGGCGACGGGAGCCGCGCGCCTGCCGCCAGGCCCGCGCCGCCTCGTCGAAGCGCTGCACCTCAGGGCCGCCGTACTCCACGATGCCGCCGCGCGCCCCGGCCCGGAGCAGCTCGACCAGCTTGTCGGCAACCTCGCCCGGGTCGACCGGCTGGGCCAGCACCGCCCGATCGCCGATGACCGGGCCGAGTTTGCTGGACAGGCGCAGCAGCTCGTCGATGAACGGGAAGAACTGGGTGGCCCGCAGCACCGTCCACGGCACCTTCCCGTCGGCGATGACCTGCTCGGCAGCCAGCTTGTGCCGGTAGTACGAATAGGGCACCCGGTCCACGCCCACGATCGAGACGTACACCAGGTGCTGCACCCCGGCACCGCCGGCAGCCTCGACCAGCCGGCGGGTGCCGAGCACGTCGATCTGGTGGGTCTGCCGGGTCGGCGAGGACGCCAGGTGCAGCACCGCGTCCACGTCGGTCACCGCTGCGGCGATCCCTTCGCCGGTGGTCAGGTCCGCCACCACCCACCGGACCCCCGATCCGGTACGTGGCCGGCGGCTGGTGGCCCGCACCTCGAACCCCGCGTCGACCAGCCGGGGCAGCGCCTCCCGGCCCAGCCTGCCGCCCGCACCGGTGACCAGAACCCGCATGTCAACCTCCCTCGTCGCCTGCCCGCTCGACGGATCGGACCGTCCCCGGCGTGACCAGCTGTGAGCGGCCTCACTTCATCAGGTCGAGGGCGGTGATCACCACGAAGAGCACGATGACTGCCTCACTGACCAGCCAGGAGTGGCTGTTCGCCCAGTCCCGGATGCGCGGCAGCACCACCGCCGCCCGGCGACCGAGCAGCAGCAGAGCGAACAGCGGGAGGGCGAGCAGGGCCAGGGTGAGAAGCACGAAGGGCAGCAGATGCCACCACGGCAGGTCGTGCCGTGCCGCGCTGGCCCCGACCGTGGCCATGGTCAGGTCATCGGACGGCATACCCAGGAACAGCAGCAGGCCCACCTTGGCCGCATACCCGGGGCCGGCGTGCTGGAGTTCACCCATCCATCGCGGCGGCCCCGAGTGCCGGCGCAGGAACACGACCACCGCCAGCATCGCGAGCAGGGCCAGCACGAACCAGTCGATCCATCGTTCGACAGTGCCCCGACCCGCACCGGTGAAGTTGATCTTGAACAGGTGGACCACCAGCCAGGCCAGCGTCGTGCCACCGAGGACGACGAACGCCGCACCCGCCAGATAGCCAAGCGAGGCGGCCCGTGGCCGGTCGGACGAGGCGAAGAAGACCGCCGCCACCAGTTGCGTGCCGGCGACCATCACCACGGCCAACGGCAGCAGCGTCAGGAAGGTCATCGCCAGCTCATCCTGCCGGCTGCCACGACCACACACGGCCGCTTCGAGCCAAACCACCCGGCACCCGAGTCCGTGCGGCGGGCGGCGGGCCGGTCAGGCCGACGCCGCTCGCGGTGAAGCCACGACCCGGCCGGCGAGCAGGGCACCGAGCAGCGCCAGCCCGGCCGCCACGGCGAGGGTGACGCCGTAGTCGAACCGCCCAGGTGCCGCCCCGGCGGCGAGCACCGCACCGGTAAGCGCCAACACCGTCGCCGACGCGAGTGAGTCGCACAGTTGCAGGGACGAGCTGTTGCGCCCCTGCTCGCCGGGGGCCGACAACTCCAGGGTGAGCGCCGACAGCGACGGATAGAGCAGACCCATGCCGAGCCCGGCGACCGCCCAACCGAGAATCCCCACCCACACCGGCACCGCCGGGACCACGCAGCTGCCCACCACCGCGGTACCGACCGTGATGCAGGTGAGGCCGGCCCTCGGCAGGGTGCCCCGGGACCGGGGCGACCGGATCCGCGCCTGCAACCACGAGCCGAGCGACCAGGAGAGCGCACCGGTGGTCAGCACCAGCCCCGCCGCCGTCGGCGTGAACCCCCGCTCCCGCGACAGCATCAACGGGATCACCACCTCGGCGCCGACGAACGCGGCCGAGGCCAACCCCCGCAGGCCCACCACGGTGGGCAGGCCGCGACCGGCCCGCAGGAACCCGGCCGGCAACAGTCGCGGAACGCAACTCAGCAGGCCGGCCAGGGCGATCCCGACCAGCGGCACGGCGGCGGCGCCACGCTGCTGACCCCCGATGTGCAACAGTGCGGCGCTCACCCCCGCCCCGCAGGCCCAACCGATCCGCGCCAGCGCCCCGGCGGAGCGGCGGACCGGACCGGCCACGCCGATCGACCGCAGCCCCGGGTGGATCAAGAGCACCGCCGGCACCGCCACCGCCGGCACCGCCAGGAACACCCACCGCCAGCCGACGTGCTCCACGACCAACCCCGCCACCACGGGCCCGACAAGCGACGGCACCACCCAGGCCGCGGCGAACGCGGCGAAGATGCGCCGGTGCAACTGCTCCGGGTACGCCTGCGCGACGATCACGTACAGCGCCACCGACAGCAGACCCGAGCCGAAACCCTGCACGATCCGGCCCACCACAAGCGTCGCCATGTCGGTGGCGGCACCGGCGAGCAGCAGTCCGGCGACGAACCCGGCGAGACCGGACCACATCGACGCCCGCGGCCCTCGGGCGTCACACCAGATGCCGGAGAGCACCATCGCCACCACGCCGGCCGCGAACGGGCCGCCGAAGGCGATCCCGTACAGCGCCAGCCCGTCCAGGGCCCGGGCGACAGTGGGCATGGCGGTGCCGACCGCCAGCGCCTCGAACGCCAGCAACGAGACAAGCGCCACGCTGCCCACCGTCATGGCGCGCAGTCGAGGGGCGAAAAGCGACTCGGCGCGTACCGGAGACGGGGCGATCAGCATGCGGCAAGCCTCGGACCTCAACCTGCCTTCAGGTCAAGGGTGACGCGGCTTACCCTCAGGCAGCCTCCAGCGCCTCGCCTAGCCCTTTGGCCAGCCCGGACAGGTGCTGGTCGGCAAGCAGGTGCCCGGCGGTGATCACCAGCGCCAAGGGCCACTCGATCACCTGGAACACGGTCAGCACCCCGATGCCGGCGTAGTAGGTCAGCTTGTCCGGCGGCGGCACCGCCACCTCCCCCAGCCACGGCACGTGCACCCGGCGGGTGAACATCTGCAACGACTCCCGGGTCCCACTGAGCTGTCGTGTCAGCGCACTCATCTCGCCTCCCCGTAGCGATGACGCCCACCTCGGATTCCTCCGCCACGGCCGTCCATGCCCGTTCGAGCAGGAAACTTTTCCCAGCTCGGCTGGGCATAAGGGACGTCCGGCCGGGAAGCCAGGCCGCCGGGCACGAACGGTGGGAGGCAAAATGCGGTTTGGCGCCGTCGGAGTACCTCCGGTGGTGGAAGCCGCCTCCCGCCGCGTCGGTGCCACCGCGACCCGGCTCGCCCGGGCGGCCGGGCTGACCAGCCGACGGGTGTGGTCCCGCCCCGGCCGGCACCACATCGAGGTTCACGGCGTCTGCCAGGACGGCGGCGACACCCTCGCCCGCCAGGTCGAGACGGCGCTGGAACGAATGCCGGGGGTCAACTGGGCACGGGTCAACGCGCCCTCCGGACGGGTGGTCGTCGCGGTCGACACACCGGGGCCCAAGGTACGCGAACTTGTCGCCACCATCGCCCGGGTCGAACGCACCTGCCCGCACGAACCGGATCCGGAGATCCCGCCGCCGCACCCACCCGAGGAAGGACCACGCACCCCGCGTACCCTCGGCGCGCTCGCCTCCGACGCGCTCGGCCTGACCATCTCCGCCGCCACCCGGATCCTGCCCGTGACCCCGGTTCCCGGTGAGGTCTCCGGACTGCTCAGCGCCATCGACCTGCACCCGAAGCTGCACGCCCTCGCCGGGCTGGGACTACGCCGCGACCCACGCGCCGAGGTTCTCTTCCCACTCGCCGAGGCGGTGGTGCAGGGCCTCACCGGCGGCTGGACGGGGATAGTGCTCGACGGCGCTCAGCGGATAGTCCAGTGGGGCGAAGGGTTGGCCCAGCTGCGAGCCTGGGAGAAGGCCGAACCCCGGCTCACCGGCGACCCGGATCGCGCCGTCGCCCGTACTCCCGCCTTCGAGCGGCCCTGCCCGAAACCCGACGGCTCCGTCGAGCGGTACATCAACCGGATGCTCGCCGGTGGCGCTGCGGCCTTCGCCGCGGCGACGCCCGTGGTCGGCCCGAAACGGGCCGCCGCCCTGGGCCTGTCCGCGCTGCCCAAGGCGCCGGGCAGCGGGCGCGAGGGGTACGCGGCCCAGCTCGGCCGGATCCTGGCCCGACGCGGCGTCATCGCCATGGACCGCAGCGTGCTCCGCGAACTCGACCGCCTCGACACGCTTGTGCTGGACGCTCGGATCCTCGGCTCCGACCGGGGTGTCCTGGCCGACCTGGCCCCGCTGCCCGGCGTCGACACGTCACGGGTGGCCGCCCAGGCGTTCACCCTCTTCGAACCGACCGCACCCAACGACGTACGCCACCTCGACGGATGGCGGCTCGGCCCGCTTGACCGCCTCGACGTGCGGGACCCTGGCGACACCGACGACAGCCGGCGGCTGCGCGAACGCGGCGGCACCCTGCTCGGTCTGGCCCAGGCCAACGCGCTCGCGGCCGTACTGCGGGTCGAACCCGAGCCGGCCCCCGGCGTCGAAGCCCTACCTGCCGTCGCCCGGCAAGCCGGCCTGCGGCTCGTCGTGGCCGGCGGCGACCCGCAGCGGCACGCCTCCGCCGACGCGCTGATGCCCGGCGACGACCAGCTCACCGAGTCGGTACGCACCCTGCAACGGGAGGGTGCGGTGGTGATGCTCGTCTCCGGCGACCGCACCGCCCTCGCCGCCTCGGACTGCGGACTGGGCCTCGCCGACCCCGACGATCCGCCGCCGTGGGGGGCACACCTGCTGGTCGGCACCGATCTGCGGGTCGTCGCCCTGATCATCGAGGCGGCCGGGGTGGCCCGGCGGATGACCGCGCAGAACCTGCGCATCGGACTGGCCGGCACCGGCCTCGGCGCGCTAGGTGCCTTCACCGCCGACCCGGCCCTGCTACCGGGCCGTACGCTCGCCTCGGTCAACGGCGCGGCGGCGCTGGCCTTCGCACACGGCGTCTGGCGGGCCGGCCGGCTGACCGAAGCGACCACCGCACCCGCACCCGCGATCACCGCCTGGCATCTGATGCCGGTGCCCACCGTCATCGACCAGCTCGGCACGAACCACAGTGGGCTGACCGAGGTCGAGGCCCAGCGACGACAGGCCAACCGCCCAGGTGAGACAGCCGGCCCGGGCGGGCTGCTCCGCGCCTTCGTCGACGAACTCGCCAACCCGCTCACCCCGGTGCTCGCCGCCGGGGCGGTGCTCTCCGCCAGCTTCGGTTCGCTCGTCGACGCCGCCCTGGTCGGCGGCGTCGTCGGAGCTTCCGCGCTGGTCGGCGCGGTACACCAGCGCAACACCGAGAAGTCGCTGGCCCAGCTGCTGTCCCGCTCGGCGGTGACCGCCCGGGTCCGCCGCGACGGCGTCGAACGGGTGGTACCCGCCGACGACCTCGTCCCCGGAGACGTGATCGTGCTCGAATCCGGCGACGCGGTACCTGCCGACTGCCGGGTCCTGACCTCCGTCGGCCTGGAAGCCGACGAGTCCTCCCTGACCGGCGAGTCGCTGCCGGTCAGCAAGACCGACCAGCCGGTGGTCGCCGCCGCCGTGGCCGAACGCTGCTCCATGGTCTACGAGGGCACCAGCATCGCCGCCGGCCGTGGCGACGCCGTGGTCGTGGCCACCGGCGCCGACACCGAGGCCGGACGCAGTCTCGCCCTTGCCCGGCAGGCACCGCCGGTCAGCGGGGTCGAGGCCCGGCTGGGCAAGCTGACCCGCACCGCGGTCCCGATGGCCGCCGGGTCGGCGGTCGCGGTGGCCGGTGCCGGGCTGCTGCGAGGCGTACCGCTGGCCCAGACGGCCGCGACCGCCGCGAACCTGGCCGTCGCCTCGGTGCCCGAGGGACTGCCGTTCCTGGTCAGCGCCGCCCAACTGGCCGCCGCCCGACGACTCGCCGAGCACGGTGCACTGGTCCGTAACCCGCGCACCATCGAGGCCCTGGGCCGGGTCGACGTGCTCTGCTTCGACAAGACCGGCACCCTCACCGAGGGGCATCTGATGCTGGCCGGGGTCGGCGACGCCGACGCGTACGCCCCCGTGGAGCACCTCGACGACCGACTGCGACGCACCCTGGCGGCGGCGCTGCGGGCCACCCCGGCCGCCGACGACCCCGAGGAACTCTCCATGCAGACCGATCGGGCGGTGCTGCGAGGTGCCCGCGCCGCCGGTGTCACCGAGCCGGACGGCGCGCCCGGCTGGCAGGCCGCCGGTGGTCTGCCGTTCGAGCCGTCGCGCGGATACCACGCCAGCGTCGGCGAGACCGACAGCGGGTTGCTGCTCAGCGTGAAGGGCGCACCGGAGGCGGTCCTACCCCGCTGCACGGCGAACCGGGTCGCCGGACGCGACGAACCGCTCGACGACGCGGGCCGGGCCGAACTGCACCGGCTGCTCGGCGAGCGGGCCGGCGCGGGACACCGCATCCTCGCCGTCGCCGAGTGCACAGTCGCCGACCCAGACATCACCGACGAGGGTGTACACGGCCTGGTCTTCACCGGCTTCCTGGCGATCGCCGACGGGGTACGCGCCAGCGCCGCGCCAGCCGTCCGCCGGATCCGCCAGGCGGGCGTGCACACCATCATGATCACTGGCGACCATCCGGCGACCGCCGAGGCGATCGCGGCCACCATCAGCGCCGGAGACGCCCAGCGGGTGGTCACCGCCACCGAACTCGACCAACTCGACGACACCGCCCTCGCCGAACGGCTGGCCGCCACCGACGTGGTGGCCCGCTGCACCCCGGCCCACAAGGTCCGCATCATCCAGGCCCTGCAAAAATGCGGGCGTACCGTCGCGATGACCGGTGACGGCGCCAACGACGCCCCCGCCATCCGGCTGGCCGACGTGGGCATCGCCCTCGGTCAACGGGGCACCCCGGCGGCGCGCGCCGCCGCCGACCTGGTGGTCACCGACGACCGGCTGGAAACCATAATCGCCACCCTGGTCGAAGGTCGGGCGATGTGGTCCTCGGTCCGTCACGCGCTGAGCATCCTCGTCGGCGGCAACCTCGGTGAGATCGCCTTCAGCGTGCTTACCGCCGCCGCAACCGGCCGCGCCGCGCTCAACGGACGCCAACTGCTGCTGGTCAACCTGCTCACCGACATGGCACCCGCGCTGGCCATCGCCGTGCGGCCACCCGGCGGCGACCACGCCGACGGGCTGCTGCGCGAGGGCCCGGACAGCTCACTCGGCCAGACCATGACCCGGGAGATCGGCCTGCGCGCCGCCGCCACCACCCTAGGTGCGACCACCGGCTGGACACTTGCCCGCTACACCGGCACCCAGCGACGCGCCGGCACCGTCGCGCTGGTCTCCCTGGTCGGTACCCAGCTCGGCCAGACCGTGCTGGCCGGCGGCACCAGCCCGACCGTGCTCGCCTCCACCGCCGCGTCCTTCGGCGTGCTGGCCGCGGTCGTACAGACCCCCGGACTCAGCCAGTTCTTCGGCTGCACCCCGCTGGGCCCGGTCGGCTGGACCATCGCCACCGGATCGGCGCTCGGCGCCACCCTCGCCAACGGTGCCCTCACCCGGCTCGTCGCGCGATTCCCGCAGGTCGAAGGCGAGCAGGCGACCGAGCAGGCGGACGGTGAGCAGGCGACCGGGCAGCGGGTCGACGGCGGCCGAGCGGTCGAACACGTCGACAGCGAGCAGGAACCAGCTGGCCTGGGCATACCCGCCCCAGCCGCACCCGGCCGGCCGCCGCAGTGAGTGCCATCACCGACGTCAGGGGGCTGGACGCCAGGTCGCGGCGGCGCGGCGCAGCCGGTCGTTGACCGCCCGCCCCACCCCGGTGTCCGGCACCGGCTCCGCGACGATCTCGGTAACCCCGACGGCGTCAAGTCGGTGCAGCATGTCGAAGAGGCGAGCCGCCGCCTCGGTCAGATCACCGGAGGCGGAGAGCACCTCCACCGCCGCCCAGCCGCCCGCCGGCCGGTCCCGGAACGCCAGATACCCACACCCCGCACCGCCGGCCCCCGCCGACTCCGCGCCGGAAAGCAACCGCAACGGCGTACGCGGCGCGTAGTGCGCGGCCAACGTCCCCGGCGCGACCGGCTGCCCCGAGCTACCCGGACGCACCGTCACCGGCCCGGCGATCTTCTCCAACTCCTCGACCGGCAACGCACCGAGCCGCAGCACCACCGGCAGGTCCCCACGGGCGTCCACGATCGTCGACTCGATCCCACACCGGGTCGGCCCGCCGTCGAGCACCACGTCCACAGCTGCCCCCAGCCCGCGCACCACGTGCTCGG
Organism: Micromonospora sediminimaris; assembly: GCF_016863575.1. NCBI lineage: Bacteria > Bacillati > Actinomycetota > Actinomycetes > Micromonosporales > Micromonosporaceae > Micromonospora > Micromonospora sediminimaris. The sequence goes on from NZ_BOPD01000016.1 coordinate 93,895, forward strand.
CACGGGTCGGACTGAGCTGGCCGAACCGGTTCGCGCTCGGCGCGGCCACCGGAACCCCGGCAGCGGCGATCAACCGCCGAGCGTGCTCGTGGTCCGGCACCCGCACCGCCATGCTGTCCAACCCGGAGGTCACGATCGGTGGGATCCGCTCCGGTCGGTCCACAATCAGCGTCAACGGCCCCGGCCAGAACCGGGCCGCAAGCGCCGCCACGGCCGGCGAAACCGACCCCACAAGCGGTTCCAGGTCCGCCACGTCGGCGAGATGGGTGATCAGCGGATCGAAACTCGGCCGCTGCTTCGCCTCGAAGATCCGGGCCGCCGCCCGCGCGTCCAACGCGTTCGCCCCCAGCCCGTAGACGGTCTCCGTCGGAAAGGCCACCAACCCACCCGTACGCAGCACGGCGACCGCCTCGCCGAGATCACCGTCGGCAGGCAGGACGCGGGGAGATCCGTTGCTCACCCCTCCGACGCTAGCCTGCCGCCGACCACCTGCCCTGCGTCACCCCGGACCACCGCTCGCTGATTTCAGCGCTGACAACGTCGGCTCCTCCGGCGGAGAGGTGGAACCCCTCATTGCAGCGGTTGTTGGTCATCAGCTCGCGGAATCCGGAAACAGGAGCAGGTCGAACCACAGTCCCTGACCGTCGAGTTCCAACGGCTGGCTGCTGCCCGAGAGGCTGGGCGGGCCGGCGTAGGTGCCGGTGAGGGTGTAGAGGCCCGGGTCGACGGCGACTTGGAAGATGCCGTCCGGGCCGGTGACAACCTCTACCCCAGCCGGCTCCAGTCGGATCGTCGCCCCCTCCACCGGCAACCAGGTGTTCGCGTCAAGGGCTCGGCCCTGGAGGCTCCAGACGGCGTAGACCGTGAAGGCGCCCTGCGTCATGGAGCTGATCCGACCTCTGCGGTCGACCGACACCGCGTACACCGGACGCTCACCGGTCACGTTGCCTACGTCGATCGTCACAGTGGCCGTTCCGTCCTGCGCAGCCGGCACCTCGCTGCCCAGGGAGGTGTTGCCGACGCTGTACCGAAACCGGGTCACCGTGGTGTCACCGCTCGCGGCGAACCGGATGGCAAGCTGGCCACCTGCGGAAACGCTGTTCCCGTCCGGGAAGTCGATTACTGGCGGACCGGGCACCTTCGCCTCGACAGCCGCCGACGCCGGCGACGCCATCAGAGTCGAGCCGGTGGCGAGCAGAAGCAGGGAGGCGGCCATCCCAACGAGCCTGCGGCGAGTTGAACGGGTGCGTGCACCCAACGTTGAATTGACAGACATCCGAGCCCCCGCGTCAACACGTCATGGAAAGATCAACTTAGCCAAGGGAATGCCATCCGTCAATGCTTTTGGAAGGCGCCGCCTGCTCGAACCGCACCTCGCCAGAGCTATTGGCGGCGGAGGGCTCAGCGGCCGAGGCGCAACGGGCGCGAATGGTTTCCGCTGCCCAGCGGACACCTCTACACCTCGGGCCAGGTCCTCCACCGAAACCAGGCGGACGGAGGCCGTGCGCCGTCACCCGCTCGTGGTGGTCGTGTACCCGCCCCACCAGTTCGGAAAGCCCGATGGTTCACTGAGACCAAATATCGCAACAAACAGCAGGTCAGAAAGATGCGTGGAGCCCAGGGGACTCGAACCCCTAACCCCTGCCTTGCAAAGGCAGTGCTCTGCCAGTTGAGCTAGGGCCCCGTCACGGCGCTGAGGCCGCAGGTCGGAGCGGACGGCGTCAACGCAGGTCCGGCGAGGTGGTCGCCTCGTGCCAGAGAGCGCGCTCGTCGTTGGCTTCCTTGACCTTCTTGGCCACCACCGCGGCCACGCCGACGACACCGACCAGGATCAACAGCTTCTTGAACATCGGGGCTGCCCCTCACGCTCGACGTGCCGTCGGACCATGTGCGGTGGGGCTAGCTGGAATCGAACCAGCGACCTCAGAGTTATCAGCTCTGCGCTCTAACCGACTGAGCTATAGCCCCGCGTAGCGACGAGCAAGGTTAACCCATCCGCCCAGCGCCCCCCAAATCGGGGCCAGGCTCGCCAGCCACCTCGGCGTCGCCCCCTGAACCTACCCGAGCACCGGAGGCGGGTACACCGGGTTACCGCCCGACGGACCTCCCGCATGATGCCGCATCCCGGGCCGACCCGGCCGCCGGAGGCCCCCACATGCGGCATCCCGCGCGGACCTGACCGCCGGCCCCCGGACCTGGACGCCAACCCGCGCGGACCTGACCGCCGGCCCGCGCGGACCTGACCGCCGGCCCGTGCGGACCTGGCCGCTCGCCCCCCACGTGCGGCATCCCGGGCTAACTGAGCCGCCGGAAGCGCCGGCATGCGGCATCCCGCGCGGGCCTGGCCGCAGAGACTCCAGCATGCGGCATCCCGCGCGGACCGAACCGCCGCCCCGCGCGAAACCGGCCGCTGACCCCGCGCCGGCAGGCAGGGGCTGCGGGTACGGAAACGCCGGCCCGCACCACCGCGAAGGGCGGCACGGACCGGCGTCGAAGAACTGTCAGTCCCGCTCGGCGAGGGTCAGCTCGATGCCGCCCACCAGGTCGGCGCAGACGTTGTAGACGAACGCCCCGAGGGTGGCCAGCGCGGTGAACAGCACGACGTTGACCAGGCCGATCAACGCCGAGCTGAAGATCACCCCGCGTGCGGTGATCTGGAAGCCCTCCGTGCTCTGACCACCACCCGCGTTCACCAGGTCACCGAGGCTGTCGTTCACGCTGCTGAACACGCCCATCGCGTCCAACGCCAGGTACAGCACCGAGGTCGCCACGACGATGACGATGAACAGCACCACCGACACCGCGAAGGCGAACTTCATCACCGACCACGGGTCGATCCGCTTGAGGTTCAGCCGGGCCCGGCGCGGCCCGCGTGAGGCAGCCGAGCTGACCGAGGTACGCGCGGCGCGTACCGCCTCACCGACCCGTGCGGCACCCACCGCCGTGCTCACCCCCGGGGGCAGGCCACCACCGTTCGCCGGTCGGCCGAGCCCGAACGACCGGGTCGCGTCCGGCTTCGGACCGACCCCGGTCACCCGGGGCTGAGTACCGGTAGTGCTGGTGCTGGCCGCCGGCAGGACCCCGGTCGTACCCGGAGAGGGCTTGCCCGCTGAGGCGACCGTCGGCTGGACAGGGGACGGCTTGCCGACCGAGGTCGCGGTGGCCTCCGTGGTGCCGCCGCTCTCGGCCGACTTCTCCTCGGCGGCGTCGCCCTCCGGTGCGTCTGTCGGCTTGTCCGGGGGTGGGGCCATACCGGGAGCCCGGGTGAATTTCGGGGCAGGCGCGTCGGCAGGGACGGTGGCCCGGCCCACGGCCGCGCGGCCGGTCGCTGGCGTGCCGCTCTTCGCGGCCTCCTCGTCGACCGGGTTGGCCGAGGTCCCCGCGTTCCCCGACTTCGCCTGTGTCTCCGTCATTCAACTAGTCCTGTTCGTCAGGCTCGTCGGCATTGCGAGCAATCGCCACGATAGTCACGCCGTCCGGAAGGTCCATCAGCTTGACCCCCATTGTGTTCCGGTCACGCGTACGGCGTACAGGCTTCACCGGAGTCCGGATGACGCCACCGTTGCTGGTGATAGCGAACAGCTCATCGTCCGGGTCGATCACGACAGCGCCGACCAGACCACCGCGTCGCTCGGTGATCTTCGCAGTCAGCACACCCTTACCTCCCCGGCCCTGCACCGGGTATTCCTCGATCGGGGTACGTTTCGCGTATCCGCCGTTCGTGGCCACCAGAACGTCCAGACCCTCCCGGACGACCTCCATGGCCAACAGCTCATCTTCCTCGCTGAAGCGCATGCCGATCACACCGGAGGTCGCCCGACCCATCGGGCGCAGTGCCTCGTCCGTGGCGTTGAACCGGATCGCCTGGGCGTTCTTCGAGACCAGCAGCAGGTCGTCGCTGGGAGCGACGAGCGCAGCACCGACCAGCTCGTCCTCATCGCGCAGGTTGATCGCGATGATGCCGCCGGACCGGTTGGAGTCGAACTCCTCAAGCCGCGTCTTCTTCACCAGGCCGTTCTTCGTCGCCAGGACCAGGTAGGGCGCCACCTGGTAATTCGGGATCTCGATGATCTGTGCGATCTGCTCGTCCGGTTGGAAGGCGAGCAGGTTGGCCACGTGCTGGCCCTTGGCCACCCTACTGGCCTCCGGAAGCTCGTACGCCTTGGCCCGGTACACCCGCCCCTTGTTCGTGAAGAACAGCATCCAGTCGTGCGTCGAGCAGACGAAGAAGTGGCTGACGATGTCGTCCTGCCGCAGCGTGGCGCCACTGACGCCCTTGCCGCCCCGCCGCTGCGATCGGTAGAGATCAACCTTGGTCCGCTTGGCGTACCCGGTCCGGGTGATCGTGACGACCACGTCCTCGCGCGCGATGAGGTCCTCCATCGAGACCTCACCGTCGAATGGAATGATCTTGGTGCGTCGGTCGTCGCCCCACTTGGCGACGATCTCCCCCAACTCCTCCGAGACGATCCGACGCTGCCGCTCCGGCTTGGCCAGGATGTCCTTGAGGTCGGCGATCTCCACCTCCAGCTTGGCCAGATCGTCGAGGATCCGCTGCCGCTCCAGCGCGGCGAGCCGGCGCAGCTGCATGTCCAGGATCGCGGTGGCCTGGATCTCGTCGATCTCCAGCAGCCGGATCAGACCCTGCCGGGCGTCCTCCACCGTCGGCGAGCGCCGGATCAGCGCGATCACCTCGTCGAGCGCGTCCAGCGCCTTGGCCAGACCGCGCAGGATGTGCGCCCGCTCCTCCGCCTTACGCAGCCGGAACGCCGTCCGCCGCCGGATCACCTCGATCTGGTGCTCGACGTAGTAGCGGATGAACTGCGCCAGGTTCAGCGTGCGCGGCACCCCGTCGACAAGCGCCAGCATGTTCGCGCCGAAGGTCTCCTGAAGCTGCGTGTGCTTGTAGAGGTTGTTCAGCACCACCTTCGCGACCGCGTCGCGCTTGAGCACCAGCACGATCCGCATACCGGTACGCCCGGAGGACTCGTCGCGGATGTCGGCGATCCCGCCGAGCTTGCCCTCCTTGATCAGCTCGGCGATCCGCTCGGCCAGGTTGTCCGGGTTCACCTGGTACGGCAGCTCACTGACCACCAGCGCCGGCCGGCCCCGCTTGTCCTCCTCCACCTCCACCACGGCCCGCATCCGGATCGAGCCCCGACCCGTGCGGTACGCGTCCTGGATGCCGGACTGACCGACGATCAGACCGTGGGTGGGGAAGTCCGGGCCCTTGACGATCTCCAACAGCGCTTCGAGGGTGTCGGCCTCGTCGGCCTCGGGGTGCTCCAGGCACCACTGCACCGCCGCGCCGATCTCGCGCAGGTTGTGCGGCGGGATCTTGGTGGCCATGCCGACCGCGATGCCCTCGGAGCCGTTGATCAGCAGGTTCGGAATCCGCGACGGCAGGATGGTGGGCTCCTTGGCCCGACCGTCGTAGTTGTCCTGCAGGTCGACGGTGTCCTCGTCGATGTCCCGCAGCATCTCCATCGCCAGCGGGTCGAGCTTGCACTCGGTGTTGTGACTGACGAACCCGTCGGAGACGAACGAGTGATCGTCGGTGTCGACCCGAATGCTGTAGACCGGCTGCACACCCGCGTCCGCGACCTCGGCCACCTCGGCGTAGTAGAAACGCCCGTCGACAAGCGGCTCGACCACGTCGAGCACCTCGGTGTTGGTGATCCGGGCGGCGATCTCGTCGCGGTCCCGCTCCCACCGCTCGACCCGGTCCACGTTGTGCCGGCGCAGCCAGTCCCGCTCGGTCCACCGGCTCGCGCCGTGCTTCCGGATGAAGTCGCCGACCAGCGGTACGTGGTCGCTGGAGAGCGCCGTGCTGCTGGCCGGCACCGACGCCAGCTTGGCCTGCTTGCGACCGAGGAAGCCGACCTGGGCGGCGAAGATCCGCGCGTCCCGGCGGTTGGTGATGACGACCTTGATCTCGCCGTCGTCGTACCGGCACTGGCGGCTGACGACACCGAACTCCAGCAGCAGTTGCTGGACCTCGCGGGCCAGGCGCTCGCTGCGGGTGGAGTAGCTGATCTGGATGGTGTTGCGCGCCAGCAGCGAGGAGGATCCGTCGCCCTCGAAGATCGCCTGGAGGAAGGCCCGCTTGATGGCGGCCGGCCCCTGCCAGACGAACTCCGGCACGAACTTGTCCGCGCTCCGCGCGCCGATCATCTCGCCGAGAACGCTGGCCCGCAGTGCGGTGAGGTCTTGGACGTCCAACTCGTGCAGCCTGCTACCGGAGGCAATCGTCCGCTCGCTGACGTAGCGGGGCCCACCGACCGCCAGGTCGTAGGCAGCGAGCACCCGGACGAAGAACTCGCGATCGATGTTGTTGAAGCCAGCGCGGCTCTCGGAGACCCACCCCTCGCTGACGAAGGCACCGGCGAGGACTGCGGCTTCGACGTGTTCGAGCATCGGGTAGCCGATCTCGTCCGGCACGCTGCGCTGGAGCACCACCCGGTCACCGGGGGAGATCTCGGCGAGCAGCTTCCAGAGCAGGGCCGGCACGCCTGCCACGTCCACCAGGCAGAGCACCGGGTGGTTGTGGGTGCCGGTCAGCTCGTACCCCTCGCGGGTGCGCAGCCGCAGCGTCGGGTGCTCGCCGGAGTGGAAGAACTTCGAGGCGTGGACCAGGTCGCCGTTGCGGTCGCGGACCTTGAGGTCGATGTCGGTCTCGCTGCTCGCCGCTGCGCCCGGCACCACGTCGCCGATCCGCACGCTTCCGACAGCGGTACGAATACGGGCATTTGCCGTAACGCAGTATCTCATGGCCGCAGCCGGATCATTTCCGGGCGAACCGAAGTTGCCGTTGCCGTCGACCAGGGGGTAGCGCAGCGACCAGGGCTGGGCCATCCGGACCAGGGCGTCGTAGATGGCCGAGTCGCCGTGCGGGTGGAACTGGCCCATCACGTCGCCGACGACCCGGGAGCACTTCACGTAGCCGCGGTCCGGCCGGTAGCCGGAGTCGAACATGGCGTAAAGGATCTTGCGGTGGACCGGCTTGAGCCCGTCCCGGACGTCCGGCAGCGCCCGCCCGACGATGACGCTCATCGCGTAGTCGAGGTAGGAGCGCTGCATCTCCACCTCGAGCCCGACCGGCTCGATCCGGTCGTGCGAGACGACGGCGGCCAGCGCCTCGGGGACCTCGGGCTCGTTAGGTGTGGACTCGGGGGAATCGGTCACTGTTAACCCTTATCAGACTTGGTGTCGCTTTTGCGCTGTGGATAACGGCTGTGGATACCGGCCAAGCTGTGGATAACTCTGTGGACCCGTACCGGGCCGGTGCGCTCCGACCCGGTACGGCGATCCGTCAGATGTCCAGGAAGCGAACGTCCTTGGCGTTGCGCTGGATGAACGAGCGGCGCGCCTCCACGTCCTCGCCCATCAACACGCTGAACAGCTCGTCGGCGGTTGCCGCGTCGTCCAGGGTCACCTGGCGCAACGTACGGGTGGCCGGGTTCATCGTGGTCTCCCACAGCTCCGGGTAGTTCATCTCGCCGAGACCCTTGAACCGCTGGATGTCGTCCGGCTTGGCGTTCGGCTTCTTCTGCTGACGCAGGGCGATCAGCCCGTCGCGCTCGCGGTCGGAGTACGCGTACTGCGCGTCGTCGCCCTTCCGGTTCCACTTGATCTTGTAAAGCGGTGGGGCGGCCAGGTAGACGTGGCCCAGTTCGACAAGCGGCCGCATGAAGCGGAACAGCAGGGTGAGCAGCAGCGTCTGGATGTGCTGGCCGTCGACGTCGGCGTCGGCCATCAGCACGATCTTGTGGTACCGCAGCTTCTCGATGTCGAAGTCGTCGTGGATGCCGGTGCCGAGCGCGGTGATCAGCGCCTGCACCTCGTTGTTCTTCAGCACCCGGTCGATCCGGGCCTTCTCCACGTTCAGGATCTTGCCGCGAATCGGCAGGATCGCCTGGGTACGCGGGTCCCGTCCCTGCTTGGCCGAGCCGCCGGCCGAGTCGCCCTCGACGATGAACACCTCGGACTCGCGCGGGTCGGTGGACTGGCAGTCGGCCAGCTTGCCCGGCATCGAGCCGGACTCCAGCAGCGACTTGCGCCGGGCCAGCTTGCGGGCCTGCTGGGCGGCGATCCGGGCGCGGGCCGCCTGGGAAGCCTTGGTAATGATGATCTTTGCCTCGGCGGGGTTGCGGTCCAGCCAGTCGACCAGCCGGTCGTTGCAGACCCGCTGCACGAAGCTCTTGACCGGCGTGTTGCCGAGCTTGGTCTTGGTCTGACCCTCGAACTGCGGGTTTGTCAGCTTGACCGAGATGATCGCGGCCAGGCCCTCGCGGATGTCCTCACCGGAGAGCTTCTCGTCACCCTTGAGCAGTTTCTTGTCCGTGCCGTACCGGTTGACGACGCTCGTCAACGCGGCCCGGAAGCCCTCCTCGTGGGTGCCGCCCTCGTGCGTGTTGATGTTGTTGGCGAAGGTGTAGACCGACTCGCCGTACGACTCGTTCCACTGCATGGCGATCTCGAGCGACATGCCCTCTTCTTCGGCGCCGTACTCGATCACCGTCTTGTGAATCGGGGTCTTCGAGGCGTTGAGGTGGCGGACGAAGTCGGCGATACCGCCGTCGTACTTGAAGGTGACCTCGCGGAGCTTGCCCTCCTCACCCTCCGCGACCCGCTCGTCGAGCAGGTGGATGGTGAGGCCACGGGTCAGGAACGCCATCTCCTGGAGCCGGCGGTAGATCGTCTGGAGGTCGAAGTCGACGGTCTCGAAGACGTCCGGGTCCGGCCAGAAGGAGACCGCCGAGCCGGTGCGGTCGGTCGGCTCGCCCTTCTCCAGGGCGGTCGGCTTGGAGTGGTGGTACTGCTGCCGCCAGACGAAGCCGTCCTTGTGGATCTCCACGGCCATCTTGGTGGAGAGGGCGTTGACCACGCTGACGCCGACGCCGTGCAGGCCGCCGGAGACCGCGTACGCCTTGCCGTCGAACTTGCCGCCCGCGTGCAGCACGGTCAGTGCCACCTCGACGCCCGGCTTCTTGAGCTTGGGATGCAGGTCGACCGGGAAGCCCCGGCCGTTGTCGGTGACCCGGACGCCGCCGTCGGCGAGCAGCACCACGTCGATGGTGTCGCAGTAGCCGGCCAGCGCCTCGTCCACCGCGTTGTCGACGACCTCCCACACGAGGTGGTGCAGACCGCGTTCGCCGGTGGACCCGATGTACATGCCGGGCCGCTTGCGGACCGCCTCCAGCCCTTCGAGAACGGTGATCGACTCGGCGCCGTACTGCTGATTTTCCTGCGCTGCCACCCTCGGCCACTTTCTCGCGCCCGGCGCGCCACAGGGCACGTCGAACGCGGGTTCGGCGGACAGGCGCGACGTCGGCACGCGGACCGGCACCGGGGACAATTCCGGGGTACGGGTCGAACGCGCCGGTCGCCGCGGTTGCCCGCGGATCGCGATCGGCTCGACCCGAGTCGGACGGATGATCGCGGGCCCGCACCGGACCCGTGACCCGTCACTCCGCACCGGGTCTTCGTCTCACGCCAATCTTACTGTGCGCGGGCGACAGAACCACCACTCGGCACCCCTTCGCAGCGGCTCAGATCTCCGTAGCGGGCCGAATCGCGCTGTCCGCGACTCCCCCTACACGCCACGGCATGATCAACGGATCTGTCGCGTGACGGCGCTGCCGGGTCCGGCGGTGAGAGGTGGGCGGTACCGGTTGGTACGACCCGGGACGGGCGATCCGTGACCCTCGGGTTGCCGCAGCGGCCTTGATCTTTCAACGTTGGAACCGGACGATCGACCCGATCCACTCGCCCGTGCCTTGAGAGGTGACACCAGATGGGGCTGGACAATGTCGCGGTTCAGTGGCCGCGGACCGGCCGCTTCTACGACCCGGTCGCACCGGCCGAGTTCGTCGATTTCGGCGACATCGTGGACGTGCCGGGGATTTCGGCGCCGACCGCCGCGCTCGCTGAGCTGATCGCGAAGACAGGCACGGTCCGGGCCACCGCGTACACCGAAGTGGTGGATCTGATCCTCGGACTCGATGGTGTGCTCTACGCCACAGACGCCGCCGCCGAGGACGAGGATCCGGTCATCGACCCGGACGGGTGCGGCTGGATCGCGGGCGGCATCGAACGCTTCGTCGCCACGCACCGTCCGTACGGTGAGGCGGTCACCTTCGACTCGGTGGGTAAGGTGCTGCGTTCGCTGCTGGCCGACGGCCGCCTGGCCGAGCAGCAGCTACGGTGGCTGGACAGCCGGTTGGACGCGCTGCGCGACGACAGCGGTGCCGCGCCGCAGTGGACCTTCACCTGCGCTGAGCTGAGCGTGCTCGCCGCCTTCTACCGGCGCTGCGCCGACAACGGCTTCGCCGTCTACGCCGAGTCGGCGGCACCTCGCAGGGCGGCCCAGACGTAGCCACGGTCCCCGGACTCCGCCCCGACGGTCAGCCGTAGGTGTCGCGGGGTCCCCGGCCGCGCACCCGTCGTGGGCCGCGTGACCAGGATGGGGCGGCCGGGCCGTGGATGTGCAGTTTGCGGACCACGTTGTGGCCGACCTCGCGAGCTATCTGCTGCAACAGCGAGCCGGCAAGCAGCCGCAGCTGCGTCGCCCAGGCCGTGGAGCGGGCCTCCACGGTCAGTTCCCCGTTCTCCAGCTTCACCGGGCGGCTGTGCTGGGCGACCTCCGCGCCGACCACCCGTTCCCAGGCGCCGAAGACGGTGGCCTCGGCCGCCGGCTGTTGCCAACCCCGGGCCTTCACCAGCCGGTTGAGCACCGCGCCGAGTGGCTGCGGGTCACGCGGGTCCGGTCCGGGCCCGGAGTAGCCGCGCAGCCGGCGCTCGCCGTCGCCGCTCCCGGTCGTTGTGCGACGGCGGGGACGGCCGGCGGCTTCCCGCCGCGCCTTCGCCGCGTCCAGGACCGCACGTGCCAGCTGCGGGCCGGAGACGCCCTCGCCGTCGCCGGTCACCGGCAGGGTGCCGCCGGCCTCCGCCGTGGGCGCTGCGGCTGGCGGCTCCGCCGGGCGGCTGGCGGGCTTGTCGGTTCGGCCGCCGTCGCCGGTGCCGCCCTTCCTGGCGGTACGCGCACCGCGTCCCGCAGCCGAGCCACGCGGCTGCCCCTCGGGCGCGCTGTCCGGCGGCTGTGGCTCAGTCGGCACGACGCACCGCCCCCTCCGTCACCTCGTACCGGGCGCCACGCAGGGCGGCTGGCACGTCGTCGGCGACCGCGCAGGTCACCAGCAGTTGACTGGCCCCGCCGACCAGTTCGGCGAGTCGGTCCCGCCGGCCCGCGTCCAGTTCGGCGAAGACGTCGTCGAGCACCAGCACCGGTTCGATGCCGTCGTTGCGCAGCAGGTCGTAGCCGGCCAGCCGCAACGCGAGCGCGTACGACCACGATTCGCCGTGGCTGGCGTAGCCCTTGGCCGGCAGGGGGCCGAGGGTGAGGCTGAGTTCGTCGCGGTGCGGGCCGACCAGGGTGGTGCCGCGTTCGATCTCGGCGGAGCGGGACTCCTCAAGTGCGGTGGTGAGCACCGCCGCGAGGGCCTCCCGGTCGGTGGTGGGTTCGGCGAGGTCGACCGAGGGTCGGTAGCTGATTCCCGCCGCGCCGCGGCCGGCGGCCACCGCGTCGTACGCCTTGGTGACGTGCGGGGCCAGGGCGGCGACCAGTTCCAGCCGCCCGGCGAGCAGTTCGGCGCCGTGCCGGGCCAGGTGCGTGTCCCAGACGGCGAGGGTGGACAGGTCACCGCCGCGCGACCCGCCGGTCTTGCGGGCGAGGTACGCGGTGCGCAGCAGCGCGTTGCGTTGTTTGACCACCCGCTCGTAGTCGGCGCGTACGCCGGCGTAGCGAGGTTGGCGCAGCACCAGCAGGTCGTCGAGGTAGCGGCGGCGTTCGGCCGGGTCGCCCCGGACCAGTTCGAGGTCTTCCGGGGCGAAGAGCACCAGCCGCAGTGCGCCCAGCACGTCGCGGGCCCGGCGGGCCGGGGAGCGGCCGAGGCGGGCCCGGTTGGCCTTGCCCGGGACGATCTCCAACTCCACCAGGAGTTCACGGCCGTCGTGCACCACCGCGCAGCGGATCACCGCGGCGGTGGCACCCATCCGCACCAGCGGGGCATCGGTGGCGACCCGGTGTGAGTCGAGGGTCGCGACGTAGCCCAACGCCTCGACCAGGTTCGTCTTGCCGACGCCGTTGGCGCCGATCAGGACGTTTGGGCCCGGTTCGAGGTCGACGCCGATCCGCTCGTACGAGCGGAAGTCGACAAGTTCGAGCCGGCGGACGTACACGGGGTCGCGGTGCCGGTCAGGGCTTGCGTACGGCGTGCCCGCCGAACTGCTGCCGCAGTGCGGAGACGGCCTTCAGCGCCGGTGAGTCGTCCTGACGGGAGGAGAACCGGGCGAACAACGAGGCGGTGATGACGTTGAGCGGTACCGCGAGCCGGACCGCCTCGTCCACCGTCCAGCGACCCTCGCCGGTGTCCTCGGTGTAGTCGCTGAGCTGGGTCAGCTCGGGGTCTTCGTCGAGGGCCCGGTCGAGCAGGTCCAGCAGCCAGGAACGGACCACGGTGCCCTCGCGCCAGGACTTGATCACGCCGGGCACGTTCGTCACCAGTTCGGAGGCGGCCATCAGCTCGTAGCCCTCGGCGTAGGCGTGCATCAGGCCGTACTCGATGCCGTTGTGCACCATCTTGGCGTAGTGGCCGGCACCGACCGGCCCGGCGTGCACGAAGCCGTACTCGCCGTCGGGCTTGAGCGCGTCGAAGATCGGCATGAGTCGGTCGACGTGTTCCTGCGCGCCGCCGACCATCAGGCCGTAGCCGTTCTGCCGGCCCCACACCCCGCCGGAGACGCCCACGTCGACGTAGCCGATCCCACGTTCGTGCAGCCGCTCCGCGCGGGGGGCGTCGTCGCTGAACCGCGAGTTGCCGCCGTCGATGATGAGGTCGCCCTCGTCGAGCACGGCGGCCACCTCGTCGATGGTGGCGTCGGTGACGGCGGCGGGCACCATCACCCATACCGCGCGCGGCGTGTCCAGCTTCTCGGCCAGTTCAGCCATGCTGGCTACATCGCTGCGCTCCAGGTTGTGGTCGAGACCGACCACCTCGTGACCGGCGGTGCGCAGCCGTTCGCGCATGTTGCCGCCCATCCGGCCGAGTCCTACCAGGCCGAGCTGCATCTCTGGTGACCTTTCGTGGGTGCGGTTGGCTCTGCCGGTCAGCGGGACACGCGGATCGGCATGATGAGGTACCGGTACCCACCGATGAGCTCGCCATCCTCGCCGGCGGGGGAAATGACCGCGGGCTTGAAGGCGTCGACGAAGTGCAGCACGGCGAACTGGGTGCCGAGGTTGGACAACCCGTCGATGAGGTACTGCGGGTTGAAACCGATGGTCAGCGGTTCGCCGGTGAAGTTGGCCTCCATGGCCTCGCTGGCGCGGGCCTCCTCGGTGCCGCCGGCCTCCACCACCAGCCCATCGGCGCTGAAGCTGAGCAGCACGGGGGTGGCACGCTCGGCCACCAGGGCGACCCGCTTGACCACCTCGATGAGGGTGCTGACCGGCACCTGGGCCTCGGCGTTGTGACTGGCGGGGAAGAGCGAGCGGACCGGCGGGTAGTTGGCGCCGTCGAGCAGTCGGCTGGTGGTGCGTCGGGTGCCACCGGAGAAGCCGATCATGCCTTCGCCGGCGGCGCCCTGGGACAGGGCGAGCACCACCTGGCCACCGAGGGGGCCGAGGGTCTTGGCGGTGTCGTTGAGCGTCCGGGCGGGGACCAGCGCGTTGAGGCTGATCTCCGGGTCGTCCGGGTTCCACTCCATCTCGCGCAGGGCCAGCCGGTAACGGTCGGTGGCGAGCATGGCCAGATTGCCGCCGGAGAGCTCGATGCGTACCCCGGTCATCATCGGCAGCGTCTCGTCCCGGCTGGCGGCGATCGCCACCTGTGCCACCGCTGCGGCGAACGCGGCGGCATCGACTGTGCCGGCGCTGGCCGGCATCTCGGGCAGGGTGGGGTAGTCCTCCACCGGCATGGTGGGCAGGGTGAACCGGGCGCTGCCGCAGACCAGTTCGAGGTGCGCCCCGACGGCGGCGATGTCTACGGGCTTGGCCGGCAACGCCTTGGTGATCTCGGCGAGCAGCCGCCCGGAGACCAGCGCAGCGCCGTCTGCGTCGCCCTGGACCTCCACGGTGACCTGGCTGCTGACCTCGTAGTCGAAGCCGGAGACCTGCAAGCTGCCATCGGTGACGCGCAGCAGCACCCCGGCCAGTACCGGTACGGATGGCCGGTTGGGCAGGCTCTTCGCGGTCCAGGCCACGGCCTCGGCGAGCGCGTCGCGCTCCACTCGGAACTTCATTAATGCCTCCGCGTCGACGTCGACGTCGTCAACTCTCTCATGCCGGACGCTGCCCACCGACCCGCCTGGCGTGCGGGTACCCCTCGCACCTTAGGGCGCGAGGGTATCGGCTGTGTGCCCGACCCCGTGGATCGTGTCGCTGCTGACGGGTCTGGCCCGGCGGCTGTCGACCGATCCACAGGAAGTCCAACGGTGATGATTGGTTTTTGTTCTTTTAGAAGAGATAACTCATCGTCTTCATCGCACCTGTGCAAACTGTGGAGAACCCGAGTATGGGCAGGTCAGACAGGTTATACACAGGTGGTTTCGCTGTGGATGGGCGGGGGAAAAACCCGGTCGGCGATCCACAGGCGCTCTCCGTGCACACGGTTGTCCACCGTCGTCCACCGGTTGTCCACCGGTAATCCACCGACTTTCTCCCCAGACCTGTGGATCGTCGCGAGCGTCTCGTCCACCGTCATCCCCAGAACCTTCAACAGCTTTCCCACAGGCAGCCGTCCGTCGGTGGACAGCGCCGGTGGTTGTCCCCAGGCGTCCACAGCGGTCCACAGCGTTGTCCCCAGGGTTTCTCCACAGGCTGTGGGTAACTGGGCGCTGACGGCGCGTGTTCATCCACTGCCCGTGGATAACGAGCTGTGGACAACGAGTGGCAGGCGGTGTGGACACGCCTTCGATGGTGTGGCCTGAACCTCGTTGAGGGTCAACCGATGAGCGCGAAGAAGGGTCCGACCGGAACCGGCCAGACCCTTCGCCGTGAACGTACGACGGGCGTACCCCTCAGGTGTTCTGCTTGATCCGGTTGGTCAGCTCGGCGATCTGGTTGTAGAGCGAGCGCCGCTCGGCCATCTGCTGACGGATCTTGCGGTCGGCGTGCATGACGGTGGTGTGGTCCCGCCCGCCGAATGCCTGGCCGATCCGGGGCAGTGACAGGTCGGTGAGCTCGCGACACAGGTACATGGCGACCTGACGGGCGTTCACCAGTACCCGCGAGCGGGAGTGCCCACGCAGGTCCTCCAGGCTGACCCCGAAGTAGTCAGCGGTGGAGACCATGATCTGGTCAGCGGTGATCTCCGGCCCGGCACCGTCCGGGATGAAGTCCCGCAGTACCTCCTCGGCCAGCGACAGCTCCACGTTCGACCGGGTGAGGCTGGCGAACGCGGTGACCCGGATCAGTGCCCCCTCCAGTTCCCGGATCGAGTTGGACACCCGGGAGGCGATGAACTCCAGCACGTCCGGCGGGGCGTAGAGCCGCTCCTGGGCTGCCTTCTTCTGCAGGATCGCGATCCGGGTTTCCAGGTCCGGCGGCTGGATGTCGGCGAGCAGGCCCCATTCGAAGCGGGTACGCAGCCGGTCCTCCAGCGTCGCCAGCTGCTTGGGCGAGCGGTCGGAGGTGATCACGATCTGCTTGTTCGCGTTGTGCAGCGTGTTGAAGGTGTGGAAGAACTCCTCCTGGGTCCGCTCGCGGTTCTCCAGGAACTGGATGTCGTCGATCAGCAGGATGTCGACGTCGCGGTAGCGGCGTTGGAAGGCGCTGGTCTTGTCGTCCCGCAGCGAGTTGATGAAGTCGTTGGTGAACTCCTCGGTCGAGACGTACCGGACCGAGCGGGCGTTGCCCAACGTCGTGGCGTAGTGGCCGATGGCATGCAGCAGGTGGGTCTTGCCCAACCCGGAGCTGCCGTAGATGAACAGCGGGTTGTACGCCTTCGCCGGTGACTCGGCCACCGCTACCGACGCGGCGTGCGCGAACCGGTTGGACGAGCCGATGACGAACGTCTCGAACATGTACTTCGGGTTGAGCCGGTTACCGCCGCTGTCCGCGCCGGTGGGCAGCCGTCGGTCGTCCCGGCCGACCGGCCGCTGATCCGGGCCACTGCGGCCCGGCCCGCTGTCGGTGCCTCCGTCGGCCGGTATCGCCCGGATCCCGTGCTGGTCGCGAGGCGAGACGCCGGACCCGTCGCCGTACCGGGGCGCGAAGCCGCCCGCGCCGGTGGGCGCTCGGTCCAGATGCCCGCCCTGCTCGGTGAAGCTCAACCGCTCCGGCGCCCGCCGTCCGGTGTTCTCCGCCGGCCGGACGGGCTCGCCGAACCCGGCACCGAAGAGAGTTTCCTGACCGTCGGGGGCTGAGGTGTGGGAATCGTCCTCGACGCGCGTGGCGTCCGGCAGCGGCGGCCGGTCGAAACGGCCGGGGTGCGGCTGCTCGGGAATCAGCGGCAGTTGCCGCCCGCCGTCGAGACCTGTCGGCCGGTCGTCGACCTCGCCGGGACCGTGGTCCACCGGCTCCGATTCGGGGGTGCTGCGGTAGACGGTGCCGATGGCCCGCCCGTCCTCCGGTACCCGGACGGTGACGGCGACCTGGATCGGCCGGCCCAGCCGGCGGGTGAGCGCCTCGGTGATGGCCGGGCGCAACCGGGACTCGATCACGTCCCGGGTGAAGGCATCCGGGACGGAGAGCAGGACGGTGTCCTCGACGATCGCCCGCAGCCGGGTCAGCCGCAGGTAGGCCCGCTGCTGCGCGGAAATGATCTCGTCAGCGAGTTCGTCGGTCGTCGCCGTCCACACCGCGGCAAGGTCGGTCGTACCGGCCACCGTCGTGCCACCCCCTCGCCTCTGCTCCCGGACGCCGCCGTCTCCCGGTGGCCCGTACCGGCGGGCGAGATCACGCCACCCACCCGGTCGCCGCACCCGGTCGTTCTCCACAAGTTATCCACAGCCTGTGTACCGACCGATTGTGGCCGCCCGCCGGGCTCGGGTCGGACCTGCCCCCTGCCGTGGCCGGGCACTGAAGCGGGGTTCACCGTGCCGAACGATTCACTACCGTGTCCGGTCTTGCCTGCCGGCGACATCGGCGCAACTCCGACGCTGACCGCAATCGGGCACGGTAACAGCGTTGTCGCTGCGTCTTCAACCGCCGACGCGGCTCACCCCCTGTCGGCATTCGTGAAAACCACCGCTTCGGTCGTCTTCCGTCGCAGCTCACCGTCGAAGTGGCCAGGTTTGACGCTGATTATCCCCCGACCTAGGCTGGAGGGGCTGCTCTCACGCCCTCTGCTAGGGTGATGGGTGCTCGCTGCCTGCGGTCGCTCACCGCGCAACCGGGGTCACGCACCGACGGGCAGCACCGATCGGGGCCACCACAGCGGCGGCCCGGACCACCACGACCCGGCGATCCACTCGTCCGGGGCGTCCGACAACGGAGAGCCTGACGTGAGCAAGCGCACCTACCAGCCGAACAACCGCCGGCGCGCGAAGACCCACGGCTTCCGGCTGCGCATGCGCACCCGGGCCGGCCGCGCCATCATCTCGACCCGTCGCGCCAAGGGTCGCGCCCGCCTGTCGGCCTGAGGCCGGTCAGGTCCGCTCCGGAGGACGTGGCAGTCGTGCTGGCGGCCGCCCAACGACTGCGGCGCAGCAGCGACTTCGCCGCAGCGGTTCGCGGTGGCCGGCGAGCCGGCCGCGGCGCTCTGGTCGTTCATCTGACCGTGCCGAACGCAGCCGGATCCGACAATGCAGCGCCGAATCCGGCGCGGGACAACGCGGAGGCAGACTCCCCGCCGGTGTCCCGCGCCGGATTCGTGGTTTCCAAGGCGGTCGGGCCGGCAGTGGTACGGAACCGGGTCCGCCGCCGGTTGCGGCAGCTGACCCGGGAGCGCCTTATCGACCTGCCGGCCGGAAGCACCCTCGTGGTACGCGCCCTGCCGACCGCGGCGGACGCCACGTATCAACGGCTCGGCACCGACCTGGATGCGGCGCTCGTCGCCGCTCGATCCGGCCGGGGGCGGCGGCCTCGATGAGCGCCGAGCAGACATCGTCGCGCCCGGCTACCCCGGGTGCCCGGGTGCTGACCCTGCCCATCATCGCGTACCGTCGGTGGATAAGTCCGGCGTTGCCGGCCCGCTGTCGGTTCTACCCGTCGTGCAGCGCCTACGCCCTGGAGGCGGTGGCCCGGCACGGCGCGCTCCGGGGAGCCGGCCTGACGGTCCGGCGACTGTCGCGCTGCCACCCATTCCATCCTGGTGGATACGACCCGGTTCCGGAGCCGGGCGGCCGCCGACCTGCCGACGTGACTGGAGCCTGAGAATTGAGTCTCGACTGGATCTACTACGCGATCTCGTGGATCCTGCTGGCCTGGCACTCGGCCTGGGACGCCATCGGCATTCCGGACACTGCGGTCCTCGGCACGAACTGGGCGTGGATCCTCGCCATCGTCTTCCTGGTGGTCACCGTCCGGGTGATCCTGTTCCCGGTCTTCGTCAAACAGATCAAGTCGCAGCGGGCGATGCAGGCGCTTCAGCCGCAGGTGAAGGCCCTCCAGGAGAAGCACAAGGGTGACCGGGAGACGCTCCAGAAGGAGATGATGGAGCTCTACCGGAAGGAAAAGGCCAACCCGCTCATGGGCTGCCTTCCGATGTTCCTCCAGATCCCGGTCTTCCTCGGCCTCTTCCACGTCCTGCGCCGCCTCAACCCGGACCCGGCGAAGAACAACAAGGACATCTACGGCTGGACCGTCGACCAGTTCAACAGCGCCTCTGACGCGACCCTGTTCACCGCCCCGATCGCCAGCAAGTTCGGCTCGACCGCGGCGGAACTGGCGCAGCTCGGCGCCAACGGCACCGTCGTGAAGATCATGGCCGGCGTTCTGGTGCTGGTGATGATGGGTACCACCTACCTCACCAGCCGCCAGATGATCCTCAAGACGGGCTGGGCGGAGGACCCGCAGCAGCGCATGATCCAGCGCCTGATGCTCTACGGCATCCCGCTGTCCCTGCTGGTCTCCGGCGCCATCTTCCCGATCGGTGTGATCATCTACTGGGTCACCAACAACCTGTTCACCCTCGGGCAGCAGCAGTGGGTGCTGCGCAAGTTCCCGCCGCCGGTGACCGCGACCAGCGGCAAGCCGGGCACCTCGGCGCGTAACGGGGCGCAGCCCGCGAAGACCGGTGGGCTGTTCGGCCGGAGCAAGCCGGCTGCCGTGCCGCCGCCCCCCGCCGCGCCGAAGATCGCCGGGCCGAAGCCGGGCGCCAAGCCGGCCAACCCGAAGAAGGGCCGCCCCGCCAAGCGGCAGGGCTGAATCGTCCGGGCCGCTGCCGGGAGACCGGCGGCGGCCCGTTGCGCGCCGTGCCGCCGCCGTCAGGCCGGCGCCGGAACGCGAAGCGCCACGCGCGCCGTGGCGGACGGGCGAGACTGCCCTACAGACGTGCCCGTGGGCACCGGCGACGTCCCGCCGGCCGCGGGGAACCAGCGGACCCGAGGTCCGGCCGAGCGAGTACGGAGATGACACCGTGACCGACACCAGCATCCCCCGCGCCGAACAGCCCCTGGACGACGAGGAGCCGACCGCGGCGGCTCCGGTCGAGGGCGAGCCGGAGGAGACCGACGCCGAAGCGGCGCCGAGCAAGGCCCCCGGCGAGAGCGACCTGTTCCGGCAGAGCGAGATCGCGGCCGACTACGTGGAGGGGCTGCTCGACATCCTCGATTACGACGGCGACATCGACGAGCTGGTGTCGGGTGGCCGCCCGGTGGTCGAGGTCGTCGGTGGCCGCCTGCAGAACCTCGTCGGCCAGCGCGGTGCCACCCTCGAAGCACTTCAGGAGCTGGCCCGGCTCGCGGTGTTCCGGCAGACCGGCTCGCCGAGCCGCCTGCTGCTCGACGTTGGCGGGTACCGGGCCAACCGGCGTAAGGAACTGGCTGCGGTCGCCCGCAACGCCGTCGAGAAGGTCAAGGAGCACGGCGAGCCGGTGCGGCTGGAGCCGATGTCCGCCTTCGAGCGCAAGTGCGTCCACGACGTGGTCAACGCCATCGACGGGGTGGAGAGCGAGTCCGAGGGCGTCGAGCCCAGCCGGCGCATCGTCGTCCGTCCTGCGGACTGACGGGTGCGGCAAGACGACGCCAGCGGCGTTGCCGCGTCCGGCCCGGGTGGTACGCCGCCCGGGCCGGCGGCTGTCCCGCCTCAGCCCACCACAGCAGTGCTGCCGTCCGAACTGGCCGGAGCGGCGAGCAGGCTCTTCGGCGTACGCCTCGACGTCGCTGCGGCCTACGCCGAACTGCTTGTCACCGACGGGGTGGTACGGGGGCTGATCGGTCCACGCGAGGCCCCCCGGATCTGGGATCGTCACCTGCTGAACTGCGCGGCGGTGGCCGAGCTGATCCCACCGGGTGCCTCCGTGCTGGACGTGGGATCGGGTGCCGGCCTTCCCGGCCTGGTGCTCGCCATCGCCCGGCCCGACCTGGCGATGACGCTCATCGAGCCGCTGGCCCGCCGTACCGCCTTCCTCAACGAGACGGTGGAGGCGCTCGGCCTGACCAACTCCGTACGGGTGTTCCGCGGTCGAGCCGAGGAAGCGGTCGCGGTGTCGGAGGTTGGGCCTGGGGACGTGGTCACCGCTCGGGCGGTGGCACCACTGGACCGGCTGGCGGGCTGGTGTCTACCCCTCACCGGAATCGGTGGCCGACTACTCGCCCTGAAGGGTGCCTCGGCGGCGGAGGAGATCGCCGAGCATGCCGAGGCGGTGCACCGTCTTGGTGGCGGTCAGCCCGCACTGCATCGGTGTGGTGAAGGCGTCGTGGAGCCGCCGACCACGGTGGTTGAGATCGTCCGGGAGAGACTGGTCGGTCCGGCGGCCCGGACGTCGTCCAGAAAGTCGCGGTCGCGTCGACGGTAGTCGGAGCAGCTGCGCTCTTGGAGGCTTCGCACGGATGACCTGGGCCCGTACGCCGCAGACAGCCGCGAATTGCAGCGTTCCGAGGCGGGTTACCCGTTCCGCTGCGCGCGCCGCGACCGGCGGGTTACGAACCCGACGTGGACCGGCCGCGCCCGTGCGCCGTAGGCTGGCCGCGCGTCGATAGTGTGGAGCGGGCGGCGATGGATCTCCCTCCGGGGCCCGGCCGCTCCCGCCGGGCGGTACCTCTGCGGAGAGCACGCGAGTGGCCCGGTTGACGGGTGCGGACCGACCATCCGAAGCGGGCAGGGATGACAGGTGCATGACGACGGCAGGTACGACGATCCGCGCGTGACCGGGTCAGCGGGTGACCCCGTTTCACGTGAAACCGAATATCCGAACTGGCGGCCCTCCGAGGTGCCGCAGAGCCCACCGGAACCCGGTCGGAACGCGCCGACGTCGGGTGTTCCGTGGTCGGGGGCCGGCGACGGACGCGACGGTACGGATGCGAGTGGCCGCCCGGTCAACGCGTCTCCCGACGCGCGGGTGATCCCGATCCGCCGGAACACCTCCGCCTCTGCTCGGTTCGAGGTGGCGGCAGCACACCCCCCGACAGCCGCGGTGGTGCCGGATCCTCGACCGGCTTCCGACACGCCCGCACCTGCGGACGGGTCCTACCCGTCCGCCGCGCCCGAGGCCGCGTACGTTTCACGTGAAACCCCGACGCGCGAAGAGGATGACCCACCGTTGGCAATGGAGGCGATGCGCGCCGTGCAGATCCTGAATCCCAGTGGCGAGGTGACCATGCCTCGGCCCGACCGGACCCGGGTCATGTGCGTCGCGAACCAGAAGGGCGGTGTGGGTAAGACCACGACCACGGTCAACCTCGCGGTGGCGCTGGCCCTGCACGGCAACCGGGTGCTCGTGGTTGACCTCGATCCGCAGGGCAACGCCTCGACCGGCCTCAACGTGCCACACCACACCGGCGTGCCGGACGTCTACGACTGTCTGATCAACAGTGTGCCGCTGGAGGACGTGACCCAGGCGGTGGAGGGCATCCCCAACCTCTGGTGTGTGCCGGCCACCATCGATCTCGCCGGTGCCGAGATCGAGCTGGTGTCAGTGGTGGCCCGCGAGTCGCGTCTCGACCGCGCCATCACCGCCTACCCGGGGCACTTCGACTACGTGTTCATCGACTGCCCGCCCTCGCTCGGTCTGTTGACGGTCAACGCGTTGGTCGCCGCGCAGGAGGTGCTCATCCCCATCCAGTGTGAGTACTACGCGCTTGAGGGGCTGAACCAGCTGATCAACAACATCAACCTGGTTCGTCAGCACCTCAACCCGCAGCTTGAGGTCTCCACGATTCTGCTCACCATGTACGACCGTCGTACCCGGCTCGCCGACGCGGTCGAGCAGGACGTCCGGAACCACTTCGGCGACAAGGTGCTCCAGGCGGTGATTCCGCGTAACGTGCGGGTCTCCGAGGCGCCCAGCTACGGCCAGTCGGTGATGACCTACGATCCCGGTTCGCGGGGCGCGACGAGCTACTTCGAGGCCGCGCAGGAGATCGCCGAGCGGGGCGTCAAGGAGCCGGTGAGCCGGAATGCGTAGTGCGGACGAGGCGCTGGGAGGCGTGGCATGAAGAACCGTCCACGGGGCGGTCTGGGGCGGGGCCTGGGGGCGCTGATTCCGACCGGGCCGGCACCCAACGCCGGTGCTGCCGTCGGCGCGCCGACAGCGGGAGTGAGCGGGTCGACGGCCGTGGCGACACCGGCCCCGATGCCGGTGCCGTCCCCGACCATCGAGCCTGACGAGACGCTGAGCCCGGTGCCGGGTGCGCGCTTCGCGGAGATCCCGGTCGACTCGATCGTGCCCAACCCGAAACAGCCTCGCCAGGTCTTCGACGAGGAGGCCCTGGAGGAGCTGAAGACCTCCATCCAGGAGGTCGGCTTTCTCCAGCCGATCGTGGTGCGGCAACTCGACGGCGAGAAGTTCGAGCTCGTCATGGGCGAGCGCCGGTGGCGTGCCGCGCAGGCGGTCGGTCGGGAGAACATCCCGGCGATCGTCCGAGACACCCGGGACGACGCCATGCTGCGGGACGCGCTGCTCGAGAACATCCACCGGGCGAACCTCAACCCGCTGGAAGAGGCGGCCGCCTATCAGCAGTTGCTGGAGGAGTTCGGCGCCACCCACGAGGAACTCGCCAGGCGCATCGGTCGCAGCCGGCCGCAGATCTCGAACACCATTCGGCTGATGAACCTACCGGCACCGGTGCAGCGGCGGGTGGCGGCCGGTGTCCTCTCCGCCGGGCACGCCCGGGCGCTGCTCAGCCTGGAGGATCCGGAGACCCAGGAGCAACTGGCACTGCGAATCGTCGCCGAGGGACTGTCGGTCCGTGCGACCGAGGAAATCGTCGCGCTCGCCCTCAATGACGGACCGGGCAAGAAGGAGTCGGCGAAGCGTCGGCCGAAGCCGCACGCACCGGCGCTGACCGACCTCGCCGACCGCCTCTCCGACCGGTTCGACACCCGGGTGAAGGTCGACATCGGGCGGAGCAAGGGCAAGATCACGATTGAGTTCGCGACGGTCGACGACCTTGAGCGGATCGTCGGCATCATCGGAGTAGAGCCCGAAGAACCGGAGAACTGAACAACCGGAACCACTAGGCCGCCTCGTCCCAATGCGACGAGGCGGCCTTGTCGTCTTCCGGGTAGCCCGCAGCGGGCCACAGAGACCGGTCCCAGCCGCCACGAGCGGCCTCCGTGGGCAGGCGACGATGGCACTCGGGGGCGTTCCGCTGCATGGCCACGCAGACGCCGAGGGCAGGCCAGCTCGACTCCCGACTTGCGGCATGTCGGGCCCTCGGGCCAGAGCTATGGCGCGACATGCCGCAATCCGTGACCCGACTTGTCGAATCCGGCACCGAACGGAGATGGTTTCGGCGGGCCCTGGGGCTGCGGCTGTCGTGGGGCAGTGCCAGGGCGTCGGTGACGACACCGAGGGACGCACCGGGCGGCCGACCGACGGAAGCTCGCCCAGACAGCTCGCCCAGCCGGAGGCCGCCAGAGACGTACCTCGGCCCTAGGTCGGACCGACAGGGCAGCAGCCCACCGGCGAGTTGGACCGGACGCAGCCCTGCCGGAGCGACCCATCAGAGAGCCGCCGAGAAGGAGGCGACCCAGTAGGGAGCGGGCGAATGGCCGCACGGCTCGTAGCTGCGCGGCTCAGAAAGGTCGGCTCAGAAGGTCCGCGCAGAAGAACTAGAGCGCACGTTCAAAAGGGGTGGGCCTAGCAGCGTCCGCTCCGAAGGCGTCGGCGCAAAGGAACCCAGAGCGCACGGCCCAGGCGAGCGGACGGGGTGGCCGTTTCACGTGAAACACGGGTGTGGGTAGAGCGACCGCTGGGTCTCCGCTCCTGGCACGGCGAGACTGGTCGAGTCCGCCGGTGATGTGTAGCGCGGTGCCGGGCGCGGGACAGACGCCGGGTTGCCTTCCTCAAGTGGTGGCGGGCGGGGTGGCGCAGGGCCAAGGGATGACCGACCAAGCGGCGGCAGTTTCAAAGCCGGACTCGAAGGTCGCGTTCCATTCACCCGAGCCGTCGGGCCCTCCGGCTGGACCACGTAGTGGCGCGGGTGGCTGGAACAGGACCAGGCCGACAGATGATCGAGGGAGCGCTTCTTGGGGTCACGCCGGTCGACGAGGCGACAAGCTGAGTCCATCGGCCAGCAGGCCGGTGGCGCTCGGCCCCAGCTCTGGTCGCCATGCGCCGGGTCGTGGTTTCACGTGAAACGACGGTGTTGGGTGCGGGCGTTGAGCGGAGTGCCCAGTACTCGCCGGCGCGCCTCGCTCCGTTACACCCGCGTCGGTACGTCTGCCCGTCGATGTCGTCGGCCCGCTGACGTTATCCACATCAGTTGTCCACAGGCTCACGCCGTTTCACGTGAAACATGACCCGAAACCCCTTGTCGAAGCACGACAGCGGCGAGAATTCGGCGACCGGCTGGCCTGTGGATAACCCTGGGGAGAACTATCTGGCGTCCCCTGTCCCGACATTCGAGCGCTGCGGAAAGTCGAAGACGTTTCGAGTAGGGACAGTGGTCGCGGACTCGGTTAGGGTCAGCGTCGTGCACGACACCCCTCCCTCAATCCCGGACTTCACCCAGTGGCCGTCCTTCCCCTTCGAGGGCGACCTCCGAGTCAAGCCACTCGCCGATCCGGTCCCAGTCGAGCCGCCCCGCAAGGGTGAGGCTCACCGAGAATGCACCGCCTGCCTGGCACCCGACGAGGCCTACATCTGGGTCGGCGAACGCTGGCGCGTACGAGCCATGGACCGGCCGACCGGCCTGCCGATGGTCCTCATCCTGGAGTCGCGGTCGCACCTCGATCTCGGGGATCTGCCGAATCTTCTCGCCGCCGAGTTGGGCGTGATGACGGTACGACTGGAACGCGCCATCCGCTCGCTCGACGGGGTGGCCCGGGTACACGTCAACCGCTGGGGTGACGGGTCCGCCCATCTCCACATGTGGTTCCTCGCCCGGCCGTACGGTCGGCTCCAGCTCCGCGGCACCTTCCTGTCGCTCTGGGACTCGATCCTGCCGCCGATCTCGGAGGAACAGTGGCGGGAGAACCTCGCCCTCGTTGCGGCCTGGCTGGCCGAGTTTGGTGGGCGGCCGCTCGCCGAACCACCCCGCATCCAGTGGCAGGCGCCGTCCAGCCTGGCTGCGCAGTCAGCCGCTCCCGAGACGAAGCCGGTTGAGGGAGGGTCGCTCCTGGACGCTATCGGCGAGACAGCTGAACCACCTGACACCCCGGGCGCCGGTATCGATTCGGGGGCGTCGAACGCCGCGGCTTCGGGGCCGACTGAGGACCCGGCAGCGGGGCCGAATGGGGACCCGGCAGTGGGGCGAGCAAGGGACGTAGCTCAGCCTCAAGAGGAAGCAGCGGTCGTGGCCGCCAGCGAGGCGGCTGGTGCTGTGCCGACGCGACAGCCGTCCGCCGATACGGACGGCCCGCCGCAGGCCGAGGGCGGCCCACCGGCCCAAAGCGATCCGCAGGGCGAGGGCGGCCCGCAGGGCGAGGCCTTCGCCAATACGCGGGGAGCGGAGACGGCCGAGACGGAGAGGGAGCAAGCGGAGACGCCTACTGCGGGTCGAGCGACGCCGGCCGGCGAATCGGGCCCTGAGAGCGACCGGCAATAAGACCGCCCAGACGGGCAGCCCTGCCGAGACGGCTGGCGGAGCTACGGCGTGCCCGGCGCTTCGGCTGGCGGTGTTGTCGCGGTCGGCCGCGCGGCGAACTCGTCGCGCACCGCACGCGGTCGGGGCGCTGGTGACGGTGGCGGCGGCGGACCTGTCTCCATGCGACCGGAGCGCCCTCCGCCACGCACCATCCTCGGCCATGCTCCGTCGCGCCAGCCTCGGCCAGGATTCGCCTCATCTCCACCGCCCCAGTTCCGGTCGTGCTGAGGCGCTGGACCGAGCACGCCCACCGATCGCTCCGTTCCAGGGTCGGTGGGCCGACTGCGGTGCCCGTGTGGCCGGCGGCAGGAGTCCGAGCAGCGGGTACCGCCGAATTCAGTGCCGGGTGGGGGAAGGTCAGCGGCCTGCGGCGCGGGCGACCAGATTTCCGATCACGCGTCCGAAATCGAGACCGGCAGCCTGTACGGCGAGCGGCAACAGCGACGTCTCGGTCATCCCCGGCGAGACGTTGACTTCGAGTACGTGTGGCTGACCGGTCGAGTCGACGATCAGATCGACCCGGCTGAGGTCACGCAGGCCGAGGGCGGCGTGGGCGGCCAGGGCGACCTGGGCCACCGCTTCGGCGACGGCGGGTTCCAGGCGGGCCGGGGTGTGCCAGGTGGTGCGTCCGGCGGTGTAGCGGGCCGCGTAGTCGTACACCCCGTTGCGAGGCACGATCTCCACCGCCGGTAGCGCCTGCGGACCGTCGCCCAGGTCGACCACGGAGACCGCCACGTCCATGCCGGGAACGTACCGTTCGACGAGCGCCGTCGAGTCGTACGCGAAACAACCCACCATGGCAGCCGGCAGCGACGCCGCGTCCCGGACCACGGCGGCGCCCAGGCCGGAACCGCCCTGGGCGGGCTTCACCATGAGCGGCAGCCCCAACCGGTCGACGATGCGGTCCAGCACGGCCACCGCGCCGAGTTCGCTGAACCTGTCGTGTGGCAGGGCGACCCAGTCGGGGGTGGCGATGCCGGCCTCGCGCAGCACGGCCTTCGCCGACGGTTTGTCCCAGGCGAGGCGGGAAGCCCGAGCGTCACATCCGACGTACGGCACGCCACACAGGTCCAGGACGCCGCGCAGCGAACCGTCCTCGCCGGTGGCGCCGTGCAGGGCGATCACCACGGCGTCGGGTGGGTCCGCCGTCAGGGCGGGTAGCAGGGCCACGTCGGCATCGCGCAGCTCGGCCTGCATTCCGACGGCACGCAGCGCGTCGAGCACCCGGCGGCCGGAGCGCAGCGACACGTCACGCTCGTACGACAGACCGCCGGCGAGCACGAGCACGTGGAGATCGGTGGTCTCGGGGCCCGACACGGCGGGTTCTTCGGCAGCGGTGACACCCATGCCGGGCATCATGCCAAGTCTGGTCCTGGCGCGTCCCAGCCGGTCCGGCCTCGCCGGGCGCCGGGCTCGCCGACCGCACCGAACACCCGCCGCATGGCGATGTCCTGTTCCATCACGCTGGCCAACCGGCGCACGCCCTCCCTGATCCGCTCCGGCGGCGGGAACGAGAAGTTGAGCCGCATGTGACCGTTGCCGCTGCCGTCGGCGTAGAAACCGGTGCCGGGCACGTACGCCACCCGTGCGGCGATGGCCCGGGGCATCATCGCCTTCGAGTCCAGCCCGTCGGGCAGCGTGGCCCAGACGAAGAGCCCGCCGCCGGGCACCGTCCAGCGGGTATCGGCGGGCATCAGGTCCTCCAGCGCGGTGAGCATCGCGTCCCGCCGCTCCCGGTAGACCTCCCGGTAGACCTTCAGCTGCTGACGCCAGGGCATGGTGCCGAGGTAGGTGCTGACGGCGGCCTGCGCGTACGCGCTGGGGCAGAGGATCTGTGCCTCGCTGGCGATCACCAGCTTGTCCCGTACCGCGTGTGGCGCGAGGATCCAGCCGACCCGCAGCCCCGGCGCGAACGTCTTGGAGAAGGTGCTGAGGTAGAAGACGCCGTCCCGCCGCCGCGCCCGCAGCGGCGCGGGTGCCTCGCTCTCGAAGCCCAACTGGCCGTACGGGTCGTCCTCGACCACCAGCAGTCCGGCGCGCTCGCAGATGTCGAGAACCTGTTCCCGTCGCTGCTCGGTCAGCGTCACGCCGGTCGGGTTCTGGAAGGTGGGGATGGTGTAGAGGAACTTGACCCGGCGTCCGGCCCGGGCCTGCTCCGCGATGGCGAGCTCCAGCGCCGCCGGGATGAGGCCCTCGTCGTCCATCGGCACGTGTACGACCTGGGCCTGGGCGGCCTGGAACACGCCGAGTGCACCGACGTAGGTCGGCCCTTCGGCAAGCACCACGTCACCCGGGTCCAGGAAGAGGCGGGCCACCAGGTCGAGCGCCTGCTGCCCGCCCACCGTCACCACCACGTCCTCCGGGGAGGCCCCACAGGCGGCGTCGATGCCGGAGAGCGCCATCACCTCGCAGATCCGCTCCCGCAGCTCCAGGGTGCCCTGACCGATGCCGTACTGCAGGGTGGTGCTGCCGTGCTCGGCACCGAGCCGACCGAGCATCTCGCCGACGGCGTCCAGCGGCAGCGCGGCGATGTACGGCGCGCCACCGGCGAGGGAGACGACCTCCGGTCGACTGGCCACCGCGAACAGCGCCCTGATCTCCGAGGCGGTCATTCCCCGGACCCGCCGGGCGTACCGGTCGGTGTAGTCGTCGAGTGTCGTGCCGGTCATCACATCACCCCGATGGCTGCTCGGACGGCTCCGGTCCCGGATACCCAGGACACCGGCGACCATGGCGGTACGGCGCGCCGGATGTCGATCCTAGCCGCCCTGCACCGCCCGATGCGTCTCCGATTATTCGTGCGTCCACATGCCGGACCGGCGGCAGACACCCCTGAGGTGGACGTTCATGCATGGTCTCCCCTGCCGCCGATCAGCGGCGTACGATCGCTCGTCGGGGGCAGGAACACGGCGGCGCCGTCTGGGCCGCTGCGGCGGCGGTGCCGCTCGGGCCGGTCCCACCTCCGAGCCTAGTGTGGGGAAGCGCCAATGTCGCGACGTCTGGTCAGCCTGACCCTGGACACCCTGGAGGACCTGCCCCTTCCCTGCCGGCAGTGTGTCTACTGGGAGCTTGATCCGGTTTCCGCGGACCGCGCCTGCGCTGCCGGCGACCCTGGGCTGGAGAAAGAGGCGTGGGTGTCGCAGACCCTGCTCGAATGGGGTTCCTGCGGCAAACTGGTGTACGTCGACGGCATGCCGGCCGGCTTCGTGATGTACGCCCCGCCGGCGTACGTGCCCCGGTCGATGGCCTTCCCGACCTCTCCGGTCTCCGCCGACGCGGCGTTGCTGATGACCGCGAACGTGGTGCCCGCGTTCTCCGGCGGGGGCCTCGGCCGGATGTTGGTGCAGGGGGTGGCCCGCGATCTGACCAAGCGCGGGATCAAGGCGATCGAGGCGTTCGGCGACGCGAAGTTCGGTGACTCCGCCGATCCGGGCGGGGCGTGCGTGGCACCCGCCGATTTCTTCCTCTCGGTGGGCTTCAAGACAGTTCGGCCGCATCCGCGGTTTCCCCGGCTGCGACTGGAACTGCGGACGGCGTTGAGTTGGAAGTCCGACGTCGAGTACGCGCTGGAGAAGCTGCTCGGCTCGATGAGCCCGGAGTCGCTGCTACGCCCGGTCCGACCGACGCCGGCCACCCGTTCGACGGCCGGCTGACCACCACCCGACGTCGTGACGGGCTGACGGCCACCCAGGGTTGGGCCGACTCAGTCCACCACGGTGCCGGCGGCGACCGCCGCCCGCAGCTCGCTGACGTCGATCGAGCCGGTCGGGACGTCGCGTTCGATCGGCAGGTACATCCGCTGCACCGCAGCCACCATCGCCTCGACCAGCTTGTCGCGGAACCGGGGAGCGATCAGCCGTTCCCGGTCGGTCGGCGAGGTGAGGTAGCCGACCTCGACGCGGACCGCCGGCATCCGGGTGATCCGGAGCAGGTCCCACGCCTTGGCATGGGTGTGACAGTCCCGCAGCCCGGTACGGGCCACGATCTCCCGCTGGACCAGCCCGGCCAGCCGTTCGCCGGTCGCCGAGCTCACCCCGTTGTCGGTGCCGTAGTGGTACGTGGCGACACCCTCGGCCATCGGGTTGGCGTGGCCGTCGGTGTGCAACGAGATGAACACGTCGGCGCCGAGCGAGTTGGCCAGTTGTGCCCGGTCGATGTCGGGCAGGCAGGTCTCCGGCGACGGTCCTCGGGTGAGCTGCACCCGTACCCCGGACGCGGCGAGGCGCCCCTCCAGCCGGCTGGCCAGGTCGTGCATCAGATCCGCTTCGGTCCAGCGCAGCGGGCCGTCCGCCACCACCACGCCCGGGTCGGTTCCGCCGTGCCCCGGGTCGATCACCACGGTCCGGCCGACCAGGGTCGGGCCGGACTGTCGGATGGCGTCGGACTCACGCAACCACTGCGGCCGGCCACCGACCACCTTGCGGCCCAGTCGGCGCAGGGCACCCATGGTGTGTGGGCCGCAGGTGCCGTCGGGGACGAGCCCCACCTCACGCTGGAACTGCGCCACCGCCCGGGACGTGCGGATGCCGTAGATGGCGTCGGCCCGTCCGGTGTCGTAGCCCATCTCCAGCAGCCGCTCCTGGAGCGACCGGACATCCTCGCCGGTGAGGGGGACCGGCACCGCGTGGTAGAGGGTGCGGGCGCCCAGCCGCCAGCGGGCGGCGTCCAGGGCTCGCCAGGTCTCGGCACCGACCCGGCCGTCGACGCTGAGACCCCGCGACTGCTGGAACGCGCGGACCGCCCGTTCGGTCGCCGGGTCGAACTCGTCGCTGTGTGGGCCGGTCGCCTTCGACAGCAGGTCGAGGCCGGTCAACACCGCACGGATCTCGGTCACTGCGGGTCCCCGGTCACCGGGACGGATCGGACGCACGCACGACCCCCTCTGCACGGTCGGTGGCTGCCAGGCCCCGCCACCGACGAGCGGGTGCCGTTGGCGGGGACCAGGTGCTCACCGGCGTCCGGCGGCCCCGGTT
This sequence comes from Micromonospora sediminimaris, assembly GCF_016863575.1. Classification (NCBI taxonomy): domain Bacteria; kingdom Bacillati; phylum Actinomycetota; class Actinomycetes; order Micromonosporales; family Micromonosporaceae; genus Micromonospora; species Micromonospora sediminimaris. The sequence goes on from NZ_BOPD01000016.1 coordinate 125,061, forward strand.
CGAGGTTATGCGCTAGGCGATCCGCTGGGGTGGTGGGCGGCGAAAAACGCGTCGACCCCGTGCCGGGCTCACCGGCACGGGGTCGACGGCGACGTCGTCGCTGGGGGTCAGAGCGCCGATTCGATCAGCTTGACCAGTTCGCCCTTGGGCTTGGCGCCGGCGATCGACTGCACCGGCTCACCGTTCTTGAAGACGGTGAGGGTCGGCACCGACATCACGCGGTATGTCCGGGCGGTTTCCGGGTTTTCGTCGATGTTGAGCTTGACGATGCTGACCTGGTCGCCCATCTCGCCGGCGATCTCCTCCAGCAGCGGCGACACCTTGCGGCACGGCCCGCACCACTCGGCCCAGAAATCCACCAGGACCGGCTTGTCGGACTTCAGCACGTCTGCGGTGAAACTCGCGTCGGTGACCGACTTGGTTGCTCCCACTGTTGACCCTCCTCCTGCGTTGTGTCTGGTTCAGCTCTTGGGCAGCGTGGCGATGAAGCGTTCGGCGTCCAGGGCGGCCGCGCAGCCGGTCCCGGCTGCGGTGATCGCCTGCCGGTACGTGTGGTCGACCAGGTCACCGGCGGCGAAGACGCCGGGGATGCTGGTCCGGGTGCTGGGGGCCTGCACCTTCACGTACCCCTCGTCGTCCATCTCCACCTGCCCGCGGAACAGCTCGCTGCGTGGGTCGTGGCCGATCGCCACGAACACACCGGTGACGTCGAGCACCTTGGCCTCGCCGGTGTGGACGTTGCGAACCCGTACGCCGGAGACCTTGCCGTCCGCGCCGAGCACCTCCTCCACAACGGTGTTCCACTCGACCTTGATCTTGTCGTTGCCGAGCGCCCGCTCAGCCATGATCTTGCTTGCCCGGAACGAGTCGCGGCGGTGCAGGATCGTCACCGATTCGGCGAAGCGGGTCAGGAAGCTGGCCTCCTCCATCGCCGAGTCGCCACCACCGACGACCACGATGTGCTGGTTGCGGAAGAAGAAGCCGTCACAGGTGGCGCAGGAGGAGACACCGTGGCCGAGGTACTCCTGCTCGCCGGGTACGCCGAGCGGGCGCCAGGCGGAACCCGTGGCGAGGATCACGGCGCGGGCGCGGTACGCGGTCTCCCCGACCCAGACGGTGCTCACCGCGCCGGGGTGACCGGTGTCGGTCAGCTCGACCCGGGTGACGTCGTCGGTCAGGAACTCGGCACCGAACCGCTCGGCCTGCTTACGCATGTTGTCCATCAGCTCGGGGCCGAGGATGCCGTCGGCGAAACCGGGGAAGTTCTCCACCTCGGTGGTGGTCATCAGCGCGCCGCCGGACTGCACGCCCTCGATCACCAGCGGCTTGAGGTTGGCACGCGCCGCGTAGACCGCCGCCGTGTAGCCGGCCGGCCCGGAGCCGATGATGACCAGGTTGCGGACCTCGTCCACTGCCGTCTCCCAATCGTGTTGACTGTCGTCACCGGCGTACGGGCCGATGCCGATCCGAGTGCCGACGCGGCGGCAACTGATGTGCAGAACGTCATCGTACGAAGCGGGAATTCCCGAGCCGGTCACCCGGTGGGTCAGGTCACGTGGACGGTCAAAAGTCCGGCGACCGCTGGCTCACCCTACCCGCGTACGGTAACGGGCGTCCGAGCCGGACCCGGGTACACCGCACTCCGGGCCGCTGACCCACGCCCAGTTCGTGCCGGAGGCGTCGGTGAACCGAAGGACCAGCGCCGGCAGCCCCTGGAAGCGGGCGTAGTCGATGACCTCGAAGGTCAGCGGTCCCCCGCGGTGCTCAGCACCGATCTCGGCGAGGCAGGCGCTCAATGCGGTCTGGTCGCCGAGCCGGGTCAGATCGCCCGGGGCGGGGAGGCGCTCCTGGTTCTCCGCGCCGAGCCCCGGATCACCGTCGGTGGAGAACTGCCTGACGCTCGGGGTCAGGCCGGCCAGTGCCTCCGGCGTGTAGTCGGTGTCGCTGCGCTGGGGAGGGCCGACGACGCGGTACGGAGCGCCGGATGCGACCGCGGCACGCTCGGGCGCCGATTTGGTGCCGGGCTGCCCCGCGGAATCCTGCGGGTAGGCGTGCGGCACCGCAGGGCTGACGGCCCGCTCGTTCAGGGCGGTGTCGGTGGCGACGTCGTCCCCGCCGCCCGGCTGGAACAGCTGGAGCGCACCCAACCCGACCACCGCGGCGGCGGCGAGGGCAACCGGCCCGGCCACGCGGGCCCAGCGGCGACGTCGCCGACCCGGCCGCGACGACGAGGACCGGTCCTGGCCCGGCCGCAGCGGGCCGCCGGGCCGACGGGGACCGCCCAGCGGCTGGGTCGGTACGATCGTCAGCTTTCCGCCGGTCGGCTCCGAGCCGGGGCCCTCGACGGCCGCAATCCCGTCCCCGGTGGCCAATTCCTGCTCGGAAGCCGCGGTCGTCGGCGCGGCCTCGGTGGTGGGCGCGGTGAGCGGATCAGCCGCGGCGAGAGCGGCGCTGATCCGGTCGCTGATCTCCGGCGGAAGCTCCAGCGTCGGCTCGCCCCACCCGGCCAGCTCGGCGCGGACGTTGTCGACGGCCGGGCCCAGGAGAGCATGAGCATCGGCCCAGGCCGGGTCCTGTGTCACCAGCCGGGTGATCTCAGCGTGCTCGGGGGTGCCGTCCAGCGCGCCACCGAGGTAGTCGGCGAGCAGGTCGTGGTCGACCTCGCTGAACTCCCCGGTGCTCACGCTTCCTCCTGCTGGTTGGCGGCCGGCCGGGACCGCCCCGACCCCGATCGGACGCCCGATGGTTCCTTCGGGTTCCCGTCGGTGACCTCCGGCACGTCCGGGCGGGCGGTGGTCGCCGGCCGGGTGCCGGGTCGCAGGTGCCCAAGCGTGACCGCGAGCCGGGCTCGGCCCCGGGCGCAGCGACTCTTCACCGTCCCCTCGGCGACGCCGAGGATCCGCGCGACCTCGGCCACCGGGTAGCCCTGCACGTCCACCAGCACGAGGGCGGCCCGCTGTTCCAGCGGCAGCGCGGCCAGGGCGTCCCGGACGACCATGGCGGTGTCGTGGTCGGGTACCGGTGCGGCCGGCTCCACGCCGCCGGTGCCCGGCCCGTCCTCCGGGCCGTGCGTTCCGTCGGGCAACGGCACCGTCGGGTGGGCCCGCCGACGGCGGATCCGGTCGAGACAGGCGTTGACCACGATCCGGTGCAACCAGGTGGTGACCGCCGAGTCACCGCGGAACCGGCCGGCCGCGCGATGGGCGGACAGCAGCGCGTCCTGGAGGGCGTCCGCGGCCTCCTCACGGTCGCCGAGCGTACGCAGGGCGACCGCCCAGAGCCGGTCCCGGTGCCGGCGGAACAACTCACCGAAGGCGTCCCGGTCACCGGCGACGTGGGCGCGCAGCAGATCGAGGTCACTCACCGTGTCGTCCACGGAAGCGGTGCCCGTGTGGTTGCCTCCGGCGTCGCGTACCTCCATCACCCGACCCGGTGGTTGTCGCCGTGGCGACCTCTCATGACCCCTGGACCGTGATCTCCTGCACCCCGATCTTGAAACCGCCTCCGTTCGGCGGCAGCTCGGTGATCCAGAAAAGCAGGTAGCGGTACTTCTTGTCGGCGTCGAAGCCGTCAAAGGTCATCGTGGTGCCGTCGTGTTCCTCGAAGGGCTGCCCGATCTTGTTCTTCAGGTACGCCGTGAGGACCTCGTCGTCGCCCGAACTGGACGACGGAGCGTTTGTCGTGCCGGTGAGCAGTTCCGCCGAGGCACCCCGGTCGGAGAGGTTGACCTGTACCGACTTGACGGTCCGCTCGGCGCCGAGGTCGATCCAGACGCCCATGCCCCGCTTGAGGTTGCCGAAGTTGCTGCGGTTGTAGGTCTCGGTGGACCAGCCCTCGTCCTGGTCGCCGTCGAAGACCTTCTCGGCGTCGCGCACCTCGGTCCGGTTGTTGCTGTCCGGGTCGATGATCCGGGCGTCGCTGATCTTGAGGTTCCGGACTGCGGGTGTTGCTGGCTCCTCGCTCACCGGCGCGCTCGATGTCGGCGCCGCGACCGGGTTGGTCTCCGGGTCACCGTTGCCGTCGCCGAGGGTGCTGATCCCGATCAGCAGCCCGATCAGGGCAACCGCCAGCAACCCGGCGATGCCCAGAGCGACCTTCCGCCCGCCGGCCGCGGCCAACGGAGACGGCTCCTCGCCGGTCTCGCCGGCGAACCGCAGCGGGCCGTTGTTGTCGAGGTAGTCGTCGTCCGGCACGTCGAGCCGGGCCAGCTCCGCCGTCAGCACGTCCGACGGCGGCGGGGCGATCTCGGCGTCGAGCAGATCCATGGTCAGGTCGTCCAGGTAGGCCGGCACGCCGGCGCGGACCTGACGGGGTGCCGCGACGGCCCCGTTCGCATCGCGTACCGCGTCGGGAATGGCCGCCCGACCATGCCCGGCGGTGGCACCGCGCAGCGGCGCCTCGGCGTGCGGCCAGTAGCCGGTCATCGCGAAGTAGAGGATGCCCCCGACGGCCCGGACGTCGCTCTCCTGGCTGTCGTCACCGTCGGTGCGGGCGTCCGCGAGCACCACCCGGCCGTCATCGCTGATCATCACCGTGCCGGGGTGCACGTTTCCGTGCACCATGCCGGTGGCGTGGACGGCCGCCAGGGCGCTGGCGACGGAGTTACCGACGGCGGTCGCGCGGGCGGCGTCCAACGGCCCGCTCGCGACCAGGTCCCGCAGGGACTGACCGTCGACCCACTCGCGTACCACGTAGGCCCGCTCGGCTTCGTCGATGGCGTCGTACACGCCGACGAGGTTGGGGTGGACGACCCGGCTGGCGGCAACGGCGGCCTGGAGCATCTCGGTGGCGGAGTCGCCACCCGGGTAGCGCATGACGACCGCGACGGGCCGGCGCAGCACGACGTCGACCCCGCGCCAGACCAGACGGCCCGCGCTGTCGTTGTTGATGTGCTCGACCAGTTCGTAACGTTCGGCGAGGATCTCACCGGCCGTCGGAGCACCGAAGGTCATGACCGGCGGAGTGGTCTCGTCCGCGTCCTGACCCTCGCCGACCTGGGTCACCCGTCCTCCCTCGGTGATCGTGTCGATCGATGGACCCGCGCTGCTGGGCATCTGCTTCCCGCTCCGCCTTCGTCTGGTACCGGCCGGCCGGTCGCAGCACGGTGCCGCGCGCCGGTGTCTGCCGTACCCGTCGAGTGCGACCTTACCCGGGATGGCCCGGTCCCCGACATGTCATCTTCCCGCCGTCCGGTGACGACAGCGTCAGCAGTCGGTGGACTCGTCCCGTTACCACCGTTGTCGGCCACGTTGCTGGTACCTGTACCAGCCAATCTAGAGGTTGACCTCAACCAGTTCCGGCCGGGGCGGAGCCGGTCGCATCGGCGGGTTCGCCAGCGCCGGATTCCCGTCAATCGGCCGGGCATACTCGGCCGTCCGGTTGGTTATCCACAGGCTGATCCGTCAGGTGAGCGGCGGCGCGCGGAGTTATCCACAGGTACATCCCCAGCCTGGTGATCCGCAGTCACGCTGGGTGCACGCCGAGCCGTGGAGGGTTCAGCGGCCGAGTCGGCGGCGGACCATGCCGACCACCTCGGTGATCTCGGAGATCCGCAGCACCGTCGCCAGGCCGAGGTAGGTACCCCCGATGACCGCACCACCGACCAGCAGCTGCGCGATCGCCTCCAACCGCGTCGGCGTGTCGCCGCCCGGGAGCAGGGCCACCACCACCAGGCCGGCCAAGGCCGCGCCCAGCGCCGCGACGGCAACCCGGCCGAGAGTACGCAGGATCGCGCCCAGCCCGATCCGGCCGACCCGGGGGCGCAGCAGCCAGGCGGAGGCGATTGCGGCGGCCAGGTACGAGATGGCGTTACCGATCATCATCCCCGCGCCGACGAAGCTCGCCGAGAAGATTGCGAACAGGGCGATCTGCACCCCGATCCGGAGCGCCACGATCGGGATGTTGATCAGTGCCGGAGTGCGGGTGTCCGGCAGTGCGTAGAAGGCGAAGGTGAACAGCTGGCTGATCGCGAAGGGCACCAGCGCGAGTGCGGCGGCCAGCAGCACCAGGGATGTCGCGGTGGCGTTGTCGGCGGTGAAGGCTCCCCACCGGAACAGCGTGAACGCGATCGGGGTGGCCAGCACGGCGTAGCAGACCGCGATCGGGGCAAGCACGGCCGACACGGTCCGGGTGCCCCGGGACAGGTCGGCGGCGAGATCGGCGTACCGGCCGTCGGCAGCGGCGGCGCTCATCCGAGGCATGAGCGCGGTAATGATCGACACGGCGATGATGCCGTGCGCGGTCATCAGCAGCAGGAAGACGTTGTTGTAGATCAGCGGACCGGCGGCGTTCTCCTTGCCGGCACGGTTCAGCAGGTTGAACAGCACGATGAGGCCGACCTGGCTGACCGCGACGTAGCAGATCATCCAGGCGCCGAGCCGCCCCAACTCGGCCAGGCCGAGCTTGCGGAAGTCGAAGCGGAGCTTCCACCGGAAGCCGACCTTGCGCAGTGCCGGCAACAGACCGGCGACCTGGATGGCCACGCCGATCAGGGTGCCGCCGCCGATGAGCAGGATCCGCCCGGTCGTCATGTCGTCCGGCCCGACGATCTCGGCACCGAAGACCGCGATGTAGAGCCCGGCGGTCCCGATGACGACCAGGTTGTTGAGGATCGGTGCCCACATCGGCGCGGCGAAGTGGCCCCGGGTGTTGAGGACCGCGCTGATCAGCGCGCTCAATCCGGAGAAGAAGATCATCGGCAGCATGAGTCGGGCCAGGTCGGTGACCAGTCCCGAGTAGCCGTCAGCGGACTCGTCCGCGCCGTAGAGCCAGGTCAGCGGGGCGGCGAGGGCAACCGCGAGCACGGCGGCGGCGCCCAGCGCGAGCACCGCCAGAGTCAGCAGCCGCTGCGCGTACGCCTGACCGCCGTCGGCGTCCGCCTTTCGCCGACGCACCAGCACCGGGATCAGCACGCTGGTGAGGATGCCGCCGAGCAGGAACTCGTAGACCATCCCCGGCAGGATCTGGGCGGTGGTGTAGGCGTCGCCGACCAACGCACCACCGAGGGCGGCGCCGATGACCAGATTGCGCAGGAAGCCGGTACCCCGGCTGACCAGGCTGCCCAGGGCCATGATCGCGCTGTTGGCGGCGGCGCTGCCCTCCGCCACCTGCTCCTGCGGAGGTGCGGTCGACTCCATCGCGGGCTGGTTGAGCGGCTCGGCGGAAATGAACGTGGCTCCGTCACCGGGCCAGCCGCCGGGCGCGCCGCCCTGCTGGGCGTTCGCGCTGCGGTAGAGCCCGCCGCTCATTTGTGCCTCCAAGGGGTACGCCGGAGCCGGCACCGGCCCACACGTCACAGACCTTAGTCAACCCCGGCCCGTTACCCGCGCCCGGCGGAGGCGATGCCGGTCAGGACCGATAGGCTGCGGATCCGATGTCCGAAACCGCCGCATCCCACGCCACCGACCGCCGCGATCTCACCGCCGCGCAGCGCAACGCCGTCGCCGAACTGCTCCGGGTTTCTCCGGTGGCCGACGAGTTGGGTCGCCGGTTCGCCGCCGCCGGTCACGAACTGCACCTCGTGGGCGGTTCGGTACGCGACGCCCTGCTCGGCCGGCTCGGCGAGGATCTCGACTTCTGCACCGACGCGCACCCCGACCAGACACTGGACATCGTGCGGGGCTGGGCCGAGGCGATCTGGGAGACCGGCCGCGAGTTCGGCACCATCGGCTGCCAGCGTGGCGGTCTGCGACTGGAGATCACCACCTTCCGCGCCGAGTCGTACGACCAGGTCAGTCGGAACCCGGTGGTCGCCTACGGCACCAGTCTCGTCGAGGACCTGCGACGGCGGGACTTCACCGTGAACGCGATGGCGGTGAGTGTCCCCGAACATCGGTTCACCGACCCGTACGGCGGCCTGACCGACCTGGCCGCGAAGATCGTGCGTACCCCGGGCACGCCCGCCGAGTCGTTCGGCGACGACCCGCTGCGGATGCTGCGGGCCGCCCGCTTCGCCGCGCAGCTGCGCTTCGCGGTCCACCCGGACGTGCGGGCGGCGATGACCAGGATGGCGACCGACCTGGACCGGATCACCGCCGAGCGGATCCGCGACGAGTTCACCAAGCTGCTCTGCGGCGCAGACCCGATCTCCGGCCTGCGGCTGCTTGTCGACACCGGGTTGGCCGAGCGGTTCCTGCCCGAGTTGACCGGGCTCAAGCTGGAGATCGACGAGCACGCCCAGCACAAGGACGTCTACGAGCACACGCTGACCGTGGTCAGCAACGCAGTCTCGTACGAGGAGGACGGACCGGACTTCATCCTCCGGATGGCCGCGCTGATGCACGATGTGGGCAAGCCGGCGACGAAGGCGATCGGTCCGGACGGGCGGGTCAGCTTCCACCACCACGAGGTGGTCGGTGCCCGGCTCACCAAGGTGCGGATGAAGGCGCTGCGCTACCCCAAGGACGTCACGACGAAGGTGACCGCGTTGGTCGCGCTGCACCTGCGCTTCTACGGGTACGGCCGGGGCGAGTGGACGGATTCGGCGGTACGCCGCTACGTCACCGACGCCGGTGACCTGCTGCCCCGGCTGCACAAGCTGACCCGCTCGGACTGCACCACCCGCAACCGGCGGAAGGCGGCCCAACTGGCGGCGGACTACGACGCGTTGGAGGAGCGGATCGCCCGGATCGCCGCCGAGGAAGATCTGGCCCGGGTCCGGCCCGACCTCGACGGAAACGCGATCATGGAGCTGCTGGGCGTGCCGCCCGGGCCGGTGGTGGGACGGGCCTGGAAGCACCTGAAGGACCTGCGGCTGGAGCGTGGGCCGTTGGATCGCGACACGGCCGAGGCGGAGTTGCTGCGCTGGGCCCGCGACGAGGGCATCCGCGACTGATCAGCGACGCGAGCTGATCGCGCCGACCGCGCCCGCCGTCCACTGTGGCCCGTTCCGAGACGACAGCCGCACGTCGAAACGCTCACGTCTCGACCGAACGGTGGACGCGGTGCCAGCGAGGTTCGTCCATGATGTGTTCACGTCCATCAGCCCGCTGCTTCGCAGCTGGAGGCGGGACGATCCAGTATCGATCCGACCGCCCATCGGGCCTGGTCGACGACCGACGGGGGCACATCCAGTGAAACGCCGTGGCGCACTGCGCCGCTCGGCGGCGGCGGGGCTTGCCCTCGCCACCGCTTCGTCCATTCTCACCGTCGTGACCGGCGGTGCCGCGATGGCTGCTCCGGCCGACCAGCCCCGCGTCGAGGTGCTCGGCAGCAAAGGCGTCGGTGCCGTGCCGGACCGCTACATCGTCGTCCTCAAGGAACGGGGGACGACAAACAGATCCGTCCGGGCCGCCGCCTCGGCGCTCACCGGCGCGAACGGTGGGACGGTCCGCCGGGTGTTCGGCCACGCCCTCAACGGTTACTCGGCCACTATGAGCCAGCGGCAGGCGGACAAGTTGGCCAGCCACCCCGACGTGGCCTACGTGGAGCAGGTCCGGCGGCTGTCGGCGAACAGCGGCACGCAGAGCAGCCCACCGTCCTGGGGCCTCGACCGCATCGATCAGGCCTCGCCGAAACTGAACGGCAGCTACAAGTACCCGAACACCGGCAGCTCGGTCACCGCGTACATCCTGGACACCGGGATCAACATCGCCCACCAGGACTTCGGCGGTAGGGCGAGTCACGGTTACGACGCCATCGACTCCGACGAGGTCGCCCAGGACTGCAACGGCCACGGTACGCACGTCGCCGGGACCGTCGGCGGCACCAAGTACGGCGTGGCCAAGGGCGTGAAGCTCGTGGGCGTACGGGTGCTCGACTGCGACGGTTTCGGCACCACCGAACAGGTCATCGCCGGTGTCGACTGGGTGACCGAGCACGCCCAGAAGCCGGCCGTGGCCAACATGAGCCTCGGTGACGTCGTCGCCGTCCCGTCCCTCGACGAGGCGGTGAACCGATCCATCGCGTCCGGAGTCACCTACTCGATCGCGGCCGGTAACAGCTGGATGGACGCCTGCAAGGCGTCTCCGGCCCGGGTACCGGAGGCGATCACGGTGGGCGCGACGGACCGGATCAACATGCGGGCGTGGTTCTCGAACTACGGCAAATGCCTGGACGTCTTCGCGCCGGGCGCGAGCATCGTCTCGGCGCGGCACAACAGCAACACCAGCAGCGCGGTGTTCAGCGGCACCTCGATGGCCGCTCCGCACGTGGCAGGCGCCGCGGCGCTGCTGCTGAGCACCAATCCGGGCTGGTCGCCGAGGCAGGTCCGGGACCGGATCGTCACCACCGGACTCGCCGGCGGGGTGTACGACACGAAGGGTTCGATCGACCGGCTGCTGACCGTCGGCTCGGTCACGCCGACCCGCTACTCGCACGGCTTCAAGGCCCGTTCCAACGGCAAGTTCGTCACCGCCGCCAGCAGCACCAAGCCGCTGGTGAACAACGGGACGAGCATGGGCACGGCGCAGCGGTTCGACTTCGTCGACGCGGGTAGCGGGCTGGTCGCGCTGCGCTCCAGGGCCACTGGACTGTACGTGGTGGCGCCGAGCAACGGCACCAAGCCGCTGATCGCGAGTCACAAGACGATCGTCACGTCGGCCAAGTACACAATCGTCAACCACACCGACGGCACGGTCAGCCTCAAGTCCAAGATCAATGGAAAATACGTCACGGCGTCGACCTCCGGCAGCTCGTCGATGATGGCGAGCAAGACCTCCATCGGCACCAACGAGAAGTTCACAATCGACGCAGCGCCGCCGATCGTCAGCCTCAGGTCGAAGGCCAGCGGCAAGTACGTGGTGGCCGCCAGCAGCACCAAGCCGCTGGTCCCCAGCAGCACGACCGTCACCAAGGCGGCGAGGTTCGACGTCATCAACGTGGGTGACGGCTTCTTCAGTCTGCGGGCCCACGCCAACGGCAGGTACGTGACCGCGGCGAGCAAGGGCACCAAGCCGCTGGTCGCCAGCAGCACGGGGCGGGGCCTCTACGAGACGTTCGACTTCGCCAACTACAACATCGACGGAACGATCTTCCTCAGGGCGGGCGACGGCCAGGCGGTCTCCGCCGGGTCGTCCGGCACCAGCCAGCTGATCTCGAACAAGACCATCAAGTGGTCGTCCTCCGGTCTGGGGCTGGGCAACGGCGAGAGATTCACCGTCTCCACCGCCTGACCAGTCGCGCACGGCCGGCGCTCGCCGGAGCTCCCGGAGACCCGGGAGGCTCCGGCGGGCGCTCGCCGTTGCGGCCCCTGCACACGAGTGGAGAATGGCGGGATGCGTTGGACCGTGCTCGACTCACCGATCGGGGAGTTCTCCGTGGCCACCGACGGGGGCAGCGTCTGCGGGGCGCGTTTCGGTCCGGTCGGTGACGGGACGACCGAGCCGGCTGACGAGACCTCCCGACGGGCGGTGGCGCAACTGCGCGCGTACTTCGCCGGCGAGCTGACCGACTTCGGGGTGCCGGTGACCGTGTCGCGTGGCTCCGATTTCGAGCGGGCGGTGTGGCGGGAGATGACCCGCATCCCGTACGGCGAGACACTTACCTACGGCGAGGTGGCCCGGCGGGTCGGTGACCCGGGAGCGGCCCGAGCGGTCGGTGTGGCCTGCAACCGCAACCCCATCCCGGTGATCGTGCCGTGTCACCGCATCATCGGTGCGGGCGGGAAACTGGTCGGCTTCGGTGGTGGCCTGGACCGCAAGGTCAAACTGCTGGAGCTGGAGGCCCGGGTGGCCCTGCAACGCGCCTGGTCCTGATCAGTCCGGCGCGGGCAGGCAACCACCGTCGGCGATCCGGGTGCCGATCTCCACCGTGATGTCGTCCTGGCGGACGCTGCCGAAGACACACGCCCGGCCGGTCCACCCCGCAAAGATCAGCCCGTCGCCGGGGCCCAGATCGAGCCGCCCGGGCGGCCTGACGACCACGTCGGTGAGGCCGGTGGCGGTCACCGCCCGCCGTACTGCGTCCTCGTCGGGCTCGTCCCGGCCGCCGGCGGTCAGCAGATTCAGGCCCTTGAGCACCTCGGTGGCACAAGCCCGAGCGCCGGCAGCCGTGTCGGGTTCGAGCGTGCCGCGCTGCCGGAAGGCGTCGTTGGCGGCCTGCTGACGGCGGAGCATCTCCTCACGTACCCGTTCATCGGCCATCGGATGTCCGGTGCCCAGCGGTACCGGTGCGGTCGACACGCCGGACGGGGCGGGCGCTTTCGTCGCGGTCTCCGGCAGTGCGGACGCCGCGGCGGCACAGCGGGCCTCGGCCACCGACGGCATCTTGGTGCTTATATTTGATCTGGATGACGGACCACTGCTCGGGGGCGCGCATGCGAAGAGGCAGAAGCATAGGGCCGCACCCATGAGAGCCACTAATGTCCGCTGCCACGACCTGTGATTATAGGCGGTGGTCGGGGCAGCAGCGGGAGGCGGTGCGGGCCAACCGTACGAACCGGGCGTTGGCGGGGCTGCTGGTCCACTCAAGGGCACAGCGAACCAGCATAAACGACCTTCGGCCCGGCGAGAGGTCAAAGCTCGCGATTCCGCCATCGAATGCCTGTGGGGCCGGCTACGTGGAGCCCGACCCCAAGGCACTGGTGGCGTCAATTTCAGGCTGGCATGTAGTAGCCATACGCCATTTCAATGTCAAACCGGCACGCACAACTGGCGCTCGCTACTAACCGGGGGTCTTGATCCAAGTGTCTCACCAGCAGGCATTGGTCCGCCACCGATGCGACCGCGCGTACCCTTCGCTGGCAGAATGCCGATCGCCTTGTGGGATGCAATCGTAACTACCGGTGTAGTTAGCGCCGCCGTAGATCCATACGCCAAAGTAACTGCTACTGGTACCTCGATTCCAGACGGACCGGTAAGGCCGACTGCTTGCCCATGAACAGGCAACCGAGCCGCCGTACCAATCGTTGTCTGCGTTCGACCATGCGCACCGGGAACCCGTTCCATAGGTGCCTGTCCAGATGCAGAGACTTCCCGAGGGGCAATCCCAGGCGGCAGCCTGGGCTGCGGTAGGTGGGGACGCGAGCACGAGTGTGGACATCAGCATAGTCATGGCAATCAACTTACGTCGAATGTGCATGGACCACCTTCTCTTGTAGATCCGTTTCCCCAGCCTCCTGAAAGTGCATCATACTCGGTCAATGCATGGTCGTGTTGCCCCGTGTGTAATAAACCTCGAGGGCCGAGTCCTAGCGGACCCGGCCCTCGAGTGCTATTAGCTACATCGTCAATCCGTTGCTGGTGGTCGGCGCGTCAGCGCTCGACCTCGCCGGCGATGAACGCCTCGACGGCGGCATGCGCGTCGTGGTCGGCGTACTGCACGGGCGGGGACTTCATGAAGTACGACGAGGCCGACAGGATCGGGCCGCCGATCTTCCGGTCCAGCGCGATCTTCGCGGCCCGGACGGCGTCGATGATGACACCGGCCGAGTTCGGCGAGTCCCACACCTCGAGCTTCAGCTCGGCGTTGAGCGGCGTGTCACCGAACGAGCGGCCCTCCAGGCGGATGTACGCCCACTTGCGGTCGTCCAGCCACGGCACGTGGTCGGACGGGCCGATGTGCACGTCGCTCTTGGCCATCTCGTGCGGCACCTGGGAGGTCACCGACTGGGTCTTCGAGATCTTCTTCGAGACCAGGCGGTTGCGCTCCAGCATGTTCATGAAGTCCATGTTGCCGCCGAAGTTGAGCTGGTACGTACGCAGCAGCTCGACGCCTCGGTCCTCGAACAGCTTCGCCAGGGCGCGGTGCACGATGGTGGCGCCGACCTGGCTCTTGATGTCGTCGCCGACGATCGGCAGGCCCGCGTCGGTGAACTTCTGCGCCCACTCGGGGTCGGAGGCGATGAAGACCGGCAGGGCGTTGACGAACGCGCAGCCGGCGTCGATCGCGGCCTGGGCGTAGAACTTGTCGGCCTGCTCCGAGCCGACCGGCAGGTACGAGACGACCACGTCGACCTGCGCGTCGCGCAGCGCCTTGGCCACGTCGACCGGCGTGGCGTCCGACTCCTCGACGATCTCGCGGTAGTACTGGCCGAGGCCGTCGAAGGTCGGGCCGCGCTGCACGGTGACGCCGGTCGGCGGCACGTCGCAGAGCTTGATGGTGTTGTTCTCGCTGGCGACGATCGCCTCCGCGAGGTCCATGCCCACCTTCTTGGCGTCGACATCGAACGCCGCGACGAACTGCACGTCAGAGACGTGGTAGTCGCCGAAGGTGACGTGCATGAGACCCGGGACGCGGTCGTTGGGGTCGGCATTCCGGTAGTACTCGACGCCCTGTACCAGGGACGAGGCGCAGTTACCCACACCGACGATGGCGACGCGGACGGAGCCCATCGCGTGTGCCTCCTTCTTCATTGTCACGGCCGCTCTGTCCTGGTCTCACCAGGCGGAGGCGGGCTGTTGTCTTGTCGTGGGCCGCCGGCCGTCCCGTCGTGCGGGACCGTCGGGGCACGGCCGGAGCGCTCGTTGGCGATGAGCTCCTCCAGCCAGCGGACCTCACGCTCACAGGCCTCCAGGCCGTGGCGCTGCAGCTCCAGGGTGTACGCGTCGAGGCGCTCGGCCGCCCGGCCCAGCATGTCGCGAAGGCCCTCGCGACGTTCCTCGATCGTGCGGCGGCGACCTTCCAGGATGCGAAGTCGGGTCGCCTGGTCGGTTCGGGAAAAGAACGCGAAGTGCACACCGAAACCGGTGTCGCCGTACGTCTCCGGCCCGGTCTGTGCGATGAGCTGGGCGAAGCGTTCCTTTCCTTCCGCGGTGATTTCGTAGACCACCCGACCTCGTCGGCTGGTCAGCGCGGGAACCTCCTCGGCGGTGGCGGGTGTCTCGTCGGCCTCGGTGATCCATCCCGCCGCCTGCAGCCGGCGCAGGGTCGGATAGAGCGAGCCGTAACTTATGGCGGCGCGGATCGCCCCGAGCTTGGCGGTGAGCTCCTTGCGCAGCTCGTAGCCGTGCATCGGGGCCTCCTGCAACAGGCCGAGGATGGCGAGTTCGAGCACCGGCCACCCTCCCTTTACCCTGTGCGTGGAGCGCTAACCGCCACGATGTATCGGACCGATACATCGCACCGTAGCCTCTCGTTCCGGTCTGGGCAAACCCCCGTTCTGATGTCCTCCGGTCACGGATCGTCACGGTGGTCGCCTCGTCAGAAGAGACCGCGTACCCTTTCCCGCATGCGTACGCAGCGCCAGGTCGTCGACTACTCGCTCCGAAAGCGAGCGGCGCTGCGTGAGCTCCTCGCCGGCCGCGTCGGCACCTATGACCTGTGCGACGCGTCGCCCTACCTGAAGAACGCGGCTCGGTTCCACGGCGAGTCCACCGACGAGCGGTGCCCGATCTGCCGCAGCGAGAACCTGACCCTGGTCCACTACATTTACGGGGACGAACTCAAGCAATCGGCCGGCCAAGCCCGTAATGTGGCTGAGCTGACCGTGCTGGCGATGACGCTGCGTGAGTTCCAGGTCTTCGTGGTGGAGGTGTGCCTCGGCTGTGACTGGAACCATCTCGCCGAGCAGTACCTGCTCGGGCGGGACGGTCTGACCGGCGTCGCCGACGGCGACCCGGAGCACGGTGAGGCGAGCGGCATGACCGCTGACGGAACGGGTGTCCGGCGAAGGCGAGAGGCGCAACGGTGATTCGAGCTCGATCGGCTGACCCCGGTCGCGTGCGACGCGGCTGGGGTGGCCGACGGCTTGTAGGTCTGAATGGTCCGATTGATGCGGATCTGACGCCGGTACCACGGCACCCCCGTGCCGGGCTCGCAGGTGTCACAACTCACGGCAAACCGGTGGCGGTGCGACTGCGCCCCACCGCGACGGCAGGGTGTGAGGAATGAACTCGTACGGCGATCCCAGCTCCTCGCGCGGCCGGGCCTGGATTCCGGGCCAGGACGACTCGGGGCAGGCGGACGACGCGTACCGCCGCCCGGGTGGTGAACCGCGCGGAGTCAACTGGTCGACCGGGCCGGAGACATCCGGCCCGTCGGCCCGTGCCTCGGTCGGCGGACGCGCCTCGGTCGGCGGCTCGGCGAGCGTTCCGCCGCGGGGCGGTTCCGCCGGCGCGGCGTCGGTCGGCCGGGCCGGCCCCGGCCGCGCCTCCGTGCCGGTCTCGCCAGCAGTCCCCGGCCGTGCCTCGGTGCCCGTGTCGCCGGCTGGTCCCGGTCGGGCCTCGGTGCCGGTCTCGCCCGCGCCTGGCCGTGCCGGCCGTGCCTCGGTGCCGGTGTCCCCGGCCGGTCCTGGTCGTGCCTCGGTCGGCGCCGCCGCTGTCGGCGCGGCATCGGCCGGTCGCGCGAGTGTTGGCTCGGCATCCGTGGGTGGCGTCGGCGGTCGGGCCGCGGTGGCCCGGGCCAGCGTCGGTGGCCCCGGGGGACCGGGTGGCCCTGGCGGACCGGGTGGACCAACCCGGCCCGGTCGCGGTGGCCGTGATCCGGGTGCGGTGGCCCGCGCCCGCAAGCGCAAGCGGATGAACATGCTGATCGCCGGCTTCGCGGTCTTCATCATGCTGGCCGGCATCGGCGTGGTCGGGTTCACCTACTACTCGACGAACGTGGTGCTGCCCAAGGAGATCCCGCTGCCGCTGTCCACCACCGTCTACGCCAAGGACGGCAAGACGCTTGTCGCCAAGCTCGGCAACGAGAACCGCACCTTCGTCACCATCGACCAAATCCCCCAGCATGTGCGGGACGCCGTGGCCGCCGCCGAGGACCGGAACTTCTACCGGCACTCGGGCGTCGACTACAAGGGCATCGCCCGGGCCGCGTGGAACAACCTCTCCGGCGGCGACAAGCAGGGCGCCTCGACCATCACCCAGCAGTACGCCCGCAACGCCTACGAGAACCTCCAGGACGACAGCTACGCGCGGAAGGTGAAGGAGGCGATCCTCGCCTCCAAACTGAACGACAACTACACCAAAGACCAGATCATGGAGAACTACCTCAACGTGATCTACTTCGGTCGTGGTGCGTACGGCATCGAGGCGGCGGCCCAGACGTACTTCGACACCAGCGCGAAGAAGCTGACGGTGGCGCAGGGCGCGGTGCTCGCCGCGCTGATCAAGCAGCCGGTCGCCAGCGCCACCCACAAGGGCTTCGACCCGGAGACCAACGAGGTCGACGCGAAGTCCCGGTGGGAGTACGTCGTCAACGGGATGGTCGAGGAGGGCTGGCTCAACGCCCCGGGCAAGCCGGAGCGGCCCACCGAGTACCCGAAGGTCGAGAAGTCGAAGAAGGACAACGGCTTCGGGGTCGCCACTCCGCGCGGCAACGTCATCAACTACGTCCGCAAGGAGATGGAGGAGTGGGGCCTCTGCTCCAACTCCGGTGCCGAGGGCATGCCCAGCTGCGTGGACGAGCTGCGCGAGGGCGGTTACCGGATCACCACCACCATCGACCCGAAGATGCAGAAGGCGCTGGAGGCGGCGGCCCAGCCGGATCGTAAGGGCTCGGTGCTCAAGGGGCAGCCGAAGAACCTGATGGCGGCGGTGGTCTCCGTCGACCCGAAGACCGGCCGCGTGCTCGCCTACTACGGTGGTGACAGTGGTGCCGACTTCGACTACGCCGGCCTCAACACGGATCAGAACGGCAACCTCGTCGGTGGTCACCCGCCGGGCTCGTCGTTCAAGGTCTACACCCTGGCCGCGGCAATTGACGCGGAAATCTCGGTCAAGTCGCACTGGGACGCCACCCCGTTCAAGCCAGAGGGCTTTGACGATCCGATCGTGAACGCTGGCCGGAACGCCGGCTGCAAGAAGTGGTGCACCCTGCAGGAGTCGACGGTGCAGTCGTACAACGTGCCGTTCTTCCACGTGACCGAGGACATCGGCCCCGACAAGGTCCTCGACATGGCCCGCCGCGCCGGCATCCGCACCATGTGGGACGACAAGCAGAAGGTCTACGACCTGACGAAGGAGAAGCCCGAAGAACTCGCACCGAGCAAGTTCGACCGGGTAATTGGCTACGGCCAGTATCCGGTCACGGTTCTGGACCACGCCAACGGCCTGGCCACCCTCGCGAACAAGGGCAAGTACAACAAGGCGCACTTCGTCCGGATGGTGGAGAAGCAGAACAAGGCCACCGGCAAGTGGGACAAGGTGCGCGGCGCCGGCGAGAAGCTCAAGCCGCAGCAGGTGATCCGGCCGGAGGTCGCCGACGAGGTGACCGCGGTGCTCAAGGAGATCCCCGGTAAGAACAATGCCAGCCTGGTGAACCGCGAAGCCGCCGGCAAGACCGGCACCTGGCAGCACGGCAAGACCGACAAGAACGCGCACGCCTGGATGGTCGGTTACGACGAGAACGTGGCCACCGCGGTGTGGATCGGCAGCCGCGACCCGAAGAAGCCGGCGATCGTCGACCGCAACGGCAGCAACGTCGGCGGTGGCAACATCCCCGCCGCGCTGTGGAAGCGGTACATGGACGACGCGCTGAAGGGCTACGACCCGTCCGACCTGCCCGACGTGACCGGGGTGGGCGATCAGGACGCCGGAAACGGCGAGGAGCCCGCCCCGCCACCGCCCCCGCCGGGCGGCAACCAGCAGAACTGCAATCCCATTGACTTCCTCTGCCAGCTCAATGGTGGGAACAATGGCGGCCCCGGCGGTGGGGACAACGGTGGCAACAACCCGGGCGGCCCGCCCGATCGTGATCAAGAGCAGGGCGGTGGCGGTGGCGGTCTGCTACCACCCAGGACGACGAGCCGGGAGTAGCTCCCGCTGACGCCACGGGCGGCCGGAGAACCATTCCGGCCGCCCGCAGCGCTGTACTGGCTCGTCAGATGCGGCATGTCGGGGTTTCCGGTGTCCGGGATACCGCGACATGCCGCAGACCGCGAGCGCCGAGGGTCGATTGCCGAGCGTCGGTCGCCGGTGCCCAGGTGACTGAAGTGCCCATCCCTCGGCCGGCGGCAGTGCCTCGGGGATTCGCTGTGGTTTCGGCTTCAACGCGGTCGCCGGATACGGCAGGATGCACGGTCATGAGCACGAAGTCGACGCCAGGCATCGATGAATCGGGTGCCTCCGATCACCCGTCCCGCTCCGACGGCTTCGTCCGGGGGCTCTCCGGGCTGATCGGCGGCCCGCTCGGTGACCACGCGGTCGCCCGCGACCGGCCCGTCGGCGCGGAGAATCGGTTCTGGACGGCGGTACGGATCGTCCTGGCGCTGACCTGCCTGACGCTGACCCTGCACTGGGTGCAGAAGTCGCCCTGTCAGGATGGCGCCTGGGTGAACAACGAGCAGTACACCCGCTTCTGCTACACCGACGTGTTGGCGCTCTACTACGCCGAACGGCTCAATGAGGGGGCGGTGCCCTACCGGGACCACCCGGTCGAGTACCCGGTGCTGACCGGGTACTTCATGGGGGCGCTCGGGTTGCCGGTCCACTCGGCCGGCGACGGCAACCCCGACATGAACCAGGGCCAGTGGTTCTACAACCTGAACGCCCTGGTGCTCGGTGCGCTCGCGGTGGTCACCGTGGCGGTGATCCTGGCGCTGCGCCGTCGCCGCCCCTGGGATGCCGCGCTCTTTGCGCTCGCCCCGGCGCTGCTGCTCACCGCCACCGTCAACTGGGACTTTCTCGCCATCGGGCTCGCCGCGTTGGGCCTGCTGGCCTGGGCGCGCTCCGGGCCGGGCCCGAAGGGGACGATGCTTGTGGCATTCTCCGGAGTGCTGCTCGGGCTCGGTGGCGCGGCGAAGATGTGGCCGTTGTTCATTCTCGGGCCGATCCTGGTGCTCGCGTTACGCGCCAACCGGATCCGGGCCGCGCTGCTGTCCATCGCCACCGCCGCGGTGACGGTGGTGCTGGTGAACCTACCGGCGGCGATCCCGTACCGGGACAACTGGGACCGCTTCTTCGAGCTGAACACCACGCGTCCGATCGACTGGGGCACCTTCTGGTACATCGGTCGCTACCTGGACGGGAAGTTCGGCGACCCCGCCAGCATCGGGCCCTTCCAGTGGCTGGACGCCAACATCCCCACGCTCAACTACCTGTCGTACGCCCTGTTCGGGCTGGCCTGCCTCGGCATCGGCGCGCTGGCGTTGCTGGCACCGCGACGTCCCCGACTCGCCCAGCTCGCCTTCCTGGTGGTCGCCGCCTTCCTGATCTTCAGCAAGGTCTGGTCGCAGCAGTTCGTGCTCTGGCTGCTGCCGCTGGTGGTGCTCGCCCGGCCCAGGTGGGGAGCGTTCCTCGTCTGGCAGGCCGCCGAGGTCTGCTACTTCATCGCCTTCTACGGCCAGCTGCTCGGCGCGTCGACCGGCACACCGGTCTTCCCGGAGGGCGTCTTCGTGCTGGCCGCGAGCCTGCGCCTCGCCGCCGTGGTGGCCCTGGTCTTCCTGGTCGTACGCGAGATCCTGCACCCGGAGCAGGACGCGGTACGTCGCACCTACGCCGACGACCCGGACGGCGGCCTGCTCGACGGCACTCCCGATGCCCCTTGGCTCGACCGATGGCGGAACCGCCGGGCCGTCGAACCGACGCCGACGCCGGTGGCCGCCACCACGTGACCCGGTGACGCTTGACGTTCAGAGGCGGAAGACGACGACGTCGTCGATCTCCTCGCGGGTGATGCCCAGCCCGTCGACGGGTGCGTCGACGCTGACCTCCCACGGGGTGCCGGCGATCTCGTCGCGCAGCACCAGCACGTTGTGCACGCCCAGCGTGCGCAGGTAGTCGACGCTGGTCTGGTCGGGAAAGGTCATGGTGACCCGGCGTACGTCATCGAGCTGACGTGGGGTGAAACCACTGCCGCCATTGACGATGTCCTGGAATCGCGTGGTCGACCACAGCATCACCGGTTGGTCGTGGTTCTGCCCGCTGGGCAGCACGAGCAGCGGGCCGTCGACCGAACGCATCGCCGCTGGCTGCGCCGGCACCACCGGATGAGGTGTGGTGTTGGTGCCCTCGGCGATCACCAACAGCAGCGGCACCAGGGTCGCCAGGCGCAGCCAGGGGCTCGGCCATGAGGGGATCCGTTCGGCGGAGATCTCCCGGACCCGCTCGGCGAACGCGCTGACCGCCCCCGCCGCGAGCAGCCCGAGCAACAATGTGGCCCAGAGCATCAACCGGCCCGGCGTCCGGATGCCGCTCCAGCCGGGCAGATGGTCGAAGAGCGGTACGTAGGTGAAGCGACCGCCGAACAGTTCGGTACCCATCGACAGAGCCATCGCGACAAGCACCCCGGCGAGCAGCAGGAGCCGTTGGCGGACCTTCCAGATGGAGAAGAACAGCCCGCCGAGGGCCAGCGCGTACAGCACGAAGCCGGGCAGCAATGTCATCTCCGGGTGCCACGGCAGTAGCGACCGGGCACCTTCGTGCAGCCCACCCCAGAGGCGGGACTCGGCCGGGGCGGTGACGAAACCGGAGGCGGGTGGCGAGAAGACGGCGATGTCGCCGATCGTCCGTTCCGCGTTGGGGTGCAGCTGGGTGACGGTGAAGTACGGGATGGCCATCAGGACGCCCACCCCTGCGAAGATCAGCCCGCCGATCAGGTCGGCGACGAACAACCGCTGGCCGAAGGGGCGCTTGAGCCGCCAGAAGATTCGTTTCGCGTACCAGATGACGGCGGCCACCAGCACGGTGCCGGCGAGCACGTACGCGAACGGCAGGCCGATCCCGAACCCGAGGCTCAGCTGCCAGGCGGCGACCAGCCAGCCGGCGTACACCCAGCCCTCGTGCCGGCGCTCCGGTCGGTAGCCGTGCCGCAGCGACCAGCCGTGGCCCCGGGCCAGCATGGCCAGCGCCAGCGGAATGCCGCCGTTGGAGACCACGTGCAGGTGGCCGGCCTGGGCCAGCAGCCACGGCGCGTAGGTGTAGGCGACGCCGGCCACCGCGGAACCCGTCCGGCTCGCGCCGAGTTGCCGGGCCAGCACGTACGCGCCGAAGGTGGCGAGGGCGTGCGCCAGCACGAACATGATGTTGTAGCGAACGAGGGCGGCCTCGGGGCCGCTGCCGATCATGCCGGCCGGCGCGTACCCGAGCAGGGTGTCCGAGAAGGCGAAACTCCACCGTTCCGGGAAGAACGCGTTTGCGTGCCAGAGCTGGGCCGGTTCGGTCAGCAGGATGTGCCCGGACCAGGCCATCTGCCAGGCCTGGAGGCTCGGGTCCCAGTAGTCCTGCGGCAGCGTGTGTGCCGGGTAACGCAGCGTCGGCCAGGTCATCAGCACGGCCAGCGCCAGCGACGCGATGGCGGCCAGCGTCCACTCGTGGATCAGCAGCCGGCTGGCCCACCGGCCCAGCCGCCCGTACCAGGTGGGCACCGGCTCGGGTGCGGGCCCGAAAGCGGCCCACGGATCCGGCTTGCTTTCACCCTCCGCCGGAGTGCCGTCGGGCTTACTTCCGTCCGTTGCCGGTTTGCCATCGGGCGTGCCGCTGTCGCCCGCGCCGGCCCCACCACCGCTCGCCTTCTTCCTGCCCCTGTCCTTCTTTCCAGCCTCGTCCTGCTGCCCTGTCCCGTCCTCGTCGCCGACCTTGCTCTTGGCTTCGGCCTCGCTCCCGGCCTCGGCCTTGTCCTGATCGGTGGTCTTCCCCAGGGCGACCTCGTCCTGGTCGGCAACCTTGCCTGTGGCGGCGGCCTTGCCCGCGGCAACCCCACCCTGGTCGGCGGCCTTGCCAGCGGGGGCCTTCTCGGCAGCATTCTTGCCCGGAGCATCGTCGGCGCTGGTGCGCTTCCGTGTCGTGCGATCCGCGTCGGCCGGGCCGCTCCCGGTGGCCTTGCCCTGGCCAGCCTCGTCGGAGGCGCTCGCCCGGACCTCGTCGCCCGGGTCGCGCCGGTACCGCTGGTCGGTGCCGCCGGGCGCCGGACCACCGGTGGCCCGAGCGTTGCGCGAGGTCGGCCTGGGGCCGCCGGGGGCGGACTGGTCCGTGGTCATCGTGCTCCGGTCTCCCCGTCGAGTTGCCGACGCAGGAAGGCGATGTCGTTGCCCTGCCCCTCGACGCCTCCCGGCGTCTCCACGATGACCGGCGCGTCCGCCGCGCGGATCACCGCAACCAGGAGCTCCGGGTCGATCGTGCCGCCCGACAGGTTGTCGTGGCGATCCCGACCCGACCCGAACCCGTCCTTGGAATTGTTGGCGTGTACCAGGTCGATCCGGCCGGTGATCGCCTTCACCCGATCGACCAGGCCGAGCAGTTCCTCCCCGCCGGCATGGGCGTGGCAGGTGTCGAGGCAGAAACCGACCTCCTGGTCACCGACGGCGTCCCAGAGCCGGGCGAGCGCATCGAGCCGCCGGGCGCAGGCGTTCTCGCCACCGGCGGTGTTCTCGATCAGCACCGGAAGCCCGAAGCCGCCCGACTCGGCCGCGTACGACAGCGCCTTGCGCCAGTTGTCGAACCCGGTCGCCGGGTCGTCACCGGCGTTCACGTGCCCGCCATGCACCACCAGGCCCTTGGCGCCGATCGCCGCGGCCGCTTTCGCGTGCGCGAGCAGCAGCTTGCGGCTGGGGATGCGGATGCGGTTGTTGCCGGTGGCGACATTGATGACGTACGGCGCGTGCACGTAGACGTCGACATCGGCACCGGTCAGCGCTGCCGCGTCGGAGCGGGGCTGCGGCGACTTCCAGCCCTGAGGGTCGGAGAGAAAGAACTGCACGGCGTCCGCTGCTCGGGCGGTCGCCTCCGCCAGCGGGTCGGTCGGATCGACGTGGGCTCCGATACGCATGCAGGCGAGCCTACGTCCCGCCACCGACGGGCGGGCCGACCGCCCGCTACCTGGCCGCGTCACCGGCACCCGGTGGCAGTCGTTGATGCCAATGGATCCTCAGGTCAAGACGACACAACAGCACTCGGGACAAAAATGTCAGCAATTTTGGTATTTGCCCCATGAAGCACCGGCTGCCACGATAACGTCAGGTAACAACGTGATAAAGCTCCGCGGGGCGTCTCCGGTCCAACCTCATCGGTGTGGTCGTTCCTCCCCAGGTCCCACCCAAGGAATGCGGACCAGGCGCCCCGCGGCCCGTGGCCGGGGGTCCGTGCCGACAGCGACGTCGGCACGGACCCCCGGTTCGCTCTGCCCGTCACCTCGGTGATGGTGATCGTCAGGGCCGGGTATCCTGGACCGGTTGTCCGTCCCCGGTCGGGTTCCCCCGATACCGGAACGGGCCACGACGCACGACCTCCTGCCACGGAAGGACCGTGGCCGCCTAGCCCACAGGAGGTGAGCACGTCTTGCGTCATTACGAAATCATGGTGATCCTCGACCCCAGCCTCGAGGAGCGCACCGTCGCCCCGTCGCTCGACACGTACCTGAACGTGATCAGGACCGCGGGTGGCTCGGTGGAGAAGACCGATGTGTGGGGCCGCCGGCGCCTCGCCTACGAGATCAACAAGAAGGCCGAGGGCATCTACGCCGTCATCGACCTCCAGGCGACGCCGGAGGCGGTGGCCGAGCTGGACCGCCAGCTGCGGCTCAACGAGTCCGTGCTGCGTACGAAGGTCCTCCGGCCGGAAATGCGCTAGCAAACCCACCCCGGCCCCATCCGGAACAGCCTCACCGTCACTGTCGGAGGGTTCTGAGAACCTGTACGGCGGAACGGATGAGCGCGCGAGGAGTTGGTCATGGCAGGAGACACCACCATCACGGTCATCGGCAACCTGACCGATGACCCCGAGTTGCGGTTCACCCCCTCCGGTGCCGCGGTCGCCAAGTTCCGGGTCGCCTCGACGCCCCGGTTCATGGACAAGGCCTCCGGTGAGTGGAAGGACGGCGAGCCGTTGTTCCTCTCGTGCACCGTCTGGCGGCAGGCCGCCGAGCACGTGGCGGAGTCGCTACAGCGCGGCGCCCGCGTGATCGTCTCGGGTCGGCTGCGTCAGCGGTCCTACGAGACCCGCGAGGGTGAGAAGCGCACCGTCATCGAGCTGGAGGTCGACGAGATCGGCCCGTCACTGCGCTACGCCACGGCGAAGGTGCAGAAGATGTCCCGGTCCGGCGGCGGTGGCGGCGGCTTCGGTAGTGGTGGCGGTGGTGGCCAGGGCGGCGGAGGCAACTTCGACGACCCCTGGGCTTCGGCCGCACCGGCCCCCTCACGTTCGGGTGGCGGCAACTTCGACGAGGAGCCTCCGTTCTAATGGCGCCGAGCGCCCGTGATCGTAAACCAGGAGCAAGAGCAATGGCGAAGGCTGCGGCACTGCGCAAGCCGAAGAAGAAGGTGAACCCGCTCGACAAGGACGGGATCACGTACATCGACTACAAGGACACCGCGCTGCTGCGCAAGTTCATCTCCGACCGCGGCAAGATCCGCGCTCGGCGGGTGACCGGCGTCACCTCGCAGCAGCAGCGGCAGATCGCCCGTGCGGTCAAGAACGCCCGTGAGATGGCGCTCCTGCCGTACACCGCGACGGCCCGCTGAGAGAGGCACCGACATGAAGATCATCCTGACTCAGGAGGTGTCCGGGCTCGGTGCCCCGGGCGACATCGTGGAGGTCAAGAACGGCTACGGCCGTAACTACCTGCTCCCGCAGGGCTTCGCGATCGCCTGGACCAAGGGCGCGGAAAAGCAGGTCACCCTCATCAAGCGGGCCCGTTCGGCCCGCGAGATCCGCGACCTGGATCACGCCAACGAGGTGAAGGCACAGCTCGAGGCCCTCAAGGTGACCCTGAAGGCCCGCGCCGGTGAAGGTGGCCGACTCTTCGGCTCGGTCACCCCGGCCGAGATCGTCGATGCCGTCAAGGCGGCCGGTGGTCCGGCCCTCGACCGGCGGCGGCTGGAGGTTTCCGGCCACGTCAAGTCGATCGGGTCGCACCCGGTGCGGATCAAGCTGCACCCCGAGGTGACCGCCACGTTCAACCTCAACGTCGTGCAGGGCTGAGTCCCGGCCGGCGAATGACGTAGGGCCCGCACCGCCCACCGGATGCTGTTGGTTAATTCGGGTTCTGCGTGACGTCGGCCTTCAAGACCTGGTTGTGGTCTTGAAGGCCGACGTTTGCGTAGTGGGGTGGGTTGCGGGTGTCGATGCGGTCGCGGGCGTTGGGGGAGATCCCGGCGGGGACGGTGCGGGTGGCGCGGGCCGCGTTCCCGAAGGGCGGCCTGGCGATTCGGGTGCGGGACGAGTTGGGGGTGTTGTTCACCGACGCTGATTTCGCGGACTTGTTCCCGGTCCGGGGGAAGCCTGCCTGGTCACCGGGCCGGTTGGTGGTGGTGTTGGTGTTGCAGTTCG
Source organism: Micromonospora sediminimaris (assembly GCF_016863575.1). Classification (NCBI taxonomy): domain Bacteria; kingdom Bacillati; phylum Actinomycetota; class Actinomycetes; order Micromonosporales; family Micromonosporaceae; genus Micromonospora; species Micromonospora sediminimaris. Next base: position 151,139 of record NZ_BOPD01000016.1, read on the forward strand.
TTGAGGGGCTCACCGATCGGCAGGCCGCGGAGGCGGTGCGGGCCAGGATCGATTTCAAGTACGCCTTGGGGCTGGAGCTGGATGATCCGGGCTTCGACTTCTCGGTGTTGTCGGAGTTCAGGGACCGGCTGGTGCAGGCGGACGCGGGGCGGCGGGTGTTGGACGGCGTGTTGGCCGCAGCCCGGGAGAAGGGGCTGCTGAAGACGACGGGTCGGGCCAGGACCGACTCCACGCACGTGGTGTCGGCGGCTCGTGAGTTGTGTTGGTTGGAGATGGTCGTCGAGACACTGCGTGCGGCGTTGAACGCGCTCGCTCGGGATGTTCCGGGCTGGCTGGCGGAGGTGGCCGAGGCGGACTGGTTCAAGGCATTACGCCACCAGGGCAGAGGACTCCCGCTTCCCCAAGGCACGTGCCAAGCGCGACGAGGTGGGGTTGCGGGTCGGGGCGGACGGTATGCGGCTGCTGGAGGTGGTGTTCTCGGCCGGTTCGCCTGAGCAGGCGCGGGAGCTGGAGGCGGTGGAGATCCTGCGGCAGGTGTGGGTCCAGCACTTCCACCTGGTCGAGGGCGAGGTGCGACGGCGGGACCCAAAAGACCGGCCGCCGGGCGCGATACGCCTGGTCACCCCGCATGACGCCGAGGCACGCGGCAGCGTCAAGCGGGACACCTGCTGGGACGGATACAAGGTCCACCTCACCGAGGCCTGTGAGCCGGACGCCCCGAACCTGGTCACGAACGTGGCCACCACCTGCGCCACCGTCGCGGACAGCGTGATGGCAGAGGTGATCCACGCCGGTCTCGCCGGGCGTGACTGCCTACCCGCGGAGCACTGGGTCGATGCCGGATACCCCAACGCCGCTCAAGTTGTGGCTGCCCGCACCCAATACGACGTCGACCTGCAGGGGCCTATCGGCGCCGACACCACGACGCAACGCGGCAGCCGCCACGGGCAGGACGCCTTCACTATCGACTGGGACCGGCAGCAGGTGACCTGCCCCACCGGCGTCACCAGCACGCAATGGCATCATCGGCGCTCCCAGCACGGCCTGCCGGTGATCCGGGTCCGGTTCAACCCCGCCGACTGCCGCGTCTGCCCCAGCCTGCGCGACTGCGTCAGCTCACCCAAAGCCGAACGCCGGGAGCTCACTCTGCGCCACCGGACCGAACACGACACCGTCCGCAACGCCAGACGACAACAGCAGACCGACGACTGGAAACACCGCTACAAGATCCGCGCCGGCGTCGAGGGGACCATCTCCCAAGGCGTCCAACGCTGCGGCCTGCGCAGATCCCGCTACCGCGGCCTGGACAAGACTGCCCTGCAACACCAACTCACCGGCGCCGCGATGAACCTCGCCCGGATAGACGCCCACCTCACCGAAACACCCCGAGCCGCCACCCGCATCAGCCACTTCGCACAACTTCGCCCCGCCGGATAGATCCGACGGGGCGAAGCAGCAGAACCCGAATTAACCAACAGCATCCGTCCACCGGTGCGGGCCCTGCGTCGTCGTTCGTCCAGATGAGCGATCAACCGATGGGTTGACCGGTCACCGCGCTGATCATCACCGTCGAGAGACCGCCACCCACCACGGCGGCAGCGAGCGCCACAGTGGTCGGACGCCAGGTCGTACCCACCCGACGCAGCAGCGTCGCGATCGCCAGGCTGCTGGCCAGGGCCAGGCCGAAGCGCGGCAGCCCGCCCACCATCGCCCCGAACGCCCGCGCCCGGGGCGACTCGCAGCCACCGCCGCTGATGTCGGTCACACAGCCCACGGGTGGGGCACCGTCCAGGGTCAGCAGCCAGACGAAGACCACGACCGCCGGAAGGACGTAGCAGGCCGCGGTGTAGAGCAGCGGCAGCCAGGGGCCACCCGGATCGGGATCAAGCAGGTCGTCTTCCAGCCGGCGGTTCCAACTGGCGTTGCCCACCGACTCGATCCGACGCCGTACCGCCGCCATACCCACCGGCCGAGCCGGCGGGACCGCAGCGGTACGCCGCCGTGACACCGGGCGGGGACGCGGTGCGGTGTAGCCCACCACCGGCGACCGGGGGGCCGAAGCGGGCGCGTCCACCCAACGCGGATCGTCACCGGCCAACCTGGTACCCGGCCAGAAGGTCTCCTGCGGCGGCTCCGGCTCGGGTCGACTGCTCCAAGACCACTGCTGCGCACCGGGTGCACCATCCGACCGGGGACGCTCCGTACGATCCCAACGGTCCGGCTCGGAGTAGTCCTCCCACCTGTTGCGGTCCCGCTGCCGTTCCCGTCGATCAAGCGCGGGATCGCGGTCCCACTGACCCGTGCTGTCCGGCTCCAGCCACTGCTCCGACGGCGACGACTGCAGCCACTGGCTCGTACTGTCGGCGTCCCAGGGATCGACCGGGCTGGAATCGGCACGACGATCCCGGCCGGCGGGCTGCTCCCAGGCGTGCAGACCTGAGGCATCCCACGGATCCACCGCAGGTCGGGGCGGTGCTGGCTCCGCCGTCCGCTCCCACGGTTCCGCCGCCCGCTCCCACGGGTCCACCGCCGGACCGGGCGCCGGCTCCACCGCCCGCCGCCGACGTCGAGGCGTCGGGTCGGCGGCCGGCTCCGAGTCGGAGGTCTGCTGACCCTCGTCCTCCAGGCCGGACCAGGTCACCTGGCGTTGGCGGGACTGTGCGCGGCGAGGCCGACTCTGTGGCGCCACACCCGAGACCGGATCGTCCTCCTCGGCTCGGCGGCTGCCGACGTACCCCTCCTCCTGTGGACGGTCGAAGGTCCACTCACGGGTGTGGTCGGACTGCGGCGCCACCGCTGGCGACGAGGCGATGGCGCGGGGTGGCGGATCACGCCAATCAGCTTCAGGGGAGCGCCGGCTCCGACTGGCCCGGGAAGCGGAAGCCCCCGATGCTCGCCAGCCGCCATCGCCGTAGCGCGGCCGGTCGTCATCGTCATCGTCGTCCGGCGCGGCATGCCGACCGCCACCATCGACGCTGCTGACTCCCGACTCCAGCGCCCAGCGCGGCAGATACGGCTCGGCCGGCTCCTCCTGGCCGCGCTCGACGGCTCGCCGACGGCTCGGGGTGCGGTAGCGCTCGACCGCGGAGCCGTAACGGTCGGCCCGTGAATCCTCGACGGGCTCGGCCCACGAGGCGGTCGGTCGCCGCTCGCGCGGACCGTCCTCCCCGCGTGCCCAGTCCCGGTAACTCACGGCCGGAGCGTGACCCTTCTCAACCGAAGATGCAATCCGCTGTCCAGGTGTAGCCGTAGGGCACCGATCTTACGGGAGGTTCAGGACAAAGCCCTACCCGGAAATTCCCTCCACAGGCTGGGGAAAGTGTTTCCGCAGGTCACTGGCTTGCCGGCGAGAATTCCCCATCCGTTATCCACACCCTGTGCACACGCTGCGCACATGGTTGTCCACCTGAGTCCACAGGTTGTCCCGAGGCTCGTCCACCGCCACGGTTGAGCGGCTGACCTCGGAGTCCGTATGGTTGCCACCGGCCTGCCGACCCGATGGCCCCCGATCGAAGCGGCCGGTCGACGATGTCGCACCCGGGCGGTAAGCCTGGAAACCGATCCGACGCAGTGGAGGGGGGCCCGGTGTCGGTCACCGACGACAGGCGGACGGATTCGTTCCCGAGCGGCGGGCAGCAGTCCGGTGACGGGCCACGCGCCGGTCAGTTCGACAAGACGCCGCCGCAGGATGTCGCCGCGGAGCAGTGCGTCCTGGGCGGCATGCTGCTCTCCAAGGACGCCATCGCCGACGTCGTCGAGATCCTCAAGACCAACGACTTCTACCGGCCGGTGCACGCCACCATCTTCGACACCATCCTGGAGATCTACGGCAGGGGCGAGCCGGCCGACGCCATCACCGTCGCGGCGGCGCTGGCCGACTCCGGCGACCTGGCCCGCGTGGGTGGCGCCCCGTACCTGCACACGTTGATCGCGAGCGTGCCGACCGCCGCGAACGCCGCCTACTACGCGCGCATCGTCAGCGAGCGCGCGGTTCTCCGGCGTCTGGTCGAGGCCGGCACCCGGATCGTCCAACTCGGCTACGGCACCGCGAGCGGTGGTAGCCGGGACGTGGACGACATCGTCGACCTGGCTCAGCAGGCCGTCTACGACGTCACGGAACGCCGGGTCAGCGAGGACTTCGCGGTCCTGGCCGACATGCTGCAACCGACGCTCGACGAGATCGAGGCGGTCGGTGCCCAGGGCGGCGTGATGACCGGTGTGCCAACCGGCTTCACCGACCTGGACCGCCTGCTCAACGGTCTGCACGCCGGCCAGTTGATCATTGTGGCGGGGCGACCTGGCCTCGGAAAGGCGCTCGCGCTCGACACACCCCTGCCGACCCCCACCGGCTGGACGACGATGGGCGAGGTGCAGGTAGGCGATCAGCTGATCGGTGCGGACGGCCGCCCCACCACCGTCACGCACGCCTACGAGGTGCGCCACGATCGCCCCTGCTACGAGGTCGAGTTCTCCGACGGATCAGTCATCGTCGCCGATGCCGAGCACCTGTGGACGACGACCACCCGGGCCTCACGCCGCCAACAGAATGAGCTCCGGCCGCGCTACCAGTGGGATGCCTCGGCACGCGCCAAGGCGGCAGCCGTACACCGGGCTGTCACCGCCATCCCCGACCGGCTTGTCACCCACCGGGAAGCCGTGGAGATTGCCGGATCCCGGTTCCGGTACGTCCTGCACGTGATGGCGGCCAAGGTGGGCATCTCCGGCACTGTCGAACGTCAGTACTCGCGAAACGGCAGGCCCTGGCGTCAGACGGTCGACGCCTACAGCGCCCATGCCCTGTTCGACGCACACCTGAGCCGGGTGAGTCGGGTCATGAACAGCGATACGACCGTGGCACACCCTCGGACCGTCACTACCGAACACATCGCCGCGACACTGCGGCATCCGGCTGACGGGCGCGCAAACCACGCGGTGACCAATGCTCAACCGCTGTCCCTTCCCGCCCGCGAGGACCTGCCAATCCCCCCGTACACGCTTGGCGTGTGGCTGGGCGACGGGCACTCGGCAGGTGCCCGGTTCACGTCGGCGGACCCGGAGATCGCACAGTACGTCGAAGCCGATGGCTTCATCGTCGCCCCGGGAAGCGGGACCTACTCCTACGGCATCAAGCTGCCACCGCGGGCACCACTCGACGATCGTCGCTGCATCGTCTGCGGCGTCATCTTCACTCCCTGCGCGTCTGCGGTAAGAACCTGCGGAAGGACGTGTGGCGCCAGGTCGAGGGGCATGGTCGGGACCGCTGACCGCGGAGGCTGCGAGACCTGCGGTACGACAACGAAGTCGAGCTGGAACGGCGCCCGCCACTGCGCATCGTGCCGCCGGTTGCGTGGCTCGTTCACCGGGCTGCTTCGAGCCGTCGGTGTCCTGAACGACAAGCACATTCCGCAGCCCTACCTCCGAGCGTCGGAGGAACAGCGACGGGAGCTGTTGGCGGGACTGCTCGACACCGACGGTACCGCTGCGGCAGCCGGACACGTCCAGTACACCACCACCTCGGAGCGGATGGCCGAGGATGTGTACGAGCTCGTCGTCAGCCTGGGCTACCGATGCTCGATCAACCGCAAGCGAGTCAACGGCCGCACTCCCGAAAGCTCGACGGCTTTCACATTGAGCTTCTCGACGGCGGACGAGGTATTCCGGTTGACCAGGAAGCGGGAGTCGCACGCTACGCGCCGACACGCGGTCGGCCGGGCGGGTACCCGATCCCGCTACATCGTGGATGTGCGACCGGTGCCGAGTGTCCCGGTGCGGTGCGTCACGGTCGACAACGAGGATCACCTTTACTTGGCCGGTCGATCAATGATTCCCACGCACAACAGCACCGCGAGCATGGACTTCGCGCGCAACGCTGCGATCCGTGCCAACCAGGCGTCGGCGATCTTCTCGCTGGAAATGAGCAAGGTCGAGATCGTCATGCGGCTGCTCTCGGCCGAGGCCCGAGTGCCACTACACGTGCTGCGTAGCGGGCAACTGTCCGATGACGACTGGACCAAGCTCGCCCGATGCATGGGTGAGATCAGCGAGGCGCCGCTGTTCGTCGACGACACGCCCAGCATGAACCTGATGGAGATCCGGGCGAAGGCCCGTCGGCTCAAGCAGCGGCATGACCTCAAGTTGATTGTGGTCGACTATCTCCAGCTGATGACCTCGCCTAAGCGTACCGAGAGCCGGCAGCAGGAGGTCGCGGACCTGTCGCGTGGCCTGAAGCTGCTGGCCAAGGAAGTCGAGTGTCCGGTGATCGCGGTGAGCCAGCTGAATCGTGGCCCGGAACAGCGCACCGACAAGCGCCCTCAGCTATCTGATTTGCGCGAATCGGGGTCAATTGAACAAGATGCAGATGTTGTCATACTTTTGCATCGTGACGACTACTACGACAAGGAGTCGCCGCGGGCCGGTGAGGCGGATTTCATCGTCGCCAAGCACCGGAATGGTCCGACCGACACGGTGACCGTCGCCGCTCAGCTGCACCTGTCGCGCTTCGTGGACATGGCGATCGTCTGACCGCTCAGCCGAGCACCGGGAACCGGGCGGCGAATTCGCCGGCAGCACGCCGCTCCGGTTCGGTGAGCGGCAGCCGCCCGGTCGCCTTGAGCAGGTAGTCGTGGTCGTTCCAGCCGTCCGGTCGGGTGACGGCGCCGCCGAGCAGGGCGTCCACGGTGGCCACCGCGACCCGGGTCGCGGCCGGTCCGGGTACGGGCGCGTCCGGTAGGTCCAGCACCAGGTCAAGGTGGTGGATCACGGCTTCGGTGGTGAGGGTGTCCAGCAGGTCGGCCACCCGCAGCACGTGCCCCTGGGTGGTGACGAAGCCAGCCGGATCCGCGTTGCCGGCGGCGCGTACGGCGGCCGGTGCGGTGTCGGCCCAGAGCCGGACCACTCCGGACGGGCTGTCGAACGCGGCAGCGGAGCGGCGGGCCCACCAGGCGTGCCGGACGTTCCCGTCGCCGCCCGGAAACGAGTGCCAGTAGCTGACGGAGTCGACGGTGGCCGCTGGTTCGGCGGGGCTGGCCAGTGCGATGTGCGAAGCTCGCGACCTCATGTGGGCAGCGTCCCACAGCTGAAGTCGGCCGGCGCGTTCAGCAGCGGCGGGCACGGCGACGCCAGCGCGGCCGGTCACGCTCGGTCTGGTGCAGCGCAGCGGACCGGGCCGGCCGGTCGGACGGCCCGGTCGCTCAGGGGCGTGCTGCTCAGCCGAACATGTCGTCGAGGAAGCTCTTGCGCTTCTTCCGGCGGTAGTGCCCGTGGTAGCCGTAGTGCTGCTGGCTGTGGCCGTAAGCGGGGGCCGGGGCCGGGTACCCGTGCTGCGGTGGCGGTGGCGGCGGCACGGCGCCGTAACCCGGCTGGTGCGGCGCGGGCGGCGGAGGCGGCGGCTGGTAGCCGCCCGGCTGCGGCGCGTGCTGGATCGGCTGCGGTGCGGGGGGCGCCTGCTGCGCGCTCCAATTGGCCTCCGCCTCGAACAGCTTCTCCAACTCACCGCGGTCGAGGAAGATCCCCCGGCACTCGCCGCACTGGTCGATGACGACGCCACTGCGCTCGTACTGACGCATTTCTCCGTGACACTTGGGACAGGTCAGGCTCATCACCCGACGGTACCTGGTCGACTCACGGGGTAGCGGTCAGCGCCTCCGTCACCTCGTCGTCGGACACCTCGTGGAAGTCGTCGTAATACGCGCCGACGGCGGTGAAGGCATCCGGTCGCTGCGCACAGATGACCTGGTCAGCCTCGGCGGCGAGCATCTCGTACGCCTGCTGGGCCCCGACCGGTACGGCGACCACCACCCGCCGGGCACCGAGATGACGGGCCACCTGCACGGCGGCTCGGGCGGTGGCCCCGGTCGCCAGGCCGTCATCGACGATGACGGCGGTACGCCCGGTCAGCTCCAGCGGCGGCCGGCCGGCCCGGTAGAGCTGTTCGCGCCGATCCAGCTCCGCCTGTTCCCGGCGCTGCACGTCGGCGATGTCGTCGGGGCCGAGCTGCCCGGCCACCACGTCGTTGATCACCCGTACGCCGGCCGGACCGAGCGCGCCGAAGGCGACCTCGGGGGCCCACGGCATGCCCAGCTTGCGTACCACCAGCACGTCCAGTGGCGCGCCGAGGCGTTCGGCGACTACCTGGGCGACCGGCACGCCGCCGCGTACCAGGCCCAGCACGACGACGTCCGGTTCGCCGATCAGGGCGGTGAGTCGGTCGGCGAGCACCCGGCCCGCCTCGCTGCGGTCGCGGTAGGTGGTCATGCCCTCAGGTCTACGCCCTACCGGCCGTCTTCGCTCGCCGGTTGCCGGATCCCGGGAACGTCAAGTGCGGCTGCCCAGACGAGGAACGCCGCCGGATAGAGCAGATAGCCGAACCTAGTGCTGGGCATCAGCAGGATCGCGACGAGCAGCCCGTACCCGCAGACGAGCGCCGCGGCGCGGGCGGTGCGGGGCGGGTGGCGCACGAGTCGGACGGCGATCGCCGCTGCGGCGGCGACCAGCAGCGCCGCCGCCACACCCCGGCCCGCCGGCAGCGCGTTCGCGATCAGGTAGCCGGGAAACGGGGACTGCGCCGGGCTGGAGACCAGGCCGTGCCCGAGGGGGAACCGCAGTACGTTCTCCACCAGGGCGTCCCGGTCCACCAGCAGGGTGGGTAGTAACGCGGCGGCGGGTAGGCCGAGCGCGCCGGCGGCGACGCGCAGGCCGGCCCGCCGGGAGATGCCCCAGACGACCAGGACCGCGGCGACCGGCCAGGCAAAGAGTTTGAGTGCTCCGGCGAGTCCGACGGCGACGCCGGCCCAACCGGGTCGGGCGGTGGCGGCGAGCGCCAGGGCCAGCAGGCAGAGCGCGAGTACGGGGAGGTCGTCGCCGCCGGTGGCGAGGGTCAGCGCACAGATCGGCAGGACGGTGGCGGCCTGCACCCCGCGCAGCACGGCGGCGTCGTGCCCGACGGCTGCGCCCACACCCTCCGGTCGGCGCAGGACGCGGACGGCGAGGAGGAGAGCGAGGGCGGTGCCGATCGCGAACCAGACCCGCGCGTCGCTCCACCAACCGTCGGTGGCCGCGCGGGGCAGCCCGAACAGCGCCATTGCCGGTTGGTACGGCGTGTAGCCGAGCAGTTGTTCGCCGGGCGGCAGCGCGGCGATGGCGTCCGGTCCCAGGTAGGGCGTGCCGGTCTCCGCCAGCCGCCGCCCGGAATCCTCGACGACGAGCACCTCTTCCTGGGCCCGGTCGGTGCGTCCCGCCGCGCGCTGCACGCTCTGCCAGAGCAGCGGTAGCAGGGCGACGGCGATCCAGGTGACGACGGTGACCAGCCAGCGTGCGGGAAGTCCGGCCAACGCCGAGCCGGACCGGTGCCGCCGCAACAGGAGTTGACCGAGCGCGACGATCGCCGCGCCGAGGTAGCCGAGTGCGGCGATGCCGCCCCAGGCGCGGTGCGGCAGGAGGGTGGAGGTGGCCGCGGTGACCGCGGCGAAGGCGGCGGATACGGCGTAGAGGCCGAGGTCGAGAGCGAGCCCTCCGGTGGCCGTGTCGATCCGGTGCCACCACCCGGTACGGCGGCTGGTCGGGGTGGTGCTCACCCGGGCAAGTGTGTCAGGCCGGCTGGTGGCGACCCCGGCCGCCCTGTCGACGCCCCTGCGGCAGCCGAACCACCGCGCCGGCGTCGTGCAGAGCGACCGCCAGGCAGCCGGTCCGGTCGCCGGTGCCGCGCTGGAGTGCGGCGAGCAGCGTTCCGGCGGGCAGTGGGCGGGCGAAGAGATGACCCTGGCCAGCGGTACAGCCCAGTTCCCAGAGCGTACGCCGCTGCGCCTCCCGCTCGACGCCCTCGGCCACCACGGCGAGGTCGAGGCTGCGACCGAGATCGAGGGTGGAGCGGATGATCGCGGCGGCCTCGGTGGAGGATTCCATGGCGGTGACGAAGCTTCGGTCGATCTTCAGTTGATGCACCGGAATCCGGGAGAGCAGGGAGAGCGAGGAGTAGCCGGTGCCGAAGTCGTCCAGGGCCAGCCGGACGCCGGCGTCGCGCAGTCGGGTGAGCACCTGGTCGACGACGTCGAGCTGACTGAGGGTGAGGGTCTCGGTCAGTTCCAGGATCAGCCGGTCGGGTGGCAGGTCGTGGGCGCGCAGGCGGGCCAGCACCGAACCGGGGAACCTGGCGTCGAGCAGGCTGCGGGGGGAGACGTTCACCGCCACGGGTACGTCGAACCCGGCGTCCCGCCACGTGCCGGCGGCGATCAGGGCCTGGTCGAGGATGGCTTCGGCGAAGGCCGGTAGCAGGCCCGACCGCTCGACGGTCTCCAGGAAGCGCAGCGGGTCGATCATGCCGTGGGTGGGGTGACGCCATCTGGCCAGCGCTTCGGCGGCGATGACCGCACCGCTGCCGAGTTCGACGATCGGCTGGAACTTGACGGTGAACTCGTGGTCGGCCACGGCTCGGGTCAGGTCTCCGCCGAGCGTGAGGCGACCCAGGTCGGCGGTGTCCCGGGCGGACGCGTAGCTGGCCAGCCGCTGCCCGGCCCGCTTGGCCTGGTACATGGCGACGTCGGCGCGGCGCAGCAGTTCGACCATGCCGCCGGTGGCGGGCGCGGCGGCGATGCCGCCGCTGGCCTCCACGTTGAGCCGCATGCCGTCGATGTCGAAGGGTTCGTGCAGCGCCGCCAGCAGCGTCTCGGCGCGGTGTGCGGCGACCGCGGGCGCGGGCAGGGCACGCAGGAGTACGGCGAACTCGTCGCCGCCGAGCCGGGCGACCAGGTCCTCGGCGTGGGCGGCGGCGCGCAGCCGTTCGGCGACGGCGGCCAGCATCTGGTCACCGGCGGTGTGGCCGAGGGTGTCGTTGACCTCCTTGAAGTGGTTCAGGTCGATCAGGACCAGGGCGGTCACCCCGTCGGCGTGCCGTTGATTCAAGTGGTCGTTGCCCGCGTCGAGCAGGTGCCGCCGGTTCGGCAGACCGGTAAGCGCGTCGTGCGTTGCGTCGTGCGCGTGGGCCTGGGCCACCCGGGCGAGTTCGGCGTACGCCTGGGCGTTGCGGATGGCGGTGCACAGCGCCGAGGCGAAGGTGTAGAGGGTGTAGTGCTCCCGCTCGGAGAGTTTCACCGGTCCGCGGAAGCGCAGCCGCAGCATGCCCACGTCGACCGTCTTGTCGTGCCCTTCCAGGCGGGCAGGGACCACCGCGCCCTGGACGGTGGTGGGCTCGGCTGCCGGACCGTCGTATGTGACGCCGTCGGCGCCACCGCGTACCACCCGGTCGTCGTCGCGCAGCTCGACCTCCACCTCGTCGGCGGAGAAGAGTTCCGCCGCCCGGGTGACCGCAGTGGTGAGGACCTCGTCCAGTTCGACCACGTTGAGCGCGTCGGTGGTCTGAGCGAGCCGCTGCCAGGCCTTTTGCTCCGTTCGGCTGCGGACCCGCGTCGATACGAGCAGATGGAGGCTGAGTACCAGCGGCGGCAAAGCGAGAAGCCACTGAAAGTTGATTCTGACGACGAGGATCGTGCCGATGATGACCACCGGACGGGTCAGGGCCGCAGTCAGGCGGACGTCCCAGTTCTCGTGGACCAACTTCCGCAAGGAGGTGCCGGTTGCCATGGCGATGACCGGCATGGTGATGACTTCGTCAAGTAGCACCGCAGCCAGGTAGGCGGCAGCCAGTGCGACTGCGGTCTCCGCGACGTCGGGACTGGTCGGGGACCACGCGAACAGCTGCAGGACCACTCCGGCGGCGGTGGCGATGAGCATGTTCTTGGCGACGCCGAAGACTCGTTTGATCGGTGCGAGCCGTGCCAGCGTCGTGGCGATCGCGACGCCGAAGCCGGTGGCCAGGATGACCACGGAGGCCGGTGCCACGGCGAGAGCGATCAGGATGGCCGTCTCGGTCCACGCGATGTAGTGGTTGGTGGCACGGATCCTGACTCGTACTTTGGCGGTGAAGCCGACGGCGACAAGCGAGATCAACGCCGTCCAGATCAGGGTTGCGGTAAGGGCCCCGTAGCTCGGCAGGTGTGCGACCGAGACGGCTCCCGAGAGACCGGCCAGGGCGACGACGAGACCGATCAGCGGCAGTAACCGCTTATCGGTCCCGGTCTGTCGCTCTTGCAGAGCCAACCCATCATCCCCGTTCGTCACCGAGGGGCTGCGCTCCGCAAGCGTACTTCGGTCACTGCTGATCCAGAAGCTGGAATCAGCCCCATTCGTTCGACTTCATCTCGACCCCCAGCTGCTTGGCATTTGCTTTGACTGGCCAAACCCTAGGGGTGCTTGCGGATGTTTTGCGATGAAACATGTCGTATTGCGCAGAATAGGCCAATAGGGCGATGTTGTGTCACTTTCCGTTTCGCTGGCTTTACGAAGGGTCCAAATCTGGCGATCACGTCGCCCTTCCTGTGCCAGCAGGCCCGCCGCAGATTTGTGAACAAGTGTGACCAGAGAACTTTGTTCAGTTCATCGCCGCTTTGGTTGAGCTTGCCGCCGATCGCTGCAACTTACCGGGTGCCGAGGGCGTTAAGCTGCATACAGTGATCCTTTGAATGCGGTCAGAGGGGCCGGGTGCAGATTCAGGTTCTCGGCGGTCTGGCGGTGCGCCTCGGCTCACAGGCGCTATCGCCTGGGACGCCCAAGCAGCAGACCGTCCTGGCCATGCTCGCGTGCAACGCCGGGCAGTTGGTGTCGGTCGAACAACTCGTCGATGAACTGTGGCTCGAAGATCCACCTCCCTCGGCTATACCGAATGTCCGTACTTATGCGGCTAATTTGCGACGAAGCCTGGAGGCGATGCTTCCCGATCGGGAAGTGCTGATCCGCAGTCGTGACGGTTACCGGCTCGATGTCGAGTGCTCGGACGTGGACCTTTGTGCCTTTCGAGCAGAGGTGGCCGAGGCTCGGCAACTCCTCGGAGCCGACGAGCGGGAGGCGGTGCGACTGGTGTCCCGAGCGCTGGCCCGCTGGCGTGGGCCGATGCTCACCGGGATCGCCCTGGGGTCCCGGCTCTCCGCCCAGGTGGCCGCCGCGACCGAGGATCGGCTGCTGGCCACCGAGCTGTACGCCGATTTGCAGATCCGGCTCGGCCGCTACGACGAGGCCCTGCCGGTACTGCGGGAGTTGTTGATCAGGCATCCGCTGCGGGAACCGGCCCACCTGTTGCTCATGCAGGCCCTCCACGTAGGAGGAGATTCCGCCGGTGCCGTGGCGGCCTACACCGCAGCTGGTCGAATCCTGCGTCAGCAACTGAACGTCGAGCCGGGGGAGGAACTGCAACGGTTGTATCGCCGTATCGCCCGGCCCGACGGCCAGTCTCGCCGAGTCGACACAGCCGGAGCGCCGGGTAGGGAGCCATCCGTTGCCGTTGACCGGAAGCAACGACTGCTCTCCCACCTCCCGCGGACGGTTCCGGACTTCGTGGGCCGTGCCGACGCCGTTGAGCACCTACTGTCCACGACCCTGCGGGCCGGCGAGCACAACTGTGCAGTCAACCTCGTCGATGGCATGGCTGGCAGCGGCAAGACGACACTTGCGGTACACGTCGCCAACCGGCTTACCGACCGATTTCCGGACGCCCAGCTGTTCATCGACCTCAAGGGCCACGACCCTGCCGAGAAGCTGGACAGCGCGACGGCGCTGGCGACCCTGCTGCGGCAACTTGGCACACCCGCCGGCCGGATACCGTCGGACCCCGGAGACCGGCTCGACCGGTGGCGCCGCGACCTGGCTGGTCGCAGGGTGATCATCGTGCTGGACAATGCGGCCGACGCCGCGCAGATCCGGCCTCTGCTGCCCACGGTGCCGGGAAACCTGGTGATCGTGACCTCGCGCCGGCGGATCAACGGGCTGGATGTCGATCCGCCGGTGTCCCTGCCGCTGCTCAAGCCGGCGGAGGGCGTCGCACTACTGGCCTCCACAGCAGGGGCGGAGCGGGTGGCTGCGGAGCCCGAGGCGGCAGTGGCCGTGGTGGAAAGCTGTGGTCACCTGCCGTTGGCCATACGGCTGGCCGGTTCACGGCTCGCGCATCGTCCGAACTGGCAGGTGGCGGATCTGGCGAAGTTGCTGGCAACGAAGGCCCGCCGGCTGGACCACCTGACCTCAGGTGACCGGAGTGTGGCCGGTGCGTTTGCCGCCTCGTACGCCGCACTGAACGAGCCCGCTCAGCGACTGTTCCGACTGCTCAGCGTGCATCCGGGAGACGAGTTCGGTCTGCTGGCCGCCAGCGCGCTGTCGGGCCTGCCGCTCGACGACACCGCCGACGTACTCGACGCCCTTCTGGACTCCCACCTGATCGAAGAGTTGACGGCGGGGCGTTATCGGATGCACGACCTCATCCGGCACTACGCCCACGATCTGTCGAATCGCGTAGACCAGGTGAATGAGCGAAGGCTGGCGGTGGCGGACCTCCTCGATCTGATGCTGCATCTCACTTTTTCTGTGGCCGAGATCCTTGAACTGGGCCGCATTCGCCTTCACGTCTCTCTCGATGCTCCGCGTCGACCCGACCTGGTTGAGATGAAGAGCGACTCTGCCGAGAAGTGGATGGAGATCGAACGGGCCAACCTCGTGTTGCTCGTCGGTACGGCCCGCGAGTGGGAGTTGCGCCAGGAAGCGTGGCGGCTGGCGCGGATTCTGTGGCGGTTTCTATACACCCGGGGGTGCTATGACGATATCGTCGTGACCAGCCTTAAGGGGCTTTCGGCCGCGGAGGAGATCGGCGACGAGCGAGCGGTGGCTGTGATGCACAACTACCTAGCCTCCGCCTATTTGCGAACCGGTAACTATCCGGGCGCATTAACTCATCTCAAGAAGGCTGTCGAGATTTGTGAGCGCTGCGGCGACCGATCCAACCTCGCGCGTTATCAGGCAAACTTGGTGGCAGTATATTGGCTTCTCGGCGAACCCGATAAGGCAGTTGCTGTGGCGTTGGAGCGAATGCGGAACCAGATTGTTCCGGACGCTCATGAGACCGCTACCCACCTGCCGAACCTCGGTCTCGCGATGGCACTGCTCGGGAGATACGACGAGGCCCTGCGCGCGCACCGCCTCCACCTGTACCTCGGACGCCAGCTTGGTAGCCAGTTCCATATTCTCAACGCGCTCGGTCACATCGGTGCGGTGAAGTGTCGCATGGGGCAGTATGACGTGGCCGCGCGAGCGTTGCGGACGGCCCTCGTCATGCGGCAACGCACCGGACACCGTTACGCGGAACCTGAGGTCCGGAACGACCTTGGGATCGCCCTACGTGGTCTCGGACGCATTACGGAAGCGGTGCTTGAGCATGAAGCCGCCCGGAAAATGGCAGTCGATGCCGGCGAACCCCACGTGGAGGCGGCGGCTTTGAACGATCTCGCGTTGACTCTCGGCGGTTCGGCCGGGGCCGCGAGGTTGATCGAATTGCACCGCGAGGCGTTGCGGGTGGCCACCCGGATAGCTCATCCCTATGAACAAGGGCGAGCCCTGACCGGATTGGCCGAGCACATGTGGTCCATTGATCCGGCGGAGGCACGCCGACACTGGACACGGGCGTTGGCGATCTTCCGGCGGATGGGGGTGCCAGAGCGGTTTGACGTCGCTCGGCGCTTAGCCGAGGCCGAAGCTCAGGATCCGCCGGGGAAAGAGCCGTCAACTCCGGGTCCGCGAGCCGTCCCCAGCCCGGCGCATCGCTCCTAGACCTTGTCCGAGTGGCTTGTCCGCTGCCGCCTGCCGGCTTGCCAATTCGGCATGGCTGGTTCGCCGCCATTTCGGGCTGTGGCCACGCATTGCCGATGTTGCTGCTGACGTGACCGAGTGTTTGATGCGGCTCGCCTGATCCGATGCGGATTGTTAAGGTGCGCTCACGCGAATGCCCGCCTCACAAGGGGTTCGAGAAGTGAAGATTGAGGTGCTTGGCGGCTTTCGGGTCTCGTTTGGTGCCTCCGAGGTGCACCTCGGTACGCCGAAGCAACGAACCGTCCTGGCCAAGCTGGTGATGAGCCCGAGCCGGACGGTTTCCCTGGAGGAACTGATCGATGAGATCTGGCCCGACGACCCACCGCGTTCGGCCGTACCGAACGTTCGGACCTATGCCGCCAACCTGCGGCGCACCTTCGAGGCGCACGATGCCGGCCATGGGGTGCTGGTACGTCAGCGCGGCGGGTACCGATTGGAGGTCGCGGCCGACGACGTGGATCTGTTCCACTTCCTTGACCGGGTCGAGCGGGCTCGTCAGCTCAACCACCGCGACGACCCGGGGACCGCGCGGTCGTTGCTGAGCGGTGTGATGCCGCTCTGGTGCGGGCCACCTCTGCTGGGTGTGCCTCTCGGGGCTTCGCTGGCTGCTCACGTGGCGGCCGCCCAGGAACAGCACCTTCTCGCCGTCGAACTCCTCGCGGACCTTCACCTCGCAGCGGACCGCGTCGAGGATGCCGTACCGCTGCTGTGGCGAACGGTTGCGGCCCATCCGACCCGTGAGCCGGCGCTGCTACTGCTGATGAGGGCGCTGCATCGGCGCGGCGACGTAGCCGGCGCGATCTCGGTGTTTCGATCCGCTGCCCGAGTCATGCGGGCCGAACTCGGCGTCGAGCCGGGATCCGATCTTCGGCGACTGCATCAGGAAATGGTCGGGCATCGAGCGGCCCCGGTATCGGTCTCACCCTCGGCGGGATCCGGAGGCAGCGACGATTCGAGGAACTCGACGACACCTGAGATCGATGGGACGGACTGGGACTGGCTACCGAGACCGGTAGCTCACTTTGTTGGCCGGGAGGCCCTCGTCGAGCGAATGATCGGCCGGAGCCGAGCCGCCGCAGGCCCGGCGCCGGTCGTTCACCTGATCGACGGGATGGCGGGAAGCGGTAAGACGACGCTCGCGGTGCAGGTCGCCAGACGCCTGGCCGCTACTTACCCGGATGGTCGACTCTTCATCGACCTGCGCGGTCACGATGAGGGCAACGCGATGGATTCCGCCACGGCCCTCGTGGTGCTTCTCCGCCAGTTGGGTGTGCCGGCCCCCCGAATTCCAGTGGATGTCGATGAACGACGAGGGTTGTGGCGCAGGGAATTGTCCGCCCGCAGTGCGGTCGTCGTGCTCGACAACGCGGCTGACAGTGACCAGGTTGCTCCGCTACTGCCGGTCACCGCCTCGTCGGTCATCCTGATCACTTCCCGTCGGCGACTTCTCGACCTGGATGTCGGGCCTCCCGAGTCCCTGTCCGTGCTGTCGCCAGAGGAAGGGCTCCGTCTGCTGGCGATCAGCGCTGGAAAAGAGCGGGTGCACGAAGACCCTGAATCCGCCGCAGAGATAGTCCGCAACTGTGGTTACCTGCCGCTGGCGATCCGGTTGGTCGGGTCACGGCTCGCTCACCGGCGCAACCGCCGGCTTGTCGACCTGGCCGGTCGTCTGGCCGCGAACGAGTCAGGGCTGGCCAGCTTCGGCACGGGTGAACGCAGCGTCGCCGCCGCCTTCACCGCCTCGTACGAGCCGTTGAACGAGGTGAGTAAACGCGTGTTCCGCCTACTGGGTCTCCATACCGGGCACTACTGCATCAGCATGGTCGCGGCGATGTCCGGTCTGTCCTACGCGAAAGCCGGGCAGATCCTCGACGATCTGGTCGACCGTCACCTGCTGGAAGAATCGGATAGTGGTCGCTTTCGAATGCACGACCTGGTTCGACAGTTCGCTCGCGAGAAGTGCCTGGAGACAGATTCAGAGGAGATGCGAAGGGCTGCGCTCGCCAGTCTGCTTGACCAGGTCATGCAACTGTCGATCGCCGCCACGAAGTCATTGAACAGTATCATGGACATTTACGCGGACATCGGCGACGTGGTGCCGGAGCGCCCCGATCTCTCACCCGGATCCGAGACGGTCGATATCAACTGGGTCGAGCGGGAGCGAAGTAATCTGAATCTCCTCATCGAGCTGGCGGCAAAAAATTCCTTCCATGGTTATGCTTGGAAGATAGCGCGAGTGCTGTGGCGCTTCTACTATGTGCGCGGGTACTTCGAAGATATTCGGCGAACGCATGAACTGGGGCTCGCCGCCGCAGAGCAATTGGGGGACAGTCGGGCAGTAGGCATCATGAACAACTATCTCGCCTCGGCGCTGACCAAAACCGGTTTCTATCACCCGGCGATTAAGTGTCTGGAAAGAGCGTTGGTGGCGGCTGAAGCGGCAGGCCGCCGTGAAGACATTGCCCGGATCCGGGGAAACCTGAGCGTGGCACACTGCATGATGGGTGATTTCCAGGTGTCCGCCGATCTCGCACTGGCAGCACTGCGCGACCTTCCGATGCGGCAGATCGGTCGGGTTCGGACACATCTGCCGAACGTCGGTATCGCCCTCACCTGCTTGGGGCGCTATGAGGAAGCGCTGCGGGTACATCGCCTTCATCTGCTCTTGGCACGGGTGGAAGGCGACCGCTACCAGATCGCCAACACGTTGAGCCACATCGCCGCCGTTCGGACCCGAAAGGGCGAGCACGTTCAGGCGCTACGGTTGCTGCGATCCGCCATGATCCTCTACGCCGAGACGGGCCATCGATACGGAGAGGCCGACGCGCGCAACGTGATGGGTGTGGCTTATCGCGGCGTGGGCCGGCTCGCGGAGGCCCGGCGGCAGCACGAACTGGCGCTGGAACTCACCGGCCATTCGGCCGAGCGGCAGGCGGAGTGCACTGCGTTGAACGAGTTCGGCCTGACGCTGGCGGCTGACGGCGACCTCGACGGCGCCTTGCGGGCACACCGGCGAGCGCTTGATCTGGCGGTGCGGATCGACAACCGTTACGAGCAGGCCCGGGCGTTGGCCGGTCTGGCCGAGCACCTGTTGAGCGTGGACCCGACCGAAGCCCGGCGACATCTGGAACGGGCACTGGTGCTCATCGTGGCGACCGGAGCACCGGAGCGGTTCGAGATCGAGCGCCGTCTCGCCGCGCTGAAGCAGGGCACACCGATCTGCTGATCGCCGGATCTCGCCGGCCATCGTCCTTATCGATTTCTTATCGCCAGGGTCGCTAGCCTCCCGGATGTTCGCCGACGGGGGGAGATCCGACAGTTGCCGGATCTCGTCGCGACCCCTGCCGCCGGGTGTTCCCCAGCAGCCCGAGGCAGGCTGGTGAGGAAGGGGCGGCGTCCCCGCGCCGCTCCTTCCGAGCCACGGAACCGTCCTGTCACACGGCGGGGATAGGCTCGCGACCGTGACCGAACCCGCCCAGCTCACCCACGTCGACACCACCGGCGCGGCGCGCATGGTCGATGTCTCCGCGAAACAGGTCACCGGCCGGGTGGCGACGGCCGCCGGCCGGCTGCGGACCACCCCTGAGGTGATCGACCTGCTCCGTGGGGAGGGGCTGCCCAAGGGCGACGCCCTGGCGGTCGGGCGGCTGGCCGGGATCATGGGGGCGAAGCGCACTCCCGACCTGATCCCGCTCTGCCACCCGATCGCGCTGCACGGAGTCACCGTCGACCTGGCGCTTACCGACGACAGCGTAGAGATCACCGCCACCGCCCGCACCGCCGACCGCACCGGCGTGGAGATGGAGGCGCTGACCGCGGTCGCGGTCGCCGGGCTGGCGCTCGTCGACATGGTCAAGGCCGTTGATCCGGCAGCCAGCGTCGACGCGGTCCGGGTGCTACGCAAGGAGGGCGGGAAGACCGGTCTGTGGGAGCGCCCGGAGGACCGGTCGTGATCCGCGCCCGGGTGGTGGTTGCCTCCAACCGCGCCGCCGCCGGTGTCTACGCCGACACCAGTGGTCCGCTCCTCGTCGCCGGTCTGCGGGAGTTGGGCTGCACGGTGAGCGAACCGGTGGTCGTGCCGGACGGCGAGCCGGTCGGCCAGGCAGTCCGGGCGGCCGTGGTGGACGGCTTCGACGTGGTGCTGACCAGTGGTGGCACCGGGATCACCCCCACCGACCGCACTCCCGACGTGACCCGGGCCCTGCTCGACTACGAGATTCCCGGCATCGCCGAGGCGATCCGCGCGTACAGCCGCGACAAGGTGCCCACCGCCGCGCTGTCCCGCGGGGTGGCCGGCGTGGCCGGTCGCACGCTTGTGGTCAACCTGCCCGGGTCGACCGGCGGAGCGCGGGACGGCCTCGCCGTGCTGGGGCCGATTCTGGCCCACACCGTCGACCAGTTGCGTGGTGGCGACCACCTGGCGGCCGGTTAGGCTCGGCCGGTGAGAACGGAAACCGCCTCCGCCGACGAGGTCTCCGCGCCACCACCGGCAGACTGGGCGCAGGCCCGATCCCTGGTGTACGCGGCCGGCTTGGCCGTCGCGCGGCCAGCCATCGAGCGTCCGCTCGCCGAGACTGACGGGCACACCCTCGCCGAACCGCTCACCCCGCGCACCGACCTGCCGGCGTTTCCGACGTCGAGCGTGGACGGCTGGGCGGTGCGTGGTGCCGGCCCGTGGCGGGTCGTCGGGCGCGTGCTGGCGGGTGGTGCGCCTGCCCCGTTGACCGAGGACGGGACGACTGTCGAGATCGCCACCGGGGCGATGGTGCCGGCGGGTGCCTCCGCGGTGCTCCGGGTGGAGGAGTCGAGGCGTACGCCGGAGGGGTTGGTCGACGGCGTGCCACGCGCCGCGCCGGAGTGGCGGCAGCCCGGCGAGGAGGCCACCGTCGGTGAAGAACTGCTGCCGGCCGGGACACCGGTCGACCCGGCGGTGATCGGCCTGGCCGCCTCCTGCGGCCACGACACGCTGCGGGTACGCCGGCAGCCCCGGGCCGCGCTGCTGGTCTTCGGCGACGAGTTGCTGACGGCAGGCCCGCCGGGTGCCGGGCGGGTCCGTGACGCGCTGGGCCCGGCGGTGCCGGGTTGGCTCCGCCGGTACGGCTGCCAGGTGGATCCGAACAGCGTGGTCGGCCCCGTCGCGGACACGCTCCCCGCCCACGTGGCGGCGCTGCGTGCCGCCCTGGACGACGCCGATCTGGTCTGCACCACCGGCGGCACCATGCACGGCCCGGTCGATCACCTGCATCCGGCGTTGGCGTCGTTGGGTGCCGAGTACGTGGTCAACACGGTCGCGGTGCGTCCCGGCTTCCCGATGCTGCTGGCCCGGTTGGTTGGTGCCGACGGGCAGGTCCGGTTCGTGGCCGGGTTGCCGGGCAATCCGCAGTCCGCCGTCATCGCGCTGGTGTCGCTTGTCGTCCCGCTGCTGGCCGGGCTCGCGGGTCGGTCGTTGCCGACGCTTCCGCACGCCGTCCTCGCCGAGCCCGTTGCCGGTCGTGGCGACCACACCCACCTGGCGCTGGTCCGACTCGACCGGGCCGCCGGGACGGCCCATCCGGTCCGGCACGTCGGTTCGGCCATGTTGCGTGGGCTGGCCACCGCCGACGGGTTCGCGGTGATCGACCCCGGCACCACCGGCTCGGTGGGTGACCGGGTTCCGATCGTGCCGTTGCCACTGCTACCCGGGGAGCGGGCATGGTGACCGTCATCAGCAGCGTCACCGACCAGCCACTGGATCTCGCCGCGCACGAGGCGGCGGTCGCCGACCGTCGGGCCGGCGCGGTGGTGTCGTTCGTCGGGGTGGTACGCGATCACGACCACGGACGGTCGGTGGCCAGCCTGGAGTACGAAGGCCACCCGAACGCCGAGAAGGTGCTCCAGGAGGTCGCCGACGAGGTCGCCGCCGACCCCGACGTGTACGCCGTGGCGATCTCACACCGGATCGGCGCTCTGGCCATCGGCGACGTGGCCCTGGCGGCGGCAGTCAGCACCGCCCACCGGGCCGCCGCGTTCGCTGCCTGCGCCCGGTTGGTGGACGAGGCGAAGGCCCGGCTGCCGATCTGGAAGCGGCAGGTCTTCACCGACGGCACCGAGGAATGGGTCAACTGCCCCTGACGGGGTGGGCTACCGCCGTCCGTACAGCATCGACGCACGTGCCGCCCGGTCGGTGTGGAACGCCGGTTCCGCGCCGGGCCGCCAGGGCAGTGCGGCGACCAGCAGGATCAGCGCCAGCGCCAGGCTGTTCTCCATCAACGCGCCGAACAGACCGTCCTGGTAGTGGGAGACCTCCGGCAGCTGGTGTTCGTACGGCCAGATCGGGGAGATCAGGAAAAGCAGGTAGAGCCCGATCGCGGCGAAGCCGTGGCGGAACCCGGTAAGCGTCGGGTACCAGATCGGTGGACGGAGAGTGGACACTCCCGGCGGGCCGCCGTACGGCGCTGACAGGGATCGCCCCACCGGTGCTCGGCTGGCTTCGTGCCGACGGATCGCGGCGTCGGCCAGGACGATGATTGCCGGGATCACCCAGACGAGGTGGTGCGTCCAGGAGATCGGGCTGATCACGTTGGCGGTCAGGCCCACAAGCGTGAAGGCGGTCAGTTCGTCGCCGTCGGAGTGGGCGTTGGAGGCCCGGGACAGGCCGAGCGCCAGCACCAGCACGGAGAATGCGAGCCAGAGCAGGCCGGGGGTCTCGATCGAGTCGTAGAGCCGGGCCAGCAGGCCGGCCAGCGACTGATTGGGCGTCATGTCGGCGGCGCCCACCCGCTCGGTCTGCCACAAGACGCTGCCGAAGTAGTCCCGGGACTCGGCGCCGACGATGCCGAAGCTGCCGATGGTCACCCCGACGGCGGTGCCGATGGCCGTCCAGGCCACCCGCCACTGTCGAGTGATCATCAAGTAGAAGATGAACAGGGCCGGGGTCAGCTTGACGGCGGTGGCGAGGCCGATGCCCACGCCGGCCCACGCGCCGCCGTAGATGAACCGCAGCAGCGGACCGTCACCCTCGGCCTGGTGGGTGCCCCGGCGCGAGCGCCAGCGCAGGGCGACCAGGTCGGCCAGGATCAGGGCGAACAACAGCAGGTTGACCTGCCCGTAGCCGAGGGTCTCCCGGGTGGGTTCGATGGCAGCGGCCAACGGCGTCGCGATGGCCACCGTGTACCACAGTGGCCAGCCCAGCCGGTCGACGATCGGGCGTAGCAGCGCGGCCAGCACCACGGCCAGCGCGGCGATGCTCACCGCGGCGTTCACCAGACCGGCCAGGGTGACCGGCAGGTGCGCCATCGGCAGCATGGCCAGCCCGGCGAAGGGTGGGTAGGTGAAACCCAGGGTTGTGTCGGGCGCGACGAACTCGTACAGCTCGTGACCGCTCGCCCACCAGACCACCGCGCCGTGGTAGATCTTCATGTCGAAGAAGTTGTACGGACGCCCGAAAGCGCCGATGGCAAGCCATGCGGCGTAGGCGACGGCGGCGACGATGCCCGCCCGTACGACTGTCCTACGATCGATCCCACGCGTTACGCGACGGACTGTGGCGAGGCGGTCCAGCCCTCTACCGACGATCGTCGGCATGGCGTGGCCACCCCCGTACCAAGGTCGTCCTACCCGTCCAGGTCCAGTACGGAGCCTAGAACGGCGCCTCACGTCAGTGCCTCCCGCGTTATGCGACCGTGTCCGATCCCACACATTCTTTTGACATTTCCACCGCGTTAACGCCTACCGGGCGGTTCAGGTGATTCGCGGCCTTAGCCCAGGTGGGGGTGGTTGGATCGCAGCTCAGCGGGGGTGGGGTGGGACGCGTACGGCTCAGCCGGGGAGTCGCCGGGCGGCGGAGGCCGATCGCACGGCGATCCGGGCCTCCCGACGCGCGGTCCGGACCGCACGGCGTACCGACCGTCGTGAGTGGCCGATGCGGTGGCCGGCCCGCCAGCGTAGCCCGGGCTTACCCTCCGTGTCCGCCGCAGCGAGCAACAACCCACCGAAGAGACCGAGGTTCTTCAGGAAGTGGATCTGGTTGTTGTTCTTCGCGATCGGGTCGTCGTTGCGCCAGAAGGGGTGCCCGGCGAGGGTGACCGGGATCAGCGTGCCGGCCAGCACCAGGGCCGCCGGCCGGGTGAATCGCCCGGTGGCCAGCATCAGCCCGGCGCCGAACTGCACGGCCGAGTTGGCGCGGATCAGGGTTTCAGTATCCGTGGGGAGCTGCGGATGCACCCGTTCCAGCAGCGGTGTCACCCGATCGGTGACCGGTTTCGCGGTGGGTGCCAGGCGGCCGGGGTTGGCGAAGTTGCGGGCGCCGCTGACCACGAAGATGCCGCTCAACATGGCGCGGGCGAGGGATCGTACGGGCGTCATGGAACAGTCATACCCTGTCCGGGGTGTTACTACGCCCCGCAACGGGGTATGTCGATCGATCGAGTGCGTTGGTGACGCCGCGCCCGGGTTCGACGACCGTCGCGGATGGACGCGTCCTCCGGGGTACCCTACGCCGCGTGACGACCCTGCGGCTGCGACCCGAGGACCCGGCCGACACCGGCGCGATCCGTCGGGTGCTGGCCGCAGCCTTCGCCCGGCCCGACGTGGCCGTCCCGCCGGAGGTACGCCTCGTCGATGAGCTGCGTGGCAGCGACGCGTGGCTGCCGGAGCTGGCGATGGTCGCCGAGTACGGCGGGGAGATCGTCGGCTGTGCCCTGCTCACCCGGGTGCTGGTCAACTCGGGCGCGGCCAGCATGCCAGCGCTGGCGATGGGCCCGGTTGCGGTGGCACCGCACCGGCAGCGCATCGGGCTCGGCACGTCGGTGGTGCAGGCCGCCCTGGAGGCGGCGACCGAGCTCGGTGAGCGACTGGTGGTGGTGCTCGGCGATCCGGCCTACTACCGGCGCTTCGGCTTCAGCCGGGCGGACCAGCTGGGCCTGACCAGCCCGTGGTCGGGGTTGGGCGAGCCGTGGCAGGCGTTGATCCTGCCGCCAGCGACCAGCGGCGAGCCGTCGCCTCCCCGGGGCGAGGTCATCTTCCCGCCGCCGTGGTCGAAGGTCTGACCTCTTCCTTCTCACCGGCAGCAGGTGGCGGGCGACGACGGGGTTGGCTAGCATCGAGCGACTTTCGGCTACCCCCTCGTACCCCGCACCCGGAGGCTCCGACCCGATGACCCGTGTCCTGCTGCGCTCTGCCAAGGACCCCTTCACCCCGGTCAGCCCGGAGCACTCCCTCGCGCTCTACAAGCAGGGCATTTTCGGGCGGAACGTGGGCAACCTCGTCTTCACCGAGGCGGTGCACAAGCTCGTCAGCGTGCCGGGGACCGAGGTCGTGTCCAACTCGTTCCTGAGCGAACGGCCCGGCGTGGACCAGGCGTACGTGGACCGGATCAACGAGCAGTTCGACCTGTTCGTGGTGCCCCTGGCAAATGCCTTCCGGCCTACCTTCCTGGAGAACCTGAAGCGCCTCACCTGGGTGATCGAGAACCTGCGGATTCCGGTGGTGGTGGTCGGTGTCGGCGTCGCGGGTGCCGGAGGGAGCCTCGACAACCCGTTCCCGCCGGCGACCGACGAGATGAGCGGGGCGGTGCGCCGATTCGTGCGCGCGGTGCTCGCCAGGTCGGCGACGATCGGCGTACGTGGGGAGATCACCGCCGCCTACCTCGCCGAGCTGGGTTTCGGTGACGACGTGGTCGAGGTCGTCGGCTGTCCGTCGCTGTTCCGGGACGGCCCGAACCTGAGGATCACCAAGCGGGTGGCCGAGCTGACGCCGGAGAGCAGCTTCACGATCAACATTTCGCCGTACGTGCTGCTGATGGACGAGGTCGCGACCCGACACGCCAAGCGCTACCCGAACATGGTCTACCTGCCGCAGGACGACACCGACCTCAGGCTGTTGCTGTGGGGGGTCGAGCCGGACAACGTCCGGCCGGGAATGCCGCACCACACCGCACACCAGCTCTACCGGGAGGACCGCATCCGGTTCTTCGTCGATGCCTCGACCTGGATGCGCTACCTGTCGGAGCGGGAGTTCTCCTTCGGCACCCGGATCCACGGCAACATCGTGGCGCTGGCCGCCGGGACGCCGGCCCACGTCCTCGTGCACGACAGCCGGACCCTGGAACTGGCCCGGTACCACGACATTCCGCACACCATGGTCCCCGGCCTGAGCCCGGAGGTCGACGCCGCAGACCTCTACGCGCAGTCCGATTACACCGCGTTCAATGCCGGGCACACGCAGCGCTGGGACCGCTTTGCCGGCTTCCTGGAGCGCAACGGCATCGAGCACATCTTCCAGCCGGGCAAGGCCAACCCGGATTACGACAAGCGGCTGGACGCCGTGGGGCTGGCACCGCCGGTGACCACGCTGATGACCACCGATCCGGAGGCCAGGGAACGGATCACCGCCCGGGTTGCGGAACTCTACGCGCTGGGTGGCCTCCGCTCGCTGCGCAAGGCACACAAGCCGCAGATCCCGTTCCCACACACCGCTGCGCCGAAGGAGGCGGTGGCGACCGGCGAGCGGCGGCCCGTACCGTCCGCAGTGCGGCACCTGCCGGCACCTGTGCGGTCCGCGCTGCGCCGCAGTCGCGCGCTCGCTGGTCGGCTCCGCCGCCAGTCCTGAAGGCACCGCGCGCCCTGGGCCCGCGCCACTGACGCGTGCCCGGGACTCGGGATGGTCTCATCTGCTCGCTCAACGGGCAGGATCGCCGGTGCGTTGTTAACGTCGAATGCCTCGCCCGACCCCACACCCCCCGGCGTGGAGATGACCAAATGCCTCGTGTGCTGCTGCGTTCCGCCAAGGATCCCTTCACCCCGGTGAGCCCGGAGCTCTCCCTCGCGCTCTACAAGCAAGGCATCTTCGGGCGCAACGTCGGCAACCTCGTCTTCGCCGATGCGGTGCACAAGCTGATCAGCGTGCCGGGGACCGAGGTGGTGTCCAACTCGTTCCTGAGCGAACGGCCCGGCGTGGACCGCGCGTACGTGGATCGGGTCAACGAGCAGTTCGACATGTTCGTGGTGCCGCTGGCCAACGCCTTCCGGCTGAGCTTTCTGGAGAATCTCAAGCGGCTCACCTGGGTGATCGAGCGGCTGCGGATCCCGGTCGTGGTGATCGGCGTCGGCGTGGCGGGCGGCGCGGGCAGCCTCGACGACCCGTTTCCGCCGCCGACCGACGAGCTGCGTGTGGCGGTGCGCCGGTTTGTCCGCGCGGTGCTCGACAAGTCGGCGACGATCGGCGTACGCGGTGAATTCACCCGCGCCTACCTCGCCGAGCTGGGCTTCGGTGACGATGTGGTCGATGTGGTGGGCTGTCCGTCGCTGTTCCGCGACGGTCCGAACCTCCGGATCAGCAAGCGGGCGCCCGAGATCACCCCGGAGAGCCGTTTCACGATCAACATCTCGCCCTACGTGAAGCTGATGGACCGGATCGGTACCCGGCACGCCAAGCGCTACCCGAATATGGTCTACGTGCCGCAGGGCGACGAGGTGCTCGAACTGCTCCTGTGGGGGGTCCACCCGGGCAACGTGCGCCGAGGGCTGCCGCACCACCCCGGTCACCAGCTCTACCGGGAGGATCGCATCCGGTTCTTCGTCGACACCTCGACCTGGATGCGGTACCTCGCGGAGCGCGACTTCTCCTTCGGCACCCGGATCCACGGCAACATCGCGGCGCTGTCCGCCGGCACGCCCGCCTACGTGCTGGCGCACGACAGCCGGACCCTGGAGCTGGCCCGATACCACGACATCCCGCACAGCCTGGTCCCCAGCCTGACTCCGGAGGTCGACGCCGCCGATCTTTACGCCGCGGCCGACTACACCGCCTTCAACACCGGGCAGGCGCAGCGCTGGGACCGCTTTGCCGACTTCCTTGAGCGCAACGGCATCGAACACATCTTCCAGCCCGGCAAGGCCGACCCCGGATACGAGGCCCGGCTGGCTGCTGCGGACCTGCCGCCACCGGTGACCACGCTGATGACCACCGATCCGGAGGCCAGAGAGCGGATCGTCGCCCGGGTGGCGGAGCTTTACTCGCTCGGCGGCGTCCAGGCGTTGCGCGAGGCGCATCAGCCGCAGATCCCCTTTCCGCACACCAAAGCGCTGCGCAAGGGGCAGGCACCGGGTGAGCGGTTGCCCGCTGGCACCGCCGTGCGCCATCTACCGGTCCCGGTGCGGTCCGTGCTGCACCGGTCCCGTACGCTCACCGATCGAATTCGCCGCATGCCCTG
>NZ_BOPD01000017.1:0-155354 GCF_016863575.1 Micromonospora sediminimaris
CCAGGGCCTGTTTCACCGCCGACCAGTTCCACCCCCAGTTCCCGGTCTGTCGGGGTACGTCGTGCTCGATCTCGGCGACGGTCAGCGGGCCCCGGGCGGCCACCTCGTCGCGTACCCAGGCGACCAGGGCGGGCTGCTCGGCGGCGATGCGGCGCATCCCGCCCCAGGCGTCGGTGTGTGCCCGGGCCATCCGCCAGCGCAGCGCCGGATGCAGGGCGACCGGCACCAGCGACGCCTCGTGGCCCCAGTATTCAAACAGCTCCCGGGGACGGCGGTAGGCGGCGGAGTCGAGCAGCGTGGTGGGGTAAGGCCCGAGCCGGCTGTAGAGCGGCAGGTAGTGCGCCCGTTGCAGCACGTTCACCGAATCCATCTGGATCAACCCGACCCGGTCGAGCACCCGACGCAGGTGACGGCGGGTGGGCACCCCGGAGGGCGCCAGATCGGCGAAGCCCTGCGCGGCCAACGCGACACGGCGGGCCTGGGCGAGCGAGAGCGATTCCGGTGCGGCCATCGCAGGCAGGCTACGACAGGCGTACGACATCGGTGCGGACACTGGACCTGCCCGCCCCGGCGGCCTAGAACTACTTCCATGCCCAGCATCCGCCGTGAGCAGCCCGACGACGCCGAGGCGGTGGCCCGGGTGCATGTCCGCGGCTGGCAGGCCGGCTACGCCGGCATCATGCCCGACGAGGTGCTGAACCGACTCAACCCGGTCGCCTGGGCGCAGCGCCGGCGGGCCCTCGGCACCGCCGACCCGGATCACCCGTTCACCACGTTGCTCGCCGAGGAGCACGGCACCCTCGTCGGGTTCGCCACCTTCGGGCCGTACCGCAACAACCAGGATCGCGGTGACCTCGACCCAGCGTACGGCGAGGTGGTCAGCCTCTACGTCACGCCCGAGAACTGGGGTGACGGCACCGCTCGGGCCCTGTTCGCGGCGGCCCGGACGGGCCTGCGCGAGTCCGGCTGGACGGAGTACCGGCTCTGGGTGCTGGCGGACAACGACCGGGCCCGCCGGTTCTACGAGCGGGCCGGGTTGTCACCGGACGGTGAGCGCTCGACCTATCCGGTGCCGTTGTCCGGCGGGCGGCCGGCGATCGGGCTGGTCGAGTTGCGGTACACCGGCCGGCTCGACGGCAGCTGAATCCGACGGCGACGCTGGATCCGACGGCGACCGGGGGGCGGCCCGACGCACCGGCAGGAAGGCCAGCAACGCCAGGCTGATCCAGACGTAGGTGTTGCCGAACAGGAAACCGTCGAGGCCGGTGAAGTCCTTCTCCCACGCCCAGACGATCCGGCTGGTCAGGAACGCGTACCCGATGGTGGCGCAGGCCAGCAGGACCCGGCGTCGGCGACCGCCCGGTGGCGCCGCCATGCCGCGGTCCACCAGCAACAGCAGGCCCGGCAGCAGCCAGACCAGGTGATGCACCCAGGTGACCGGGCTGACCAGGCACATCACCGCGCCGGTCAGGGCCAGCCCGGTGGCCTCGTCGCCCACGGACGCCGCGACCCGGGACCGCCACGCCCAGAGCACCAGCGTCACGGCGACCAGCAGCAGCCAGGCCAGCGTGCTGGGGCTCTCCGGGTCCAGCCGGGCCACCACGCCCCGCAGCGACTGGTTGGAGACGAAGGCCAACTCGCCTACGCGCCCGGTGTTCCACAGGGCGCTGGTCCAGAACTCCCGGGAGGCGTCCGGGAACAGCGCCGCGGCCAGGACGGTCGCGGCGGTCGCGGTGCCCGAGGCGGTCACCGCCGCGCGCCAGCGCCCGGTCACCAGCAGGTAGACGATGAAGATGCCCGGCGTGAGCTTGATCGCGGTGGCCAGGCCGATGCCGATCCCGGCCCATCTGCTGCCACCCGGCAGCAGCCGGAGCAGATCCACCGCCACCAGGAAGAGCAGCAACGTGTTGACCTGGCCGAAGTTGATCGTCTCGCGCATCGGTTCGAAGGCGGCGACCAGGCACAGCGCCACCGCGAAGGCGAACCAGCGGGTCCAGCCGGCACGCCGGGACACCGGGTCCAGCAGCCACCAGATCAGCACCGCGCTGGTCACCACGCCGGCCGCCACGCTCACCACGATCGCCGCATGCCAGGACAGGTACGCCATCGGCAACATCACCAGGGCGGCGAACGGTGGGTACGTGAAGCCGTACTGGGTGCCGGGCTTGAGGTAGTCGTAGATCTCCCCGCCCTCGTGCACCCACCAGACCAGGGCGCCCCGGTACACCTGCAGGTCGAAGAAGCCGTGCCGGACGGCCGCCACGGACAGGAACCCGGCCACCGCGACGGCGAGCACGATCACCGCGGCGACCTGTCCGACCGTCCGCCTGGCACCCTGCGTCACCGTCGCCTCCCTCACCCTGCGTAGGCTGTCGTGCCATGAGTCTCGGGTACGTCCGCCCGGCGCGTCCGGAGGACGCCGCCGAGATCGCCCGCATCCAGCTCGCCACCTGGCGGGTCGCCTACCGGCGACTGCTGCCCCGGGAGGTGCTGGACGGCCTCGATGAGGCGTCGCTGGCCGAACGCTGGGATGCCTCGGTGCGCCAGCCGCCGAGCGACACCCACCGGGTGCTGGTCGCCGTCGAACAGGCCGAGCAATCGTATCTGGTGGGCTTCGCCGCCTCCGGTCCGGCCGACGCCGAGGCGCTGGCCCCGAACGAACCGGCCGAGGCGCTCGGTGCCGACGTGGTGGCGGTGACCGACCTGCTGGTCGAGCCCCGGTGGGGCCGACGCGGGCACGGCTCCCGGCTGCTCGCCGCCAGCGTCGACCTGTGGCGGGAGTCCGGCTTCGACCGGGCGGTGGCGTGGGTGTTCGAGGGAGACCAGGCGTCCCGCAAGTTCCTCACCACAGCCGGCTGGGAACCCGACGGCGCGGGACGCG
This sequence comes from Micromonospora sediminimaris, assembly GCF_016863575.1. Taxonomy (NCBI): domain Bacteria; kingdom Bacillati; phylum Actinomycetota; class Actinomycetes; order Micromonosporales; family Micromonosporaceae; genus Micromonospora; species Micromonospora sediminimaris. The sequence continues at coordinate 2,882 of NZ_BOPD01000017.1, forward strand.
CGCTGGACGTCGACGACATGCTGGTCCCCCAGCTGCGCCTGCACGTCGCCGTCCCCACCGAGCCGCCCCGGGCCGGCTGACCGACCCGCCGGCCCGCCCCGGCCGCGCCTCAGTCGAGCAGGGCGTCCAGGCCGAGGGTCAGGCCCGGGCGGTTCCGCACCGCGCGTACCGCGAGCAGCACGCCCGGCATGAACGAGACCCGGTCGTAGGAGTCGTGCCGAATGGTGAGCGTCTCACCCGTGGTGCCGAAGAGCACCTCCTGGTGGGCGACCAGTCCGGTGGCCCGCACGGCGTGTACGCGTACCCCGTCGACGTCGGCGCCCCGGGCACCGGCGATCTCGTCCGTGGTGGCGTCCGGCACCGGACCGAGGCCGGCCTCGGCGCGGGCCGCCGCGACCAGGCGCGCGGTGTGCATGGCGGTGCCGCTCGGCGCGTCGAGCTTGCGCGGATGGTGCTGCTCGACGATCTCGACCGACTCGAAGTAGCGGGCGGCCCGCGCGGCGAACTGCATCATCAGCACCGCGCCGAGACCGAAGTTGGGGGCGATCACCACACCCACGTCGGGCCGGTCGGCCAGCCAGCCGCGTACCTTCTCGATCCGCTGCTCGGTGAAGCCGCTGGTGCCGACCACCGCGTGGATGCCCTGGTCGATGCACCAGTGCAGGTTGTCCATCACGACGTCGGGAGTGGTGAAGTCGACGAGCACCTCCGCCCCCGCCTCGGCGGCGTTGACCAGCCAGTCGTCCTGGTCGACGGTCGCCACCAGTTTCATGTCGGCGGCCGCCTCGACGGCCCGGCACACCTCGGCACCCATCCGGCCGCCGGCACCCAGCACGCCGACCTTGATCGACTCGGGGCCAGCCTTCTCCTGCTCGTCAGTCACGCGGCACAACCTATCCCAATCGGGACGTGGACACCCCGGGGGTGCACCGCGCCCATCCGGTCGGCCGAAAGGGTCAGGCGCTGAAGTCCCGGCCGGCGAACGGGCCGACGACGGCGAGGGACATCGGCCGGTCCAGCAGCTCGGCGGCGAGGGCGTTGACATCGTCGAGGGTGACCGCGTCGACCCGGTCGAGCAGTTCGTTCACCGGCACCAGGTCCCCGTAGAGCAGTTCGCCCTTGGCCAGGCGGCTCATCCGGGAGCCGGTGTCCTCCAGTCCGAGCACGAACGAGCCCTTGCTCATCCCCTTGCCCCTGGCCAGTTCCGCCTCGGTGATGCCGTGCGCGGCGGTACGCGCCAACTCGGCCCGGGTCAGCTCCAGCACCTCGTCGACCCGCCCCGGGGCGCAGCCGGCGTAGACGCCGAACAGGCCGCTGTCGGCGTACTGGCTGGCATAGGAGTAGACGGAGTAGGCGAGGCCACGCCGCTCCCGGATCTCCTGGAAGAGCCGGCTGGACATGCCCCCGCCGAGCACGTTGTTCAGCACGCCGAGAGCGAAGCGGCGCTCGTCGAGCCGATCGATGCCCGGGCAGCCCAGCATGATGTGCGCCTGCTCGGTCTCCTTCTCCTCCACCACGGTGGCGGCGGCCCGGGTGCGTACGCCCGGAGTGGCCGGCCGCTGCGGCGCGGGCGCCGCCGGATCGGTGTCCAGCGGAGTGCCTCGCAGCGCCTGGCGGACCAGCCGCACCACGGCGGTGTGGTCGAGGTTGCCGGCGGCGGCGATGACGATCTGGGGCGCGACGTAGCGTCGCCGGTAGAAGCTCTGGATCTGCCGACGGGTCATCGGGGTGACGGTCTCCGCGGTGCCGGAGATCAGCCGGCCCAACGGATGGTCACCGTAGACAGCCTGGGCGAACAGGTCGTGCACCTCGTCGCCGGGTTCGTCGTCGTGCATGGCGATCTCTTCGAGGATCACGCCACGCTCGGTCTCCACGTCGGCCGGCTCCAGCACCGAGTCGGCGACCAGGTCGCACATCACGTCGATGGCCAGGGGCAGGTCCTCGTCCAGCACCCGGGCGTAGTAGCAGGTGTACTCCTTCGTGGTGAAGGCGTTGGTCTCGCCGCCCACCGCCTCGATCGCCGAGGAGATCTCCATCGCGTTCCGCTTGTGGGTGCCCTTGAACAGCAGGTGTTCCAGGAAGTGGGCGGCACCGGCCTGCGGGCCGGTCTCGTCCCGGGAGCCGACCGCCACCCAGACACCAAACGAGACGCTGCGCATTGCCGGAATCGCCTCGGTCAGCACGCGCAGCCCGTTCGGCAGCACCGTGCGGCGTACCGTGCCGCCCAGCGGATCGTCGCTCAGGGTCCGGGTCACCGCCCGGGTCGACCCACCGGCGGCCCGAGCGGTCGCGGTGGTCGAACGACCGGCGCGCGGCGTCGGCCCCGGTCGGGCCCCGAGGAAAGACGAATGCCGGGTCCGGGTCACGGCCACCTGCTTCCAGTACGACGAGAGGGCGGATGAGTTGACGAACCGGCCGGGCGACGGTGTCGCCCGGCCGGTCAGCGGTTCACGTGTCAGCTGTGCCGGGTACGGCGTCGGGGACGGTTGTCGCCGCCACCCTCGCCACCTTCGCCACGCTCCGGGCCGCGAGCGCCCCGGTCGCCACCGCGCTCGCGGTCGCCCCGGTCACGCGGACCCCGGTCGCCACCCCGGTCACGGCCGGCGGGCCGCTCCTCGCCGGCTGCGGCGGCCGGTGCCTCGGCGCCCTCCGGACGGACCTTGTCCAGGTAGATCTTGCCGCGCTGGTCGATGTCGGCGATCTCGACCTCGACCCGGTCACCGACGTTGAGGAAGTCCTCGACCTTCTCCACCCGCTTGCCGTCGCCCACCTTGGAGATGTGCAGCAGGCCGTCGCGGCCCGGCAGCAGCGAGACGAACGCGCCGAACGGAGCGGTCTTCACCACCGTGCCGAGGAAGCGGTCGCCGACCTTGGGCAGGGTCGGGTTGGCGATCGCGTTGATCCGCTCGACCGCGGCCTGTGCCGACGGACCGTTGGTCGCGCCGACGTAGATGGTGCCGTCGTCCTCGATGGAGATCTCGGCACCGGTCTCGTCCTGGATGGCGTTGATGGTCTGACCCTTCGGGCCGATCACCATGCCGATCTTGTCGACCGGAATCTTGACCGTGGTGACCCGCGGCGCGTAGTCGGACATCTCGGCCGGCGCCTCGATCGCCCGCTGCATCACGTCGAGGATGGTCTGCCGCGCCTCGTGCGCCTGCTGGAGCGCGGCGGCCAGCACGTCGGACGGGATGCCGTCGAGCTTGGTGTCGAGCTGCAACGCGGTGACGAAGTCGCGGGTGCCGGCGACCTTGAAGTCCATGTCACCGAAGGCGTCCTCGGCACCGAGGATGTCGGTGAGCGTGACGTACTGGGTCTTGCCGTCGACCTCGTCGGAGATGAGGCCCATGGCGATGCCGGCGACCGGCGCCTTCAGCGGCACACCGGCGCTGAGCAGGCCCAGCGTCGAGGCGCAGACCGAGCCCATCGAGGTGGAGCCGTTGGAGCCGAGCGCCTCGGAGACCTGCCGGATGGCGTACGGGAACTCCTCCCGCGAGGGCAGCACCGGGATCAGCGCCCGCTCCGCGAGGGCACCGTGCCCGATCTCGCGGCGCTTCGGCGAGCCGACCCGTCCGGTCTCACCGGTGGAGTACGGCGGGAAGTTGTAGTTGTGCATGTAGCGCTTGGACTTCTCCGGGGAGAGGGTGTCCAGCGCCTGCTCCATGCGCAGCATGTTGAGCGTGGTGACGCCGAGGATCTGGGTCTCGCCGCGCTCGAACAGCGCCGAGCCGTGCACCCGAGGCAGCACGCCCACCTCGGCGCTCAGCGGACGGATGTCACGCGGACCCCGACCGTCGATGCGGACCTGCTCGCGCAGCACCCGGCTGCGCACCTCGGACTTGGTCAGCGAACGGAAGGCGGCGGAGAGTTCCTTCTCCCGGCCCTCGAAGCGCGAGCCGAGTTCCTCGTGGACCCGCAGCTTGATCGCGTCCAGGGCCCCCTCGCGGTCGGCCTTGCCGGCGATCTGCAGGGCCTCGGCGACGTCGGCGCGGGCCAGTTCGGCGACCGCGTCGTACGCGTCGTCCTGGTAGTCCAGGAAGACCGGGAACTCGGCGACCGGCTTGGCGGCGACCTCGGCCAGCTCGCTCTGTGCCCGGCACAGCTCGCGGATGGCGGGCTTGGCGGCCTCCAGGCCGCTGGCCACGACCTCCTCGGTCGGTGCGGGCGCCCCGCCGGCGACCAGCTTCACGGTGTGCTCGGTGGCCTCCGCCTCGACCATCATGATCGCGACGTCGCCGTCGGGCAGCGCCCGGCCGGCCACCACCATGTCGAAGGTGGCCCGGGCCAGCTCCTCGTGGGTCGGGAAGGCGACCCACTGGCCGTCCACGTGGGCCATCCGGGTGGCCCCGATCGGGCCGGAGAACGGCAGGCCGGACAGCTTGGTCGACATCGACGCGGCGTTGATCGCGACCACGTCGTACGGGTGCTGCGGGTCGAGCGCGAGGATGGTCTCGACGACCTGGACCTCGTTGCGCAGGCCCTTGACGAACGACGGGCGCAGCGGCCGGTCGATCAGCCGGCAGGTGAGGATGGCGTCCTCGCTGGGCCGACCCTCGCGGCGGAAGAACGAGCCGGGGATGCGGCCCGCGGCGTACATCCGCTCCTCGACGTCGACGGTCAGCGGGAAGAAGTCGAACTGCTCCTTCGGCTGCTTGCCGGCGGTGGTGGCGGAGAGGACGACAGTCTCGCCGAGCTGGGCGGTGACGGAGCCGGCGGCCTGTCGGGCCAGCCGGCCGGTCGAGAAGGTGATCTCACGGGTGCCGAACGACCCGTTGTCGATCACGGCGGTGCGGGTTTCGGTGCCGAGTTTGGTCTCGGTCATGCTGCTTCAATGCTCCTTCGCATCGGGGGCCACGACGCGGGAGCTGTACGGACGGCCGGTCTTCGATCGAAGCGCCCGGGACCGCCGGCGGGATGCCAGGGTGCCCGGAGGCCACTACCGGAGACCGGTACGCCGACACTCCCTTGTCTGGGTGGTCGTGGCCCGTTTCTCGGTTGGGACGCCGACGGGGGAGTGACCTGGTGGGCCACTCCCCCGTCACGTCACCGGCGCAGGCCGAGCCGCTCGATGAGCGACCGGTAGCGGTTGATGTCCTTCTTCTGAACGTAGTTGAGCAACCGGCGGCGACGGCCGACCAGCAGCAGCAGCCCACGGCGGCTGTGGTGGTCGTGCTTGTGCACCTTCAGGTGCTCGGTGAGATCGGCGATCCGCTTGGTGAGGACCGCGACCTGCACCTCGGGCGACCCGGTGTCACCCTCGGCGGTCGCGTACTCCTCGCGGATCTTGGCCTTTGCCTGCTGGTCGAGCGCCATGTTCTCCCTGTTCTGGTGGGTTGTCTCGATGCGGTCCGTCGGGCCGGGCTACGGCACCGGTGACGGACGGTCCTCGCACCCGCGGCGTCGAGCAGGCAGGCGAGGCCCCACGTCGGTCAGCCGACGTCTCAGCCAGCCTACCAGCACCCACCGGACCGGGCCGGTCAAGGGCCACGGGCGGGTCGGTGACGGGTCAGCCCAGCGCCCGGCGGGTCCGCTCGACGTCCTGGGCGATCTGGGCGATCAGCGGCTCGATCGAATCGAAGCGGGTCTGCCCGCGCAGGTGCGCCACGAAGTCCAGCGCCAGCCGCTCGCCGTAGAGGTCGCCGTCGAAGTCGAGCACGTACGCCTCGACCCGGCGCTCCCGGCCGGAGAAGGTCGGGTTCGTACCGATCGACACGGCGGCGGCGAGCGGCTGCCGTCGCCCCCGACGGATCATCCGGGCGGCGTAGACGCCGTCGGCCGGGACCGCCGCGTGCCGGTGGCAGAGCAGGTTCGCGGTCGGGTAGCCGAGTTCCCGCCCACGCTGGTCACCGCGGACCACCACACCCTCCAGCCGGTGCGGGCGGCCCAGCGCGTCGGCCGCCGCGGTCACGTCGCCCGCGTCGACGCAGGATCTGATGTACGTCGAGGAGAAGACCGTGCCGGCCGCGGCGACCAGCGGCGCTCCCTCGACGGCGAAGCCGAAGGTGCGACCGAGCCGCTCCAGCAGCGCCACGTCACCGGCGGCCCGGTGGCCGAACCGGAAGTTCTCGCCCACCACCACGAGCGCGGCGTGCAGGTGCTCGACAAGCACGTCGTGCACGAACGCCTCGGCCGACAACCGGGAGAGCTCGGGCGTGAACGGGATCACACAGAGCACGTCCGCCCCGAGGGCCTCGATCAGCTCCGCCTTGCGGGACGGCTCGGTCAACACGGCCGGATGCGAACCCGGCCGCACGACCTCGGACGGGTGCGGGTCGAAGGTGACCACCACCGACTGCACGCCGAGTTCACCGGCGCGGGCCACGGCATGCCCGATGGTCGCCTGGTGCCCCTTGTGCACACCGTCGAAGACGCCGATGGTGACGACCGACCGCCCCCAGCCACCGGGCACCGCGTCGTACCCCCGCCACCGCTGCATGCTGCTCCTCCGCTGTCGTTGGCCCCGACCGTCGGCGGTCGGCCGTCGGGCACCCGGCGTCAGGCCGGGGCGAGCACGATCTCCGCGCGGGCCCGGCCGGCCCGCTCGCTGACGATAGCGATCAGCCCACCGGCCGGATCGAAGACCGCGTACGGCCCGGTGTGGCCGACCGGGTCGAGCGGACCGCCGTGGGAGAGCACCTTCGCCTCCTCGGCGGTGGCGTCCCGGCGGGGGAAGAACCGGTCGGCGGCGGGCGCGAGCGGCAGCCCCACCACGTCCGGCGCGCGACGCTCCAGCTCGTCGAGGGTGACGGCCTCCGCCAGGGTGAACCCACCCACGGCGGTACGACGCAGCGCGGTCAGGTGACCGCCGACCCCGAGCGCCAGGCCCGCGTCGCGGGCGATCGCCCGGATGTACGTCCCGGTCGAGCAGACCACCTCGACATCGACGTCGACCACGTCGGGCCGATCATGTCGGATCGCCAGCACGTCGAGCCGGGAGACGGTGACCCGCCGGGCCGGCAGGTCGACGCTCTCGCCCTCACGGACCCGCTTGTACGCCCGCTGCCCGTTGATCTTGATGGCGCTCACCGCGCTCGGCACCTGGTCGATCTCCCCGGTCATCCCGGCCAGCACGCTCCGGACCGCCTCGTCGGTGAGCATTCCGGCGGGCGTGGTGGCGATCACGTCACCCTCCGCGTCGTCGGTGACCGTGGCCTGGCCCAGCCGGATGGTCGCCGCGTAGCTCTTGTCCGCACCGATCACGTAGGTCAGCAGCCTGGTGGCCCGGCCCACCCCGATCACCAGCACCCCGGTGGCCATCGGATCGAGCGTGCCACCGTGACCGACGCGCCGGGTCCGAGCGAGCCTGCGGATCCGGGCGACCACGTCGTGCGAGGTCATGCCGCCGGACTTGTCCACCACGATCAGGCCGTCTGTGCTCACGACGTGCAAGCCTGCCAGATCGGCGCGCCGGCCCGAGCACCGGACAGCCGCCGGAAAACCGGATGTTCGGGCTTGGACTCCCCTGACACGATGGGCCCATCGGCGACGGTGAGTGCCGCGCTGGCAGGCCACGGGGAGAACGAGATGACCACGGACCGCGGTCCCGATCGAACGCGCCGGCCCGACGAAGGGGTCCGCCTGCGTACGCCCGACCAGCCCAGCGCGCTGCCGGACTGGATGCTGAATCCACCACCGGCGCGGCGCACGTTGGGTGTCCGGTTCGCCGAAGGTCTGGCCGCCCTGCCCGGCGCCGCGGCGGTCCGGCGACGCTGGTGGGCCTGGCAGGGACGGCGGCGCCTGCGCGAGCGCTACCCGAACACCGTGAAGATCGTCGCCATGCTGGCCGCCTTCGTGGCGAGCCTGGCGCTGGTGCTCGTCATCTACGCGCTCTACGGCCAGGTCTTATCAGGCGGGTAGACGCTCCTCGCCGCGTACCGCGCCGGTCACCGCCCAGGCACCGCTGCGCAGCCGCAGCAGCAGCCCGATCAGGCGGATCACGGTGAACAGCATCAGCCCGGCCCAGATGCCACCGAGGCCCAGATCGAGGGCGTACGCCAGCCAGATCGCCGGCAGGAATCCGCCGAGCGCACCGGCCACGGTGAGGTTGCGCAGATAGCGGATGTCACCCGCGCCGATCAGCACGCCGTCGAGGGCGAACACCACCCCGGCCAGCGGCAGCATCGCGGCGAACCAGGGCCAGGCCACCAACGCCTGTTCGTGTACCGCCCGATCCGAGCTGAACCAGGTGGGCACCACGCCGGCGCCGGCCGCCGCGAGCACCGCGAACGCCGTACCGCAGATTGCGCCCAGCCGGCCGATCCGGCGGGCCAGCGCCCGGGCCGTCGCGTCGTCACCACCGCCGAGCGCCGCCCCGACCAGCGCCTGCGCGGCGATGGCCAGCGCATCGAGCACCAGCGCCGCGAAGAACCAGAGCTGTACGGCGATCTGGTGGGCACCGACCGTGGCGGCACCGAACCGGGCGGCCACGGCCGTGGCGGACAGGAAGCTGGCCTGGAAGGCCACCCCGCGAATCAGCAGGTCCCGGCTGAGCACCAGTTGCTGGCCGATGATCCGGGGACGCGGGCGCAGCGCCACCCGCTCGGCCACCAGGGCGGCGGCGAAGAGAGCGCCGGAAAGGGTCTGCGCGATCACGTTCGCCACCGCCGAGCCGATCAGCCCCAGGCCCACCGGGTAGACCAGCACCGGACAGAGCACCGCGGAGAGCACATTGGGGCCGACCACGAAGAGCAGCGGCCGCCGGGTGTCCTGTACACCCCGCAGCCAGCCGTTGCCGGCGGCGGCGAGCAGCAACCCGGGGGTGCCGAACGCGGCGATGCGCAGCCACTCGGCGGCGGCCACGGCCACGTCACCACCGCCGGCCAGCGCGCCGGCCAGGGCACCACCGCCGAACTGCATGCCGACGACGACCGCCAGGCCCACGCCAAGGGCCGACCAGGAGGCCTGGACCCCCTCGGCCACCGCTGCGGCGCGGTCCCCGGCACCGAACCGACGGGCCGCGCGGCCGGTCGTGCCGTACGCGACCACGGTCCCCAGCCAGGCGGTGAGGGTCATCACGGTGCCACCCACGGCCACCGCCGCCAGCGGCACCCGACCCAGGTGGCCGACAACCGCGGTGTCAACGAGCACGTAGAGCGGCTCGGCGGCGAGCACCACGAGGGCGGGCAGGGCGAGCGCGGCGATTCGGCGCGGCGACGCGACCCGGCCGGTGGCAATTGTCGGCTGGCTCATCGCCGCCGATGGTGGCACGTGAGAAGTAAGGGGGGCAAGCCGGCGCACCACTTACCCCTGGCGACCATCACCCGGGGATGGCGCCGGTCCAGCCCAACGACCCGGAAGCACGAGCGGACCGGCGGTGACGCCGTACGCATCGGCGGCGGGGCGTCACCGCCGGTCGAACACCGTCACTGACGGGTGTCCATGGAGGTCTGCAGGGCGCGACGGGCCTGCTCACGGGCCTCGTCAGTGGTCTCGGGCTTGGGCTTGGCGGCCATGGTGAACCCCTTCCAGGGCACGCGTCACCGAGCGCGGCGGCGCGTCACGGGCGGTGCTACGACTGTCGCCCGAAAGCCGGTACCGGGGTCGCCGGAGCGGCGGATGGGCGGCCTGATGGCCCGGGTCGGTCAACCCTGGAGTGGAGCGGCACCGGGTATGGCTCCGCCCCTGACCTGCGCCGAAAGCGACGCCAGCCGTTTCCCAAGTTATCGTTCAGGTCCACATGGTGCGCGCTGTTCCCGCAATCTGGACGGGTCGAGTCCCGGTCAACGAGCCAGGAAGTGCCAGCCGACCCACCACCAGAAGCCGAACAGCCCGATCCGGCCCACCGGTACCGGACCGACCTCGTAACGCATGACGTACGCGCAGAGTTCGCCGAGGGTCGGAATCTTCGAGCCCTCCCGCCGGGCCAGCCACTCGACCAGCCCGAACAGCGCCATCCCGAGCAGGAAACCGCCGATCGCCAAGGCCCGCATCATCGCCGCACCAACCCCCAGAACGCCGACAGCCACACCAACCAGGCCGCCGAACGGACCAGGCGGTCCTCCAGCAGCGGATCGGCCAGGAGGGAGAAGGTGGGGAAGTCGTCACCGGCCGCCGCGATGAAGGTGACCCCCTCGAAGATCCCGAAGACCGCCACCGGCAGCGCCCACCAGACCACGCCGGGTGGCAACCGATCAGGTGCCGGACGGGCCTGCACCCGCTTGGTCAGGCCGAGCCAGATCAGCACCCCGCCGGCACCGAAGACATAGACGTTCGCCTCGGTCGAGAAGGACGAGAAGCGGCCGCCCACCAGGGAGAGAGCGACAAGCACCGGTACGCAGACGACCGGCCGCTCCCAGGTGCGAGGGGCGTCGACGGTGAGATCGTGGGGCTGCTCCATCATCCGATTCTCCCCGCCCTGTCCAGGTGCCGAAGCGCCGACGCCCCGGAGCTGACCCTGAAATCACCCCTGCTGGTCGGTGCCGCTCCTCGGGGCGCACGCCCGCAACTGGCTCCTGATCTGCTCGATGACCTCGTCCACGGTCCCACGGCCGGTGAAACCGGCGGCCAGCCGGTGCCCACCGCCACCCAGCGCAACGGCTACCCGGCTCACGTCCGTCGCACCCTTGCTGCGCAGGGAGACCGCCCAGACGGCCGGCGCGGTCTGCTTGACCACGCAACTCACGTCGGCCTCCGCGGTGCAGCGCACCGGATCGATGAGTGCCTCCAGCACGTACGGCCGCTGCTCATGGCGGGCCAGGTCGTCCAGGGTCGCGTACGTCCAGACCAGGCCCTGCCCGCCGGCCTCACCGGGCTCCAGCCGGGCTCGCCCGAGCACCTCACCGAAGAGCCGTACCGCGCCGAACGGCCGGCTGTCGAACACCCGCCGCGAGATGTCACCCGGACGGATCCCGGTCGCCAACAGCCGGGCCGCCATCTCGTGCACCGCCGGGGTGGTCGCGTCGAACCGGAACGATCCGGTATCGGTGCTCAGCGCCACGTACAGACATTCGGCGATGCCGGCGTCCAGCGGCACGCCGAGGCGGTCCAGTAGCTGCTCGGCGAGCACGGAGGTCGCCGCCGCCGCCGGGTCGACCAGGTTCACATCGCCGAAGCCGCGATTCGAGGCGTGATGGTCGAGCACCAACGCGGTGCCCTTCCCGGTCAACCGGTCGGCCAGCTCACCGAGCCGCGACTCACTCGCCGCGTCGAAGCAGATGACCAGGTCCGGCTCGGGTTCCACCTCGGCCTCGGGCACCAGCAGCTCCAGACCGGGCAGACCGGACAGCGGCTCGGGCACCTCCGGCGGACCGGGGAAGGTGGCCTGCAACCGGCGTACGCCGAGTCGCCGCAGCCCGAGTGCGAAGCCGAGCATGCTGCCCAGCGCGTCGCCGTCCGGGTTGACGTGGCAGATCAGCAGCACCCGACCGTCGGCGGGCAGCTGGCGGATCGCCGCCACCGCGGCGGCCCAGTCGGCCTCGGTCGGCCCGACGGGTGCCGTCGCGGAGGGACTCGGCCCGACCGGGTCGTCCGGGCCGTGCGGACCGGTGGCGGGTGTCGACGGGGCCGGCTGACCGTCGGCAGCCGCACCGACCCGGCCGGGGCCGGGCTGACGCCGCACGGCGGGATCCGGCTCGGTCACGGCTCCACCGTAGGCGGTCACCGACGGTCCCCGCCCCGGGCATCGTCGGCGGTGCCGTCGGGCTCGTCCTCGTCGTCGGCGCCGCCCTCGTCATCGTCCTCGTCGAGGCGGTACGGCTGCGCCTCACCGGCGTACTCGGCCCTCGCCGCCAGGCGCTGCACCTCGGCGTCCGCGTTGCGGGCCGCGGCGAGCAGGTCGTCGATGTGCTTGACCTGATCCTGGACGTCGTCCAGAACGAAGGTCAGCGTCGGCGAGTGACGCAGCCCGAGCGCCTTGCCGACCGTGCTGCGCAGCATGCCCTTGGCGCTGTCCAGCGCGGCGGCGGTGCCCGCCTGGGCCGCCGCGTCGCCGAGCACGGTGTAGAAGACCGTGGCATCCCGCAGGTCGGCGGTGATCCGGGCGTCGGTGATGGTGATCATGCCGAGTCGGGGATCCTTGATCTGACTCCGCACCACCGACGCGACCAGTTCGCGCACCCGCTCCGCGTGCCGGCGTACCTTGGCCGCATCCGTCATCTCCGCCACCTCCACGGCGTCCCGCCACCGGCCGGGGCCGGCGACGCCGGCGTCACCGGAGCCCGCACCGACCCCAACACTCGAACCCTACCCGCGCCGTCCGCCCCGGCGTGCGGGGCGGCGGCCAACCGGGTCAGTCGTCGTCGCCGTACCACCGACGACGCACCGACAGCAGTTCGACCTCCGGACGGCCCGCCATCAGACGCTCGCACGAGTCGAGCACCTCACCGGCATGTGCCGCCTCGGCGGCCACCACCGCCACTCCTATCTCCGCTCGCCCGTGCAGGTCGAGCGCCCCCACCTCGGCGGCCGACACGTCGAACCGGCGGAGCGCCGCGACGATCGGCCGCACGTACGACCTCTTGGCCTTCAGCGACCGGGAGTCCCCCGGCAGCAGCAGGTCGAATACTGCGGTTGCGGTGTACATCGTCTGGGGACACTACCCGCACCCCACCCCGCATGATCAAGGGGTTTACGCCGGCCGGCGTAAACCCCTTGATCAGTGCGTCACCGCAGGATCAGGCGCGAACCTTCTCCCGCATCTCGAAGGTCTCGATCACGTCGCCGACCTGGACGTTGTTGTAACCGCCCAGAGTCAGACCACACTCGAAGCCCTCCCGGACCTCCGTCGCGTCGTCCTTGAACCGCTTGAGCGAGCTGATCGTGAGGTTGTCCGCCACGACCGTGCCGTCACGCAGCAGGCGCGCCTTCGCGTTCCGTCGGATGACACCCGACCGGACGATGCAACCGGAGATGTTGCCGATCTTGGACGAGCGGAACACGTCGCGGATCTCCGCAGTGCCGAGCTCGACCTCCTCGTACTCCGGCTTGAGCAGGCCCTTGAGCGCCGCCTCGATCTCCTCGATGGCCTGGTAGATGACCGTGTAGTACCGGATCTCCACGCCCTCGCGGTCGGCCATCTCGCGGACCTTGTTGGAGGCCCGCACGTTGAAGCCGATGATCGTGACCGGCTCGGACGACGCGCTCGCGAGCATGATGTTGCTCTCGGTGATCGCGCCGACGCCCCGGTCGAGGACCTTGAGCTGAACCTCCTCGGGAATGTCGAGGTTGAACAGCGCGTCCTCCAGGGCCTCCACCGAACCGGAGACGTCACCCTTGAGGATGAGGTTGAGCGACGTCTTCTCGCCCTCCTTGAGCTGCTCCATGAGCGTCTCGAGGGTGGCCCGGCCACGGGAGTTGGCGAACGCCGCCGCCCGGCGACGGGCCTGCCGCTGCTCGGCGATCTGCCGCACCGTGCGGTCGTCCGCCGCAGCGAGGAAGGTGTCGCCCGCCCCCGGCACCGCGGTCAGACCGAGGACCATGACCGGACGCGCCGGACCCGCCTCGGTGACCTGATTGCCGTTCTCGTCGAGCATCGCCCGGACCCGGCCGTGCGCCCCACCGGCGACGATCGAGTCGCCCGCCCGCAGGGTGCCCTTCTGCACCAGCACCGTCGCGACCGCACCACGGCCCTTGTCCAGGTGCGCCTCGATGGCCACACCCTGCGCCGGCCCGTCGGTCGGAGCGGTCAGCTCCAGCGACGCGTCGGCGGTGAGCAGCACCGCTTCGAGCAGTTCCTCGATGCCGGTGCCGGGCTTCGCGGCCACGTTGACGAACATGGTCTCGCCGCCGTACTCCTCGGCGACCAGGCCGTACTCGGTCAGCTGCTGGCGGACCTTGTCCGGGTTCGCCTCCGGCTTGTCGACCTTGTTGACCGCGACCACGATCGGCACCTCGGCCGCCTTGGCGTGGTTCAGCGCCTCGATGGTCTGCGGCATGACACCGTCGTCGGCCGCGACCACCAGGATCACGATGTCCGTCACCTGGGCACCACGGGCACGCATGGCGGTGAACGCCTCGTGACCCGGGGTGTCGATGAAGGTCACCGCGCGGTCCTCGCCCTCGTGCGGCACGTGGACCTGATAGGCACCGATGTGCTGGGTGATGCCTCCGGCCTCACCGGCGACGACGTTCGCCTTACGGATCGCGTCGAGCAGCTTGGTCTTACCGTGGTCGACGTGACCCATGACGGTCACCACCGGCGCCCGGCTGACCAGGCGGTCCTCCGCGACCTCGGCGTCGAGGTCGATGTTGAACTGCGCGAGCAGCTCGCGGTCCTCGTCCTCCGGGCTGACGATCTGCACGTTGAAGCCGAGGTGCTCGCCCAGCAGCAGCAGCGTGTCGTCGGAGCACGACTGGGTCGCGGTGACCATCTCGCCCAGGTTGAACATCTCCTGGACCAACGAACCCGGGTTGGCGTTGATCTTGTCGGCGAAGTCCGACAGCGAGGCGCCGCGGGAGAGCCGAACCGTCTGCCCCTGACCCCGGGGAGCGCCCGAGCTCATGGTCGGGGCCGACAGGTTGTCGAACTCCTGTCTGCGCTGCTTCTTGGACTTGCGACCACGGGTGGGCTTGCCACCCGGACGCCCGAAGGCGCCCGCGGCACCACCGCCACGACCACGGCCGCCGCCACCGGGACGACCGCCGCCACCGGCCGGCGCACCCGGGCGGAATCCACCGCCACCGCCGCCACCGGGACCGCCACGGTAGCCACCGCCACCGCCGCCACCCGGACCGCCACGGTAGCCACCGCCACCGCCGCCACCGGGACCACCGCGGTAGCCACCGCCACCGCCGCCACCCGGACGACCGGCACCGCCGCCGGGACGACCGGCACCCGGGCCACCGGGACGACCCGGACGCTGGCTCGGCATGGAGGCCGGGCTGGGCCGGGGCGGCATCGAGGCCGGGCTGGGCCGCGGCGGCATCGAGGCCGGGCTGGGACGGGAACCACCGGCACCGGCGGCCGGTGGCCGCTGCTGCTGGCTGCCCTGGATACCGAAGGGGTTGTTACCGGCGCCACGCGCCGGCGGGCGACCCTGCCGGCCACCCGGACCCGGGTTGGTGGCACCGGGACGACCCGCAGCCGGAGAACCCGGGCGGGGCGGCATCGTGCCGGGACCGGGTCGAGGACCCGGACGGGCACCACCGTCGGCCGGGGGCTCCCGGCGGACGTTCTCCCGCTGCTGCTGGCGGGCGGCCTGGGCGGCCTTGACCGCGGCCTCCTGCTCAGCCTTCAACGCGGCGGCACGCGCCTCGGCGGCGGCCACCTCAATGTCGTGAGCACTCGCCGGCTTGGCGACCGGGGCCGCCGCTGGCGGCGGACCGGGCACCGGACCCTTCGGCTTCGGCCCGGGCACCGCCGGACGCCGTGGCGGCGTCGGCTTGGCGGTGACCCGAGGCTCGCCGGGGGTCGGCGACGGGGTCGGTGCTGCCGCCGTCGGAGCCGGTGCGGCCGGCGGCGCGGCCGCCGGGGCACCGGGTCCACCCGAGGCGACGAACGCGCTGCGCAGCCGTCGGGCGACAGGCGCCTCTACGGTGCTCGACGCGGACTTGACGAACTCGCCCATCTCCTTGAGCTTGGCGAGTACGGTCTTGCTTTCGACCCCGAGCTCTTTTGCAAGCTCGTGTACGCGGGCCTTACCTGCCACTGCACTCCTCACTCCGAGGTCGTGCGGGCAGCACCCGCAGCGACCTCACTCGTGCACTTGAAGCCTGATCATTTCTGGGACTTCATCGTGTGCTCATGTCGGTCGTCCTACCTTGCTAGCGGCCCTCGTCCGGTCGGGTGACCGGACGTGGTGGTTGACGCGTCAGGTGCTCCGCGAGGGCCCCGTCATCCGGAACCCCGGCGATGCGCAGCGCGCGCCCGAAGGCACGACGCCGCACTGCCTGCGCGAAGCAGGCCGGATCCGGGTGCATGTTCGCTCCCCGACCCGGCAGCCTGCGGGCCGGATCAGGTCGGAGGCTGAAACCAGCCTCGTCGCCAATCGCGACAATCCGCAGCAATTCACTGGACGGTGCGCGCCGTCGACAACCCACACAGGTGCGCTCCGGCAGCGCGCGTCGTGCCACTGGTGAAAGTCTACCCCTAGCTACCCGACACCGCTCCGCCCGGTTCCCGGACGTGATCAGCTTCGGATTGCCCGGCGGGGTTGGCCTGTTCGGCATCGGAGCGAATGTCGATCCGCCAACCGGTCAGTCGGGCAGCAAGCCGGGCATTCTGCCCCTCCCGCCCGATCGCGAGCGACAGCTGGAAATCCGGAACCGTCACCCGCGCGGCCCGGTTGGCCAGGTCGACCACCTCGACGCGGAGCGCCTTGGCCGGGGAGAGCGCGTTACCGACAAAGGTCGCCGGGTCGTCCGACCAGTCGATGATGTCGATCTTCTCTCCGTGGAGTTCGCTCATCACCGCCCGGACCCGCTGACCCATCGGACCGATGCAGGCGCCCTTGGCGTTGACCCCGGCGGCGGTCGAACGGACCGCGATCTTCGTACGATGACCCGCCTCGCGGGCGATCGCGCCGATCTCGACCGTGCCGTCGGCGATCTCCGGCACCTCCAGGGCGAAGAGCTTCTTCACCAGGTTCGGGTGCGTACGGGACAGCGTGATCTGGGGACCACGCATTCCCTTGGCCACGTGGACCACCACGCAACGGATCCGCTCGCCGTGGGTGTACCGCTCGCCGGGCACCTGCTCCGACTGCGGCAGCACACCCTCCAGCTTGCCCAGGTCGACGGTGACGATGCCCTTCTCGGCCCGTGCCTCGTGCGCCTGCACCACCCCGGTGACCAGGTCACCGTCGCGGCCGACGTACTCACCGAAGTGAACCTCGTCGGTGGCCTCCCGCAGCCGCTGGAGGATCACCTGCTTGGCGGTCATTGCGGCGATCCGGCCGAAGTCGTGCGGGGTGTCGTCCCACTCCCGCTCCACGGCGCCCTCGGCGCCCAGCTCCTGGGCGTAGACAAGTGCCGCGCCGGTCTTCCGGTCGATCTCCACCCGGGCGTGCGTCTGAGCACCCTCGGTGTGCCGGTACGCGGTAAGCAGCGCGGTCTCGATCGCCGCGAGGATCGTGTCGAACGGGATCTCCCGCTCGCGCTCCAGTGCGCGCAGCGCCGCGAGGTCGATGTTCACCTCTCCTCGTCCTCCACATCGTCATCGTCGTCGACGTCTTCTGATTCGGCCAATTCGTCGAGGCGGGTGAACTCGACCTGTACCCGGCCCGGGCCGAGATCGGCGTAGGCCCACTCCGCGCGGTCCGCGTCGGTCTCCAGCACCACCCGCTCGGTGTCGGCGTCGACCACCCGCCCGGTGACCTGCCGGTCGCCGCCGGGCTGCCCGGACGGCGTGTTGCCACGCACGGTCACCCGGACCAGCCGCCCCACGTTGCGGCGCCAGTGCCGGGGCAGCGTCAACGGGCGGTCCACGCCCGGCGAGCTGACCTCGAGTTGGTACTCGCCCGCGACGATGTCGCCGCCGCTCTCCTCGGCCGCGTCCAGGGCGGTGGAGACCGCGCGCGACACCTCGGCCACCGCGTCCAGGTTGATCCCGCCGTCGGCATCGACGATCACCCGTACCACGTGCCGGCGACCGGCTCGGGAGACGGTCAGGTCCTCGAGGTCGTAGCCGGCGGCCTGCACCACGGGCGCGATCACCGAACGCAGCCGCTCGCGGCGGGCGGCGAGGTCACCACGGGAGGTCTGGCCCACGCGTGCAGCCTGGCCACCGCGGGGTCGCCCCGTCGTCCTGGTGGCACGGCCACGCTGCGTCATCCGAAGTACCCTTCCGCTGCTCGCCGACGCCATGCCGGCACGCCACCGGTGCGGACGCGCCGGTGGCTGCGCAGAGCGTAACGCGCCGCCGGGACGACGGCCCGGGCGGCGCACCGACGCCACCGCCGGACACCCGTCACGCCGATGGTGTTGACTTGTCCGGTGGCGATGGGCAGAACGACTTGGCAGGACGAATCGTCCGAGCTTTCCCGCCGCGGCCTCCTGCGGGCCGGTGCGCTGCTGGCGCTCGGCGGGGCCGCCGCTCCGCTTACCGGTTGCGGCCTGCTCGACCGCGACGAGCCACCGCCGCAGCCCGATCCGCTCGCGCCGCTGCTGGACGAATCGCGGCGGCTCGCGGCGGGACTGCGCGCCGCCGCCACCGCCCACCCCGATCTGGCCGCCCGGCTGCTCCCGCTTGCCGAGTCACACGAGGCGCACGCCGCAGAACTGGCCGGGCTGACCGGGGTGGCGACCGCCTCCGCCACGCCCACGGCGGGCCCGTCGGCCACGCCGCCGACGGATCGCTCGGCCGCGCTGGCCGAGCTGCGGAAATCCGAGCGCGCCGGCCGGGAGGCGGCGATTCGGGCCTGTGCGGCGGCGCCCGCCGAGCGCGCCGCGCTGCTCGGCTCGATCGCCGCCGCCCGCGCGACCCACCTGGAGGCGCTGCGATGAGCGAGCGTGGCGGGCGAATCATCAGACTCGGTGCCGAGCTGCCTCAGGACAGCACGCAGCGAAGCGGAGTGCCGTCATGAGCGGGCGAATCATCAGCGAATCCGCCGAGGCGCTCGCCAGCGCCCTCACCGCCGAGTACGCCGCCATCTGGGCCTACGGCCCCGTCGGGGTCCGACTCAGCGGCGCCGAACGCAAGGCCGCGGTGGAGGCGGAGGCATCCCACCGGGCTCGCCGGGACGCCCTGGTGGTGCAGTTGAGTACCGGCGGCGGCAGCGTTCCGCCGGATCGGGCCGGGTACGCGTTGCCCTTCCCGGTGATCGACCGGGCCAGCGCGCTGCGCCTCGCCGTGCAGGTGGAGGAACGCACCGCGGCCTTCTGGCGCGCGGCGCTACCGGTCAGTTCCGGTGCCGAGCGGGAGCGCGCCCTGGCCGCCCTGGTGGAGTACGCGGTACGGGCGACCCGCTGGCGGCGCAGCGCGGAGATCACCCCGTTGACCGTGCCGTTCCCGGGCCGCCCCGGCTGAGCCGGGCCCGCCTGACGTACCGGGCGTAGGCCAGCTCACGTCCGCGCCGGTTGCGGGTCGGCATACCAGGTATGCATACTCCGGTCCATGTCCATCCGCCACGGCCTGCTCGCCCTGCTCGAACGCGGGCAGATGTACGGCTATCAGCTCAGGGCCGCCTTCGAGGAGTCGACCGGCGCCACCTGGCCGCTGAACATCGGGCAGGTCTACACCACCTTGTCGCGGTTGGAGCGGGACGGTCTGGTCAGGTCGCTGCCGGAGAGCGAAGCCGGACAACGGCCGTACGAGATCACCGACGCCGGGCGAGCCGACCTGGCCCTGTGGTTCGCCACCCCGATCAGCCGCAGCGACCGCCCGCGCGACGAGTTGGCGATCAAGCTGGCGCTGGCGTTGACCACCCCCGGAGTGGATGTCCGTTCGGTGGTCCAGACGCAACGGACGGCCACCATGCGGACGTTGCAGGAGTTGACCCGGCTCAAGTACTCCAGCGACCGTCCGGAGGATCTGCCGTGGCGGCTGGTGCTGGACGCGATGGTGTTCCAGGCCGAGGCCGAGGTGCGCTGGCTCGACCACTGCGAGAGCAGCCTGGTACGGCACCGCCCCCCGGCCGCCGGCCCAGCGCCCCTCTCCGAGGCGGTGGGCCACAGTGGTGAGGAGGCACGACGGTGACCGCCCCCGGGGGACGAAAGCCAGCCGCCCCCGACCCACCGGCCGCCTCCGACTCCACCACCTCGGACGGAGCCGGTGCCCGATCAGCCGGCGACACCGTACTCGACCTGCGTGACGTGCACCGCACCCACGGCAGCGGCCCGGCGGCGGTACACGCCCTGCGCGGAGTGAGCCTGGCCGTACGCCCCGGCGAACTGGTCGCTGTGATGGGCCCTTCCGGATCCGGTAAGTCCACCCTGCTCACCCTGGCCGGCGGGCTGGACAGCCCGACCGCCGGTGAGGTGCACGTCGAGGGGCAGCCGCTGCACGCCCTGGATCGGCGTGGGCTGGCCAGGCTGCGCCGCCGCCGCATCGGGTACATCTTCCAGAACCTCAACCTCATCGGCAGCCTGACCGCCGTGGAGAACGTCGCTCTCCCCCTCGAACTGGACGGCACCGGGGTACGGGCGGCCCGCCGGCTGGCGCTCGACGCACTGACCGAGGTGGGTCTGTCGGAGCTGGGTGACCGGTTCCCGGACCAGCTCTCCGGTGGCCAGCAGCAACGCGTCGCCATCGCCCGGGCGTTGGTCGGTCAGCGGCGCCTCGTGCTGGCCGACGAGCCGACAGGTGCGCTGGACTCGCAGACCGGGGAAGCGGTGCTGCGGTTGCTGCGTCGCCGGGTCGACGCGGGGGCCGCCGGGGTGCTGGTGACCCACGAGGCGCGCCATGCCGCCTGGGCCGATCGGGTGGTCTTCCTGCGCGACGGCGTGACGGTCGACTCGACGGCCCCGCTGGCCGGCGTGGAGGCCCTGCTCAGCGGTAGCGGCCGGTGAGCAATCGGCCGTCCCGGCTGACCAGCGGTGCACGGCTGGCCGAGACGCTCGGGTCGTGGCGGGCCGCGCTACGCATCGCCCGCCGCGAGGCGAGACGGGCCCGTGGGCGTACCACCCTGGTGCTATCGATGATCATCCTGCCGGTGCTGGCGTTGAGCTTCGTCGCGGTCAGCGTCGACATGGCCCAGCTGACCCCGGGCGAGGAGTTGGATCGTCGGCTCGGCAGCGCCGACGCGGAACTTCGGGTGGTCGGGCGCGGCCCGGTCGAGCAGAGCTCCGACGGCAGCGGCTGGACCTCCGGAGACCGGGACCAGCCGCTCACCGCCCCGGTCAGCGCCGAGCACGTCGCCGCGCTGCTACCCGAGGGCAGCCGGGTGCTGCCGATACGTCGCTGGGTGCCGTTCAGCGCCTGGCAGGGTGACCGGATCCGCGACGACATCGCTGCCACCGCGATCGACCTGACCGACCCGCTCGGGCGCGGCCTCGCCCGGATCCACCGGGGCCGGGCACCGGCCACCGCCGACGAGATCGCGGTGAACCTGGCCGCCCGACGCAGCCTCGGTGTCGACCTCGGGGACCGGATCGCCGCCGGAGACGGCAGCCGCACCTGGACGGTTGTCGGCGTGGCCGAACTCCCCGAGCGACTGACCGCGATGGTCATCCTGCACCCCGCCGGAGCGCCTCCGGAGACCAACCCCGACGAGGTCTTCCTGGCCGATCTGTCCGGCCCGCTCACCGACGACGTCTTCCGGCAGCTCAACCACAACGGCATCGTGGTAGCCGCCCGCGTCCCCGCGCCGCCCGGAAAGCTGACCCAGTACGTCGGCTCGCGAATGAGCGGAATGAACGTGGAGGCGGTCAGCACCGGCGTGCTCGTCGGCGGACTCGGCCTGCTCGAAGTGGTGCTGCTGGTCGGGCCGGCGTTCGCCGTGGGAGTACGCCGTCGGCGACGGGAACTGGCTCTGGTGGCGGTCGCCGGTGGCGATGCGGTGCAACTGCGCCGAGTGGTGCTCGCCGACGGCGTGGTGCTGGGTGGGGTCGGCGCCGTGGCCGGGATCGCGCTCGGCGTGACGGCCGCCATCGCCGGCCGGCCCCTGGTCGAGGAGTTCATCTTCTCGCAGCGGTTCGGCGGCTACCGCGTCTGGCCCGCGGCCCTGGTCGTGATCGCGCTGGTCGCGGTGCTGGCCGGGGTCCTGGCCGCGCTGGCACCGGCGTGGACGGCCGCCCGGCAGGACGTGGTGGCCGGGCTCGCCGGTCGGCGCACCCCGCCCGCGCACCGACGCCGGTGGCTCGCCATCGGCGTCGCGCTGGCCGCCGGGGGGACCGTCGTGGCCGCGATCGGCGCGGTCGTCACCTCGCAGCCGGTCATCCTCGCCGGGCTGGTCCTGGGCGAGCTGGGACTGGTGTTCGCCACCCCGACGCTGGTGGGCCTGCTGGCCCGGCTCGGCCGGTTCCTCCCGCTGGCCCCCCGGATCGCCGTACGCGACGCCAGCCGCAACCGGGCGTCGGCCGCGCCGGCCATCTCCGCCGTGATGGCCGCGGTCGCCGGCAGCGTCGCCCTCGGCCTCTTCCTGGCCAGCGACGACGCCCGCACCGACCAGCGGAACCGGGCGCTGCTGCCGGAACGCACCGTGCTGGTCACCACCGGCGGCGATCCCGCGTCGGATCGGCCACCCACCCTCGACGAGATCAGCCGCCCGGCCCGGGAACTGCTCGGTGCCGACACGATCGCCCCGCTGGTGGCGGCCGGCTGCTCGCCGGACTTCTACGCCTGCACGATCACCGCGACCATGCCGGCCGAGCGCGTCTGCCCCTGGCAGCCGTACGAGCCACTCAGCGCGGCCGACCAGCTGCGGGCCCGCGCCGATCCCCGCTGCCAACACGGCGACGACGAGCTCCAGAGCCCGTACCTGCGGGTCGCCGTGGACGACGGCACCACGCTGCGGCTGCTCACCGGGGTCGCACCGGCCGAGGTCGAGGCCGCCACGGCCACGCTGCACTCGGGCGGCGCAGTGGTCACCGACGCCCGCTTCCTGCGCGACGACCGCCTGGATCTCCGGGTCGAGCACGGCGACGAGAAACGGCCGGCGGACAGCGTCACCGTGCCCGGACACGCGCTGCATACCGGGCTCGGTGAGCACTGGCTGGTGCTCTCCCCCACCGCCGCCGACCGACTCGGGCTCACGACCCGGCAGGTCGGCTGGGCGTTGGACGCCCAGCAGCCACCGGACCAGCAGCGGCAGGACGAACTGGCCGCCGTACTTCGCCCGCTCGGCTCCGCGGGAGTCGCGGTGGAGCGGAATCAGAACCACGACGACACCCGGCCGCTGCTGCTCTTGCTGGCGGCGGTCTCCGCCGTGGTCACCGTCGGGGCCGCCGGTATCGCCACCGGTCTGGCCGCCGCCGAGGGACGAGCCGACCTGTCCACCCTCGCCGCGGTCGGTGCGGGACCAGGCGTACGCCGTCTGCTGTCGCTCTGCCAGGCCGGCCTGATCGCGGTGCTCGGCTCGACGTTGGGCATCGTCGCCGGACTCGCCTCGGCCCTGATCGTGCTGGCCTTCACCAACCGGCGGTACGCCGACAGCTGGCCGATCGAACCGCCCTACCCGCTGGTGATGCCCTGGCTCACCCTGGCTGTGCTGGTGGCGGTACCGCTGGTGGCGATGCTCGGCGCAGCGCTGTTCACCAGGTCCCGGCTACCTGTGGAACGCCGTCTGGACTGACCGGTACCTGACACCGCAGACTGTGCGGATGTCCGTGCTGGGAAGCCTCACCCGCCGGGTCGGTCGGTACCGCTGGTTCGGTGCCACGGTCCGGTTGCTGGTACCCGTCGACCGGGCCGTCGGGCGGCTGACCCGGGGCCGAGTGGTCGCCCTCGGGCTCGCACCGTCGCTGGTGATCACCACGACCGGCCGCAAGTCTGGTCGGCCGCGCAGTAACCCGCTGCTCTACGTGCCCGACGGCGACGGGTACGTGGTCGTCGGGTCGAACTGGGGCCAGGCCCACCAGCCGGCGTGGTCGCTGAACCTGCTCGCCGAGCCGAGGGCCGAGGTGGACGTCAAGGGTCGCCGGATCCCGGTACGCGCCGAGGTCGCCACGGGCGCCGAACGCGACCGGCTGTGGCGGCTGCTTGTCGACGAGTGGCCGGCCTACGAGACGTACGTGGAGCGGGCCGGTGGCCGGGAGATCCGGATCTTCCGGCTGGTGCCCGACGACACCCGCCGCACCTGACCCCCGTCGCGGCTCGGCCGAAGGCCCGAACACAGGCGTTAGGGTGTGCGTGACCGACAGGTCGCTGTGGGTGGCGCGAACGCGGGGTGGTCGGCGTGGACGGTGTCCAGGAACACCGGGACGATCCCCGATGGGACATGGCCGAACGGGTCGCCGCGGCCCTCCGGCGGCGGTTCCCGGCCGAGGTGCTCGCGGTCGCGGTTCACGGTCCGCTGGCCCACGGCGACGACGACGGCGGTGGCGACAGTGAGGTCGGGATGCTGGTGGTCACCTACCGGCCCGGCACCGGCCCACCGACGGCGACCCGCCGGGTGGACGGCGTACTTGTCGACCTGACCGTCGTGGCCGCCGAGGAGCGGCTCCGCCAGGCCCGGCAGTTGACCAGCCGGTGGCCGCTGACCGCCGACCGCTACGTGACCACACGGGCCCTGCACGACCCGACCGGATGGCTGGCCACCCTGCGCGACGAGCACCTCGGCCGACTGGCCCGGGCGCGCCCGGCCGAGTTCACCTCGGCCGCCCGCAGGGCGTGGTACAGGGGCAGCGCCGCGCACGCCCGAGCCGCCCGGCTGGCCGAGTGGTACGAGACGGACCAGGCCCTGCTGATGCTCGGCGAGGCCCGGCTCGGCGCGGCCACGGTCAGCGGACTACTCAGCCGCACCTACTTCCGGGATCCGGGCGACGCGGTACGGCGGACCGGGCTGGCCGGGGCGGACATGACCGAGGTGGGTGCGGTGCTGGCCCGCCAGTCGGCGGAGCTCACCGCCCGTGGCCGCCCGGTCGACGGCACCATCGACGACCTGCTCGACGGCTGACTCAGCCGAGGCCGCCCGACACCCCGATCAGCGCGCCGATCAGGTATGTCGCCACCGCTGCGGCGCCACCGAGCAGCAGTTGGCGCAGCCCGCCGGTCCACCACCGGCGGTTGGTGAACCGGGAGACGGCCGCACCGGCGACGAAGAGCCCGAGCCCGCCGAACGCCAGGGCCAGGGCCAGGCTGGTCGCCCCGAACAGGTACGGCAGCAGCGGCACCAACGCCCCGACGGAGAAGCAGAGGAACGACGAGAGCGCCGCCGCCCACGGGTTGGGTTGCTCGTCCGGGTTGACGCCCAACTCCTCCTGCACGTGCATCCGCAGCGCCTGCTCCGGGTGACGGCGTACCGCCTCGGCGACCTGGACGGCGAGGTCTTCCGGCAGGCCCCGGGCGATCCACAGGTCGGCAAGCTCGCGGGCCTCGGCCTCCGGGTGGCGCTCCAGCTCCCGTCGTTCCTTGGCCACCTCGGCGGCGATCTGCTCGTTGGCCGACCGCACGCTTGTGTACTCGCCGAGCGCCATCGAGATGGCACCGGCCACCAGGCCGGCGGTGCCGGTGAGCACGATGGTGCGGGGCGAGACGCCACCGCCGCCGACACCGGCGATCAGGGCGATGTTGGTGACCAGGCCGTCCATCGCACCGAACACGGCCGGGCGCAGCCAGCCGCCGGACACGTCGGCGTGATGGTGCTCACGCAGCGCCGCAGGGGTTTCGGTCACGGCAGTGTCAGGATCTCGTGGCCGTCCTCGGTCACCAGCACGGTGTGCTCGAACTGGGCGGTCCACCTGCGGTCCTTGGTGACCACCGTCCAGCCGTCGTCCCACAGGTCGTACTGGTAGGTGCCGAGCGTGATCATCGGCTCGACGGTGAAGGTCATTCCCGGCTCCATCACGTCGGTCGGGCGCGGGCTGTCGTAGTGCGGCACGTAGAGCCCGCTGTGGAAGGCTTCGCCGATGCCGTGACCGGTGAAGTCGCGGACCACGCCGTAGCCGAAACGCTTCGCGTACGACTCGATGACCCGGCCGATCACGTTGATCTGCCGGCCCGGGGCGACCGCCCGGATCCCCCGCATCATCGCCTCGTGCGTCCGCTCGACCAGCAGCCGGTTCTCCTCGGCTACCTCGCCGACGCAGAACGTCGCGTCCGTGTCGCCGTGCACTCCACCGATGTACGCGGTGACGTCGACGTTGATGATGTCGCCGTCGACAAGCGCGGTCGAGTCGGGGATGCCGTGGCAGATCACCTCGTTGAGGCTGGTGCAGCAGGACTTCGGAAAGCCCCGGTAGCCCAGGGTCGACGGGTAGGCACCGTGGTCGATGAGGAAGTCGTGCACCACCCGGTCGATCTCGTCGGTGGTCACGCCGGGCTTGCAGTGCTCCCCCGCCAACTGCACCGCCTGGGCGGCGATCCGCCCCGCCAGCCGCATCTTCTCGATGGTCTCCGGGGTCTGCACGTGCGACCCCTGCCAGGGCCGGGGGGCCTTCTTGCCGACGTACTCCGGGCGGGCGATGTGGGCGGGCACCGGCCGCCACGGGGAGAGCGTGCCGGGGGTCAGCGGCGCACGGACGGTCATGACGCAAGCCTATCGCCGCCCGTGCAGTGACCCCCACCACCGGCAGCCCCGAGCGGTTGTTGCCCTACCACAAGCACTGTGTCAAGGTGTCTGCGTGGATCAAGGGGGCGCACCTCCCATCTTCTCCGCCAACGCGGAGACCGACGGTGATCACCTGAGCGTGGTGGTCACCGGCGAGGTCGACATGGCGACCGCCGACACCATGCTCGATACGGTGCTGCGGGAGCCAGCCGGCCGGGTGACACTCGACCTGCGGGCAGTCACCTTCTTCGACTCGGCGGCCATCCACGCGGTGGTCCGGCTCGCCGGCCACTACCCGGACGCGTTGACGGTGCTGCCGTCCCGACAGGTCAGTCGGGTGTTGGAGATCGCCGGTCTGGGGACTCAGCCCTGGCTGCACCCGGCCTGAGCCGCCCGACCGGCGCTCAACTACTCGCTCAGCTCCCGGCGCAGGGTGACCCGTGTCCCCTCAGGGGTGTGCTCGACCGAGAGATCCCCGAGTGCCCGGATCAGCGACAGCCCGCGACCCCGGAAACCCGATCCGGTCGACTCCCGCCACCGCCCGCTGTCAGCCACCGTCGCCACCACCGTACGGTCCTCGACCCGCACCTCGATCTCGATCACCGGCTCGGCCGGGTCGACCGGGTGCTCGATGGCGTTCGCCGCCGCCTCGGAAACCGCCACGGTCAGGTCGAACAGGTCCGTCTCGCCCACCCGGTGGGCGACCAGGAAGTCCTCCAGCCGCTTGCGCAGCACACTGAGCCGGGTCGGGTCGGCGGGCAGCCGCAGCGCGAACCTGTTGAGTTCGACCGCCTCCAAGGCCAGGACCGCGACGTCGTCCCGTCGGGGCCGGCCGGCGACCCGCGCCACCACCGCGTCGATCAGATCGG
Organism: Micromonospora sediminimaris; assembly: GCF_016863575.1. Taxonomy (NCBI): domain Bacteria; kingdom Bacillati; phylum Actinomycetota; class Actinomycetes; order Micromonosporales; family Micromonosporaceae; genus Micromonospora; species Micromonospora sediminimaris. The sequence continues at coordinate 29,772 of NZ_BOPD01000017.1, forward strand.
CCACGTGCTCACTGGAGCGGGCCGCGTCGGCGCGCAGCAGGGCCAGCGATTCGTCGATGCCGACCTGTCGGTCCTCGATCAGGCCGTCGGTGTAGAGCAGCAGCCGGTCACCGGCCCGCAGCTCGCCGGGGACGGTCTCGTACTCGGTGCCCGCGATGGCACCGACCGGCGGCCCGAGCGCCCGGCCGTGCAGGAACGCCACGTCGTCGCCCCGGATCAGCAGGGGCGACGGGTGACCGGCGCTGGCGTAACGCAGCCGACCCGTCCGGGGGCTGAACCACAGACAGAAGACCGTCGCGAACGAGCGTGACTCGGTGGAGCCCACCAGCCGGTTGAGTCGGGTCAACGACTCGCCGGGCTCGAAACCCTCCAGCACGTACGCGCGCAGCGCGTTGCGTAGCTGGCCCATGGCCGCCGCCGCCGGCACACCCTTGCCGACCACGTCACCGATGATCAACACGAGTTCGTCGTCGTCCCGGGCCACCACGTCGTACCAGTCGCCGCCCACCTCGACGTCCGCGCTACCGGGCAGGTAGCGGCTGGCCACCACGGCACCGGGCAACTGGGGCAGGGTGCGGGGCAGCAGGCTGTGCTGGAGGGTGGTGGCGATGCGGTGCTCGGCCTCGTAGAGCTGGGCGTTCTCCATGCGCGCCCCGACCAGGCGGGCGAGCTGGGTCAACGCGGCCTCGTCGGCGTCGGCGCTCTCGGCGGCCGGATGCCACACCCGCAGCTCGCCGAGCGGCTGGTCGGCCACTCCTGTCAACGGCAGGACGAAGGACGGCTCGGCGCTGCTGGCTCCACCGGCGTCGGCCTCGTAGCGCGCGCCGCCGGCGGAGACCGCCACCCGGACGGCCTCGGCGAGACTCAACGCATGGCGGGCGGCGACCTGGAGCACGTCGGCGGTGGATCGGGCGGTGTTGACCGCGACCGCCGCGTCCGCGAGGGCACGCAGCCGGCGGATGATCTGGTTACGCAGCTGACCGAGGGCCATGTTGGCGCGGACCCGGGCGATCAGCTCCTGCCCGGAGAAGGGCTTGGTGAGGTAGTCGTCGGCACCCACCGACAACCCGGCCACCTCCTCGGCGGAACCGGCGCGGGCGGAAAGCAGCACGATCGGTACGTACCGGGTACGCGGGTCCGCGCGCAGCGCGGCGACCAGACCGAAGCCGTCCAGGCGCGGCATCATCACGTCGGTCAGCACCAGGTCGAAGGCACCATCGGTGGCGAGGCGCAGCGCCTCCACCCCGTCGGCGGCGGTGCGCACCTCCCAGGTGGGCACGAGCAACTGGGTGACGTGTTCGCGCAGGTCAGGGTTGTCGTCGACGACGAGCACGCGGCCGGCGGGCCCGGCGGTGAGGGGCCGCATCCGTTCCGCCGAGGCGTCACCGTCGAGCGCGGTCGGGGCGTCGGCCGGTGCCGGGCGGGACGCGGCAGCGAGCGGACCGGCGGTCCACTGAGCGGTCTCGGCGACGAAGAGCGGGGCCTGCCGCGGCTCCCGCTCGGTGTGATCGGCGTCGGCCACCCGGTCGGCCGGCAGGTGCCCGGACCCGAACGGGATGGTGACCACGAAGGTGCTGCCGGCGTCGATCCGGCTCGTGGCGCTGACCCGTCCGCCGTGCATCTCGACCAGTTCCCGCACCAGGGCCAGGCCGATCCCGGTGCCCTCATGGCTGCGGGAGCGCACTCCCGGCACCCGGTGGAACCGCTCGAAAACGTGCGGAAGTTCCTGCGCTTCGATGCCCACCCCGGTGTCGGAGACCTCCAGTTGGGCTGCGCCGCCTACCGTACGGACCCGGATGCTGATCTCTCCCTCGAAGGTGAACTTCAGGGCGTTGGAGACCAGATTGAGGACGATCTTCTCCCACATGTCCGGGTCGACGAAGACCGGCTCCGCCAACGGCGGACAGTCCACCACCAGTCGCAGCCCGGCGCGCTCGGTGGCGGAGCGGAACGTGCTGGCCACCCGGGAGGTGTAGTCGGCCAGGTCGGTGGGCTCGTAGTGCGCCACCAGCCGCCCGGATTCCAGCCGCGAGAAGTCGAGCACCGTGTTGACCAGCTTCAGCAGCCGCAACGCGTTGCGGTGCATCACGGTCAGCCGCCGCGTGTGGTCCTCGCTGAGCCTCGGGTCGGCGAGCAGGTCCTCCAACGGGCCCAGCACCAGGGTCAGTGGCGTACGGAACTCGTGGCTCACGTTGGCGAAGAAGTTGGTCTTGGCCAGGTCCAGGGCGGCCAGCTCGGCGGCCCTGGCCCGTTCCTGCTCGTACGCCCGCTGTTTGCCGACCGCCCGGGAGATCTGCGCGGCGACCAGCTCGAAGAAGGTGCGGTAGTCATCGGTCAGCGGCAGCCGCCGGGCCATTCCCAGCACCAGCACCCCGACCGGTTCGTTTGTCGCGCTGATCGGGAGCACCACCGCCTCGTCGGCGGCATCGGGCGGGACCTGGCCGAGCAGATCGGCGGTGGACACCACCGCACTCGCGCCGGTCGCGGCCAGCTCCATCAGCCGGGCGGACGGATCGACCGTGACGGTCACCGCACCGCTGGCCCCGGCCAGGCGCGGATGTCCTTCACCGTCACGCAGGTAGAGCAGCCCGAATGGGACGTCGGCCTGATGCCGGTCGAGCACCGCCGCCGCGACCTGGCCAAGTTCCTCGGTGTCCACCGGATCGGCCAGTTCCGAGCCGAGTTCGGCCAGCGCGCGCAGCCGGCGTTCGCTGAGCACCCGCCCGGTGGTCTCGCTACAGATGCAGAGCACCCCGCTGATCGCACCGTCGACGTCGCGGATCGGATCGTACGAGACGTCGAAGTAGACGTCCTCCACGAAGCCGTGCCGATCGAGCAGAAAGTGACGGTCCCGGGCCTGGTACGCCTCGCCGCCGTGCAGCACGTCGGTCAGCAGCGGCCCCAGCACGTCCCACGTCTCCGCCCAGTGCTCCCGGGCCGGCTCGCCGAGCACAGCGGGATGCTTGTCGCCGATGGTGGGCCGGTACGCGTCGTTGTAGAAGGCGCGTAGGTCCTCGCCCCAGAACATGGCGATCTGCGCCTTGGAGGCGAGCATCGTGCTGAGGGCGTTGCCGAGCGAAACAGGCCAACGGTCCGGTGGACCGAGCGGGTTGGCCGACCAGTCGCGGTCGCGCAACAGTGCGCCCATCTCACCGCCACCCGCGAATGCCGCCGCGAGCAGCGGAGACGTTCCACTTTCCGCTGCGGACGGCTGACCACCGTCCACGCCCCCCTGGGCCGAGTTCATGCAGCCTCCCCGGCCGTGTCCACGCCGCTCCCGATCACCAAATGCCCTGACCGCTCTCTACCCAGACGGATCAGCAACGTAACGCATACGGCGGTTCGGACGCTGTTCAGCTCCAGGTGAGCGTCGGTGGCGATCCCGGCCGACCGCGATCGCTCGTGATCGGTGTAAGTGAGATCACAGCGGGGTGACGTACGCGCCGGTGATCCCCCCGTCGACCACGAACTGCGCGGCGGTCATGAACGAGGCGTCGTCGCTGGCCAGGAAGGCCACTGCGGCGGCGATCTCGGTCGGTTCACCGAATCGACCCATCGGCACGTGCACCAGCCGGCGGGCGGCCCGCTCCGGATCGGCCGCGAACAGCTCACGCAGCAACGGCGTGGCCACCGGTCCCGGGCAGAGGGCGTTGACCCGGATGCCCTCCCGGGCGAACTGCACGCCCAGTTCCCTGGTGAGCGCCAACACACCGCCCTTGCTCGCGGTGTACGCGATCTGTGACGTCGCCGCGCCCATCAACGCCACGAAGGAGGCGGTGTTGATGATGGAACCTCGGCCCTGTCGGCGCATGTGCGGGATGACGTGCTTACAACACAGGTAGACGCTCGTCGTGTTGACCCGAAGCACCCGTTCCCAGGCGTCCAGCCCGGTCTCCAGGATGGAGTCGTCCTCGGGTGGCGAGATACCGGCGTTGTTGAACGCGATGTCCACCCGCCCGTACCGCTCGACCACCCCGTCGAAGAGGTCGCGTACCGCCGGCTCGTCGGCCACGTCCGCCGCGACGAAACTCCCGCCCACCTCGTCGGCGGCCCGTTGACCGGCCTCGGTGTCCACGTCGACGCAGACCACCCGGGCACCCTCGGCGGCGAACCGCCGGACGGTGGCCAGCCCGATACCGCTGGCCGCCCCGGTCACCACGGCCACCCGGTCCTGCAACCGTCCCGGCATGCTCACTCCTCCGTGTTGACGAAGACGTTCTTGACGTCGGTGAACGCGTGCAGGGCGTCCGGCCCCAGTTCCCGACCCAGACCGGAACGCTTCATCCCACCGAAGGGTGTCCAGTACCGCACCGAGGAGTGGGAGTTGACGCTCAGGTTGCCGGCCTCCACGGCCCGGGCCACCCGCAGCGCCCGGCCCACGTCGCGGGTCCAGATCGAGCCGGAGAGACCGTACTCGGTGTCGTTGGCCAGCCGGACGGCGTCGGCCTCGTCGTCGAACGGGAGCACCGAGACGACCGGGCCGAAGATCTCCTCCCGCCAGTGACGGTCGCCCGGGGAGTCGGCGAGCAGCACGGTCGGTGCGTGCCAGTACCCGGGGCCGTCGGGCCGCGAACCGGTGAACGCCACTCGCGAGCCGTCGACGTAGCCGGCGACCCGGTCCCGCTGCGCGGCCGAGATCAGCGGTCCCATCTCGGTGCTCTCGTCGGCCGGATCACCCACCCGGAAGGCGCGCACGGCCGGTTCGAGCAGTTCGAGGAAGCTGTCGTACACCCCGCGCTGCACCAGCAGTCGGGACCGGGCGCAGCAGTCCTGACCGGCGTTGTCGAAGACGGCGTACGGCGCGCTGGCGGCAGCCCGCTCCAGGTCCGCGTCGGCGAAGATCAAGTTCGCCGACTTGCCGCCCAGCTCCAGGGTCAGCCGCTTCACCTGGTTCGCGCAACCGGCCATGATCCGGGTGCCGACCTCGGTGGAGCCGGTGAAGCAGATCTTGCGCACGGCCGGGTGGCTGACGAACCGTTCACCGACCACCTCGCCCCGCCCGGGCAGCACGGTGAACACTCCCTCGGGCAGACCCGCCTGCTCCGCCAGCTCGGCCAGCCGCATCGCGGTCAACGGCGTCAGTTCGGCGGGCTTGAGCACCACCGTGTTGCCGGCGGCGAGCGCGGGCACGAAGCCCCAGGCGGCGATGGGCATGGGAAAGTTCCACGGCACGATCACCCCGACCACGCCGAGCGGTTCGTGGAAGGTGACGTCCAGCCCGCCCGGCACCGGGATCTGCCGCCCGGTGAGCCGTTCCGGCGCCCCCGCGTAGTAGTCCAGCACGTCCCGCACGTTGCCCGCTTCCCAGCGGGCGTTGCCGATGGTGTGACCGGCGTTTGCCACCTCCAGCCGCGCCAACTCCTCCAGGTGCTCGTCCACCACCGCCGCGAACCGCCGCAACAGTCGCCCCCGGTCCCCCGCGCTCACCTGCCGCCACCGCTCGAACGCCCGCCCCGCCCGCTCAACCGCCGCATCCACCTCCCCGACGGAGCTCTCCCCAACCTCCCGCAACACCACCGCACGAGCCGGATCCCAGACCTCACCCACCCACCCTCACCCACCCACTCCTCGCGATCTTGCACTTTCTGTCGGGACAAACTCGACATAGCACCACAATCTAGGGACCGAAAGTGCAAGATCGCGGAGAAGGTGGGGTGGTTGGCGGCTGTCAGAGGCGTTCGAAACCACGGGTCAGTTCCCAGTCGGTGACGGCGGCGTCGAAGGCGGCCAGCTCGACGCGGGCCATGTTGGCGTAGTGGGCGACCACCTCCTCGCCGAAGGCGTCGCGGGCCACCGTCGAGCCTTCCCAGAGGGAGAGGGCGTCGCGAAGGGTACCGGGGACGCGTTCGGCGCCCGGGTCGTCGTACGCGTTGCCGGTGCACTCCTCGCCCAGATCCAACTCGTTCTCGATGCCGTGCAGCGCGCCCGCCACCAGGGCCGCGATCGCCAGGTACGGGTTGACGTCGGCACCCGGCACCCGGTTCTCCACCCGCATCCCCTGACCGTGCCCCACCAACCGCAGCGCGCAGGTGCGGTTGTCGGTGCCCCACCGCAGTGCGGTCGGCGCGAAGGAGCCCGGCTGGTAACGCTTGTATGAGTTGATGTTCGGCGCGAAGAACAGGCTCATCTCGCGCATCGTGGCGAGCAGCCCGGCGAGCACCCGCTCACCGGTCCGGCTCAGGTCCGCCGGCCCGTCACCCAGCATCGCCGAGCCGCCGGAGGCGTCCCGCAGCGAGAAGTGGATGTGACAGGAGTTGCCCTCCCGCTCGTTCGGCTTCGCCATGAAGGTGATCGACATGCCCTCCTGGGCGGCGATCTCCTTCGCCCCGTTCTTGTAGATGACGTGATGGTCGGCGCAGGCGACCGCCTCGTCGTAGCGGAAGGCGATCTCGTGCTGGCCGAGGTTGCACTCACCTTTCGCGCTCTCCGGAACCAGCCCCGCGCCGGCCATCTCGGTGCGGATCCGGCGCAGCAGCGGCTCCACCCGGGCGGTACCCAGCAGGGAATAGTCGACGTTGTACTGGTTGGCCGGGGTCAGCTCCCGGTACCCGCTGCGCCACGCCTGCTCGTACGAGTCACGGAAGAGGACGAACTCCAGCTCGGTGCCGGCGTACGCGGTCAACCCGTGCCCGGCCAGCCGGTCCAACTGCCGGCGCAGGATCTGCCGCGGCGAGGCGATCACCGGACCGGCCCCGTCCAACCACTCCAGATCGGCCAGGAGCAGCGCCGTCCCGGGCTGCCACGGCACCCGGCGCAGGGTGCCGAAGTCCGGCTTCATCGCGAAGTCGCCGTAGCCGCGTTCCCAGCTCGACATCGCGTACCCGTCGACGGTGTTCATGTCCACGTCGACGGCGAGCAGGTAGTTGCATCCCTCGCTGCCGTGTCCGACGACCTGGTCGAGGAAGTACGGGGCGTGGAACCGTTTGCCCTGCAACCGGCCCTGCATGTCGACCAGGGCCAGCGCCACCGTGTCGATCTCGCCCTCGGCGACGGCGACCCGCAGTTGTTCCAACGTGAGCGGCGGCGTTCTCATCCGCGAGCCTCCATCACCAAGGTCTACCGGCCGAGCCGATCACCGTCAATAAGACGCTCCGCCGGTACCCCGATCCGGTCCCCCGCCAAACCGTCAGGGACCGACGACCGGTCGCCATCCGCGCACCGCCACAACCTCGACACCGGCGGTGGTGAAGTAGGGATCCTCGGCCATGAGCCGGTCGACCTCCGCCCGGTCGCCGGTGAAGACCAGCAACGCACCGGAGTCGCCGTCCCAGGGGCCGGCGAGGAGCAGCGCGCCCTGCTCGTACAGCGCCCGCAGGCGGTCCCGGTGCGCCGGTCGGGCCGCCAGCCGGGCAGGCTCGTCGGTGAAGGAGAGTTCCACACAGATCATGGCGAGGAGCGTAAGGACCAGACGGGTCGTACGGCTGTATCCCGCGATACGCTCCGCGAGATGGACCAGGTCGAACTGGCGGCGGTGCCGCTGTTCTCGATGCTCGACGAGGCACGCCTGGCGTGGCTCGCCACCGAGTGTCCGCCCCGCGACCTTTCCCGGGGCGCCACCGCCGCCCGCGTCGGCGAGCCGGCCCGACACCTCGTCGTTGTGATCCGCGGAACGCTCTCGGCGGGCTACGACACCAGCCACGGCTCGCGGGTCCGATTCGTGACGGTGACCGGCCCATGCGTGATCGACAAGGCCGCCGTACTCGGCGGCGGATCGCACACGGCGACCTGGACCGCGTCGACCGCCTGCCGGATCCGCCTGCTGCCGGCGGTTCTCCTGCGAGATCTCATCGGCCAGGTTCCGGCGCTCCGCGACCACGTACTACGCCACCTGTCCGACCAGGTGCACCGCGACCGCCGGGCCCAGGTCCGCCGCGCCGCGCCGCAGCCCGTCACGCGGGTCGCCGCCTGGGTCGCCGAATCCATGCGTACCCGGGGCAGCCGGATCACCCTGCCGGGAGCGCAGCAGGGACTCGGTGAGGAGATCGGTCTGTCCCGGGTGACCGTCAACCGTGCGCTACAGGTCCTCGTCGGCGCGGGCGCCATCCGGGTCGAGCCCGGCGCCATCGTCGTGTTGGACCCGAGCCGCCTCACCGCACGCGACGGCAGCTAGCAGCGTCAGGGCCGCAATTGCGTTGCCGGCGGGGCCGGCGTAGCCCATCCTTGGGCTTGTGACCAGGCCCGATCGCGACGGGCCGACCACCGGGCCCTCGGAACGGCCCGGCCGCCGCGGCGGCGCGGGGAAGCGTCACCTCTCTCTCGGGTACGGCGTCGCGCCCTACCCCGACTCCGCCCCGCGCCGCTTCGGTAAGCACCGTGCCACGATCGGTCAAGCCATCACCAGGCCGGCCACCCAGAGGGCGCCGATCACCATGCCGGAGAGGAACTCCACGAGCATCGACAGTCCCGCCGCGGCGACCGCCTGCTTCGTCGCCGGCCAGGCCAGCCGGGTGTCTCCCAGCCGCAGCCGCTCCATCACGAAGATCCCGCCGACGAAGCCGATGACCAGCCCGACCACCGGGATGACGAAGAAGCCGACCAGGCCGAGCACCGCGCCGGCCAGCAGCGAGGTGGTGGGCACCCCGGCCCGCTTGAGGTTCCGGCCGGGCCAGGCGTACTTGACCACGGTGCCGGCCACGGCGACCAGCGTGGCGGCGGCGAGCACCAGCCAGCGGCCGGTTCCGGCGTCGCCGAACAGGCTCCACACCAGTACGCCGCCCCAGCACAACGGCAGCGCCGGCAGACCGGGCACCACCACCCCGGCCAACCCGGCGAGGATGGCCAGCGCGGCGACGACCGACACCGCCGTCCCGGTCTCCGTCAGCCCCACGTCGACTCCCCATCCGCTCGCCTCGACCCTGATCCACGGGCCACGTTCGTACCCGGAATGGTCACGGTCTGATCATCGCGGTCCGTCGCCACGCAACCGGGCCACCACCGTCTCCGCCGGACCGGGTGGGCCGAACAGCCGGCCCTGGGCGGTGTCGCACCGCAACGCCCGCAGCCGCTCCGCCTGCGCTTCGGTCTCGACCGCCTCCGCGGTGACCCACAGTTCCAACGCGTGGGCCAGCCGCACCAGCGCGTCGACGATGCGTTCGTCACGGTGATCGGCGTCGGCCGGCGCGGTGCCCCGGATTCCCTCCACGAACGGGCCCGCCAACTTCAGACAGGTGATCGGCAACCGGCGCAGGTACGCCAGATTCGAGTACCCGGTGCCGAAGTCGTCCACGGCCAGCCGTACGCCCAGCGCGGCGAGCCGGTGCAGGGTCCGCAGCGGCTCCCCGGCGGACCCCATCACCGCGCTCTCGGTCAGCTCCAGTTGCAGCAGCTCCGCCGGCAGGCCGCTGCTGGCCAGCGCATCGGCCACGGTGTCCACGATCGCCGGGCGATCGGCCTGGCGGGCGGCCAGGTTCACGCTAACCACCAACCCGGCGTCAGGGAATTCGGTGTGCCACCGCTGGGCGTCGCGACACGCTTGCCGCAGCACCCACTCACCGAGACGGACGATCAGGCCGGTCTCCTCGGCGAGTCCGATGAACCGGTCCGGACCGACAAGTCCCAGGTGCGGATGCTGCCACCGGACGAGCGCCTCGACGGCCAGCATGCGCCCGTCGAGCAGGGAGACGATCGGCTGGTAGTGCAGCACGAACTCGCCCCGGTCCAGGGCCGCCGGCAGCCCGGCGGCCAGCTCCGACCGGGCGAGGTCCCGGGCGCTGCGCTCGGGATCGTAGACCGCCCACCGGTCGCGGCCCTCCGCCTTCGCCCAGTAGAGCGTGGCGTCGGCCGCCTTCATCAGCTCCACCACGCTGGTGCCGGCCACCGCCGAGTCGACGATGCCGATGCTCGCCGAGACCGCGAGCTGCTGGTCGCCGACGCACAGCGGCGCGGCGACGGCGGCCAGGGCCGACTCGGCCACGGCGATGACGTCCTCGACGGCGGCCACCCCGTCGACCAGGATGACGAACTCGTCGCCGCCCATCCGGGCGACCAGATAGCCCTGCTCGGCCACACAGTCGGCCAGCCGTCGGGCGATCATCACGAGCAGCCGGTCGCCGAGTGCGTGCCCGAGACTGTCGTTTATCGCCTTGAATCCGTCCAGGTCGAGGAAGCAGACACCGACCCGGCCCGGCGCGTCGGGTCGCTCCACCAGGCCGGCCAGCGTGTCGAAGAACAGCGTCCGGTTCGGCAGGCCGGTCAGCGGGTCGTGCAGCGCCTGGAAGCGCAACCGCTGCTGGAGTTCGTACCGTTCGGTGATGTCCTCGACCACGGCCACGGTGAACCGGGGCCGGCCGTCGTCGTGGCGGATCAGCGAGACGGCCAGATCCGTCCAGACGGCGCTGCCGTCCTTGCGGTAGTAGCGCTTCTGGACCCGGGCCGCTTCGTGCTTGCCCTCGATCAGCTCCTGGTACAGCTCCCACATGCCGGCCGCGTCGTCGGCGTGGAACAGCGACGCCACGTTGAGCTGCCGCAGTTCCTCGACCGAGTAGCCGAGCATGTCGGCGAAGGCGTGGTTGACGTCGATGATCGTCCCGTCGACTCCGGCGATGCCGATGCCGATGGCCGCGCCGTCGAAGACCGCCCGGAAGCGGGCCTCGCTGTCCCGCAACGCCGCCTCGGCGTCGTCCCGCGCCTGCCACATGGCGCGGGCGATCCCCTCCTGCTGGACGAAGGTCCGCTCCCGCAGCGCGCGGGCGAAGCCGGCCGCGAGAGCGCCCTGCACCACCGCGATCCGCTCGTCCAACCCCGGCCGCCCGGCCGCGGCGGCGAGCACGTCGGCCCGGAACCGCTCGCCGAGCGTACGCACCGACCACTCGATCACCCCCGGCTCGGTCAGGTGCGCGGCGACGAGTGACCGACCGACCTCCTCCGCTGCCGGGGCCGGTGGCTCGGCGCTGAGCAGCACCTCCGCCAGCCGGAAGGTGTGCCCGAGCAGCAACCGCTCGGTCTCGGCCGCGCTCAGCGGCACGAAACCGAGCCGGCGTACGGCCCGCGCCCAGTCGGCGGCGTACCGCTGGGCGCCGGCCGGATCGACGGTGTTCCCGCCGGAGGCACCCACGGCGGCCATCGGATCAGCCGGCGGGCCGGTCGTTCCGGGCGACACCACCGAAGGCACCGAAGCGCTGCCCGTCGGCGGTGACGTCGGACGGCGAGTCGGGTCGCCACAGCTCCATGTGCACCACTCCGGGATCCACAATCGTCCAGTCACCGAAGAACCCGGTGATCTCGGCCCGCGAGCGGAGAGTGATCTCCGTGGCGGTACGTGCCGACAGTCGTTGCGCGTCCAGCATCTCCTGCGGCTGGTCCTCGAAGGTGGAGTGTGAGATGACCAGGTGGCTGCCGGGGGCGGCGGCCGCGCGCAGGGTGGCCAGGACGTCACCGGGACGGTCGGTGTCCGGTACGAAGTGCACCACCCCGGCGAGCAGGATGCCCAGCGGCCGGTCGAAGTCGAGCAGGTCGAGCTTGCCCGCCTCGGCCAGGATCCGTTCCGGGTCCCGCAGGTCGGCGTGGATGACGCCGGTCGACTCGTTGCCGGCGAGCAGTTCCCGGCTGTGCGCCACCGCGACCGGGTCGATGTCGACGTAGATCACCCGGGCCTTCGGGTTCGCGGCCTGGGCGACCTCGTGCACATTGCCGACCGTGGGGATGCCGGAGCCGATGTCCAGGAACTGGTCTATGCCGGCGTCGAGCAGGGCACGCACCGCCCGGCGAAGGAACTCCCGCCCGGCCCGCATGGTGGCCGCCAGGTTCGGCGTCATGGTCGCGATCTGCTCGGCCAGTTGCCGATCGATCTCGAAGTTGTGGGCACCGCCGAGGAAGTAGTCGTACACCCGCGCCGCGCTGGGCCGGGAAAGGTCGATCTCGGCGGGAAGTCCGTCCGGCTTCTGCACTGGTTGCACCTCACGTCGTCGCCGTGGATCGTGATGCTGACCACTCTAGGCGGGTCCGCGGCGCGGGGGGAGATCCACAACGGCCTTTTCCTGATCTACCACCGCTGCCGGCGGCTCAGGCGGCCTCCAGCAGCAGCGCGATGCCCTGCCCCACTCCGATGCACATGGTGGCCAGCGCCCGCCGCCCGCCGCGTCGGCGCAGTTCCAACGCGGCGGTCAGCGCGAGCCGGGCACCGCTGGCACCGAGCGGGTGACCCAGGGCGATGGCGCCCCCGTTGGGGTTGACGTGCTCCGCGTCCTCCGGCAGGCCGAGTTCGCGCAGCACCGCGACGGACTGGGCGGCGAACGCCTCGTTCAGCTCGATCACGTCGATGTCGGCCAGCGCCAACCCCTGCCGGTCCAGCAGCCGCCGGGTCGCCGGAACCGGCCCGATGCCCATCACCCGGGGCGGCACGCCGGCCGCCGCCGTGCCGGCCACCCGGGCCAACGGAGTGAGACCGTACGCGGCGACGGCCGCCTCCGATGCGACAAGCAGCGCCACCGCGCCGTCGTTGACGCCCGAGGAGTTGCCGGCGGTCACCGTGCCGCCGTCGCGGAACGGGGTGGGCAGCGCGGCCAGCTTCTCCAGCGAGGTCTGTCGGGGATGCTCGTCCACCTCGACCAGCCGGGTCTCCCGCCGACCCGCCGGCACGGTCACCGGCACGATCTCCTCGGCCAACCGGCCGTCGGCCTGGGCCTTGGCGGCCCGCAACTGCGAGCGGTACGCGAACTCGTCCTGCGCCGCCCGGTCGACGCCGTACTCGGCGGCCACGTTCTCCGCCGTCTCGGGCATCGAGTCGATGCCCCAGCCCCGCTCCATCAACGGGTTCACCAGCCGCCAACCGATAGTCGTGTCGTACACCTCGGCGGAGCGGGAGAACGCGGTGGTCGCCTTCGGCATGACGAACGGCGCCCGGCTCATGCTCTCCACGCCGCCCGCGACGACCAGGTCCGCCTCGCCGGCGACGACCGACCGGGCGGCGGTGGCCAGCGCGTCCAGCCCGGAGCCGCAGAGCCGGTTGACCGTGCTGCCCGGCACCTGCTCGGGCAGCCCGCCGAGCAGCGCCGCCATCCGGGCCACGTTGCGGTTGTCCTCGCCGGCCTGGTTGGCGCAGCCGAGCACCACGTCGTCGGTACGCGCCCAGTCCACCGACGGATGCCTCGCGACCAGCTCGCGGATCACGTGGGCGGCCAGATCGTCGGGGCGTACGCCGGCCAGCGCACCGGCGTACCGGCCGATCGGGGTGCGGACACCGGCCACCAGGTATGCCACGGTCATCGCGAGTCCTTCGGGGGGATGGGAAGGGGTGCAGGGGCGCGTCCACCGGGTCCACGGGGACTGACGGCCAGGATATCCCCGGCGGCTGCCGATAGGTTGTGGGCATGGCTCGGGCCCAGTTCAGCGCGGAAACCAGCGACGGCGGCGCGTTCGTCCGCCAACCCAACCGGTTCACCGGGCGGGTGACGCCGCACTCGACCGCACCGCCCGGTGGCGGGCCAGACGAGCAGGACCGCTGGCCGCTGGAGCCGGGCCGCTACCGGCTGATCTGGTGCCGGGCCTGCCCCTGGGCGCACCGGGCACTGATCGTGCGTAACCTGCTCGGGCTGACTGACGCCATCTCGCTGGGCACCGTCGACCCGATCCGGGACGATCGCGGTTGGCGGTTCGTCCTCGACCCGGACGGCTTCGACCCGGTGCTCGGCATCGGTTTCCTCTCCGAGGCGTACCTGGCCACCGATCCGGACTACACCGGCCGGGTCACCGTGCCGGCGCTGGTGGACACCCGTACCGGCCGGGTGGTCACCAACGACTACCCGCAACTGACCCTGGACCTGTCCACCGAGTGGCGGCAGTTGCACGCCCCGGACGCGCCGGACCTCTACCCGGTCGAGCTGCGCCCGGAGCTGGACGTGCTGATGGCCGAGATCCACCGGGACGTCAACAACGGCGTCTACCGATGCGGCTTCGCCACCACCCAGCAGGCGTACGACGAGGCGTTCGAGGTGCTGTTCACCCGGCTGGACGCGCTGTCGGAGCGGTTGGCCGGCCGTCGCTACCTGATGGGTGACTCGATCACCGAGGCGGACGTGCGCCTGTTCACCACGCTGGTCCGCTTCGACGTGGCGTACCACGGACACTTCAAGTGCAACCGGCAGAAACTCACCGAGCTGCCGGTGTTGTGGGCCTACGCCCGGGACCTGTTCCAGACTCCCGGTTTCGGGGAGACCGTCGACTTCGACCACATCAAGCGGCACTACTACGCCACCCACGGCGAGATCAACCCGACCGGGATCGTCCCACTCGGGCCGGACCTGCACGGCTGGACGACGCCGCACGGACGTGGCTGAGCCGCCGGCAACGGTCCGACGGTCGGTGCGGCGCGGCGCCGCGCTGGTCGCCGCGCTCTGCGCCCTGGCTGGCGCGGCTGCGGTGACACTCGCCGTCGTCGCCGGCCCAGGACCGGGCCTGACCGGGTACGTGAGTGAGGCCGGTGTCGTCGACAGCGACTATGCCTGGACGTACCGGTTCGGAGTGTTCGCCCTGGCCGGGGCGCTGCTGCTGCTCGCCGTCGCACTACGGGTCGGTGCGCGGCACTGCGGCGACCCGGCACTTCGGGTCGCCGTGACGCTACTCGTGGCGGCGAGTCTGTGCACGGTCCTGTCCGGAGCGGTGACGTGCAGCGCGGGCTGCCCGCTGCCGCCGTTCGAACGGGCCACCGTGGCGGATCTGGTGCACGGTGCGGCAAGTGTCGCCGCGACGGCTGCGGTGGTCTTCGCGATGCTGGCGGTCGCCTTCTCGCCGGTGGCGCGACGCCGGCTGCGGCGCACGGGCGTCGTCGCGGCAGTTGTGTCGCTGCCACTCGCGGGAGCTGTCGGTCTGGCGATGCTGCTGGTCGGCCGGAGTCCGCTGGTCGGGGTGCTGGAGCGGCTGCTGCTGACGGTTGCCGTCGGCTGGGCCCTGGTCACCGCCGGAGCGTTGGCGGTACGCGACCCCACGACGGTGGCGGTGCAGGACCACCGGACACCTACCGTGCGCGAGCCCACAGCTCGCCGTCGGCGCTGAGGTCGCGCATCCGGGAGAGGATGGCGCGATGAGTTCGTTGTTCACGCCGCTGACGCTGCGGACGGTCACCCTGCCCAACCGGATCGCGCTGGCACCGATGTGCCAGTACAGCGCCGGTCCCGACGGCCTGCCCACCGACTGGCACCTGGTGCACCTCGGCACCCGGGCGATCGGTGGCGCGGGCCTGGTGATGACCGAGGCGACCGCCGTGCTGCCGGAGGGCCGGATCAGCCCGCAGGACACCGGGTTGTGGTCCGGCCGCCACGTCGACGCCTGGCGGCCGGTGACCAGGCTGGTGGCCGCGCACGGCGCGGTGCCCGTGGTGCAGCTCGCGCATGCCGGGTTCAAGGCGTCGACGTACCGGCCGTGGGAGCCGCGCCAGGGTGGGGTGCCGGACGCCGAGGGCGGCTGGACGCCGGTCGGGCCGACCGGTGAACCGTTCGTGCCGGAGTACCGGGTGCCGTCGGCCCTGGACGACACCGGGATCGCCGATGTCGTCGCGGCATTCGCCGAGTCCGCCACGCGGGCGGTGGCGGCCGGCTTCGCCGCCGTGGAGATCCACGCTGCACACGGCTACCTGCTGCACGAGTTCCTCTCCCCGCTGACCAACAATCGGGCCGACGGCTGGGGCGGTGACCGGGCCGGGCGGATGCGGCTGACGCTGGAGGTCGCTCGGGCGGTGCGCGCCGCTGTCGGTGAGGACGTGCCGGTCCTGGCCCGGATCTCGGCCACCGACTGGGTGCCGGGCGGCTGGACGGTCGAGGACAGCGTGGCCCTCGCCGCCGAACTCGCCGCCGCCGGGGTGGACCTGATCGACTGTTCCTCCGGCGGGGCGTCGCCATCCGCAAAGGTTCCGGTCGGGCGCGGCTACCAGGTGCCGCTGGCCGCTCAGGTCCGCCGCGAGGCGCAGGTGCCGACCGGCGCGGTCGGCCTGATCGTCGAACCGGAGCAGGCCGAGGCGATCATCGCCGACGGCGAGGCCGACATGGTGCTGCTCGGCCGGGAGTTGCTGCGCAATCCGTACTGGCCGCACCAGGCGGCCGCCAAGCTGGGCGCCGCGCCCAACTGGCCGGCCCCGTACCTGCGGGCGGCCTGATCCGCGGGTCCGGCTGCCCGGTGACGGGTGCGGGCAGCCGGACCCGTGCGGATCTCAGACCCGCTCTCAGCCGGCCAGGTGACCCCAGCGTCGGTCCAGGTCACGCCAGGGGCCCTGGGCGGCCACCGTACCGGCGATGAGCACCACCACGTGGTCGGCCCGTACCAGCGCGGCCCGCTTCGAGGTGGAGCCGACCACCGTGACGCCCCGGTCCCGCAACGCCTGCCACAGCGCCAGTTCCGTGGTGACATCCAGCGCTGAGGAGACGTCGTCGGCCACCAGCAGCTCGGTACGCGGAGCCAACGCCCGGGCCAGCGCCAGCCGTTGCAGCTGCCCACCGGACAACCGGGTGCCCTTGTGCCCGATGAGCAGACCCAGCCCACTGCCGGTGGCGGCCAGGTCGTGTTCGAGCTGGGCGGTGCTGACCGCGTGCTCGGCGTCCACCTGATGCCCGAGGGTGATGTTGTCGGCGACCGTGCCGGAGAGCACCCGGGGCAACTGACCGACGTAGCCGACCTGGTTGGGACGCAGGAACAGCTCCGGCTCGGTCACCGGCTCGTCGTTCCAGGTCAGCAGGCCGGTGTGCGGGGCGATGCCCGCGAGGGCCCGCAGCAGCGACGACTTGCCCGAACCGACCGGCCCGACCACGAGGACCAGTTGACCACGTTCCACGGTCAGGTCCACGTCGCGTACGGCGACGGTGCCGTCGGTGTGCCGGACGCCGAAGCCGACCAGTTCCAGCCGCCGCAGCGGGGTACGCGGTGGCGCCGTCGGGGCCGGGGCCGTGCCGGCGGCCAGGTCGACCCCGGGCACCCGCGCCGAGTACGCCTCGATCCCGGTCATCTCCGCCGTCCGCCGGGTCCACACCCGCGCCGACGGCACCTGGGAGATCAACGAGGCGGTGGTCCAGGCGAACCAGCGTGCCGCGCCCAGCGTGGCGACCGCGACCAGAGTTGCCCCAGCGGAGAGCCCGCCGGCCAGGAACAACGCCCACACGCCGATCGGGAACAGCCCGCTGGCCACCGCTGGCGTGGAGCGCGCCCAGACCTGCACGGCGATCTCCCGGCGCTGCCGTTCGCTGCGTACGGTGTCGAGGTTGGCGAGGTGGGTCAGCACCGGTCGGGTGGCCCCGGCCAGCTTCACCGTGCGGGCCGCCGACAGGGTGGAGACCAGGGCGGTGGCGAAGGCCGCCCGGGCGGCGACGGTGTCCCGTGCCGCGCGCTCCAGCCTCGGCCCGAACGCCGTGGCGGCCAGCCCGGAGAGCACCATCGTGCCGAGGAAGAACAGTCCCGGCACCACGCTGTCGGTGATCAACGTCATGGCGACCAGCAGGATCAGACCGACGGTCTGGTCGAGCACGTTGTCGGCGAGTTGGACCACCCGCTCGGTGTCACCGCCCTGGGCGACCACCTCGGCCGGGGTGTGCCGGCTGACCCGGCGCGGGCCGGTCTGGCCGTGCACGAGTCGCGCGCTGATCCGCAGCATCTGCCGGACCCACCAGGCCGGAAACCACAGGTGGGTCCAGTAGTGCGCCGGGATGGCGAGGATCAGCCCGGCCGCGATACCCACGGCGGGCAGCCAGGGGTCGCCGGTGCCGTCGACCACGTCGGCCCAGAGCCAGGCGAGCACCGGCCCGTCCAGGCCGAGGATCGCCAGCACGGCGAAGATGCCCACCGCAGCCGCGCCGTACCGAGGGTCGTTGAGGCAGAGCCGAGCTATCTCCCGCAGGGTCCGTGCCCGGGAGGCGGGTCGCTGATCGCCCCCGCCTCCCGTCCTCGCGTCGACCGGCGGTCCGCCGAGCTCAGGTCCGCCAACCTCATGTCCCCCGGTCTCCCGGCCCTCCGCCGGCTCGACCGGCTCGGGTCCGACCGCCGGTGTGGCGGCGACGGCGGCTTCGACCGGCGGGTCCGGCCGGACGGCGTCGGCCAGCGGATCACTCGCCTGGGACGAACCGGGCGCCCTGATGCCTGCCACCAGCAGACCTCTCGGGTCGCCCGAGTCGGCTGCGATCGCCGCGTCCGCCGGGTGGGCACCGACCAGCACCGGTTCCGGCCGCGGCCAGCCCGACCCGGCCAGCAGGTCAACCTCGGCGTCGCCGGCAGCACCACCCGCCTGGCCGGCAGCACCATCCGCGTTACCGACGGCACCACCCGCGTCGCCAGCGGCGAGGAGTTCGGCGAAGCGCCGCGACTCGGCCAGCGGGGCGGCCTCGACCACCGCGCCGTCGGCCAGCACCACCACCTCGTCGCAGCGGCTCACCGACGACAGCCGGTGAGCGATGACGATGCCGATCCGGTCGCGCAGCAGGCGCTCGGTGGCCTGCTGCACCCGGGTCTCGGTGACCGGGTCGAGCCGGGCGGTGGCCTCGTCGAGGATCACCACGTGCGGATCACGGACCAGGATCCGGGCGAAGGCGACCAACTGCTCCTGGCCGGCCGAGAGCACGTGGCCGCCCTCGCCTAGGCGGGTGTTCAGCCCGGCCGGCAGCTCCGCGATCCAGTTGGTCAGCCCCAGCTCGTCCAGGGCCCGGGCGGCGGCGTCGAGCAGTTCGGGGTCGAACAGCGCCACGTTCTCGGCGAGGGTGCCGGCGAGGATCTCGGTACGCTGCGGCACCACGGCGACCCACCGGCGCAACTGCTCCACGTCGAGGTCGAGCACGTCGCGCCCGCCCAGCAGGACCGTCCCCGGTGGCACGTCGACCGCCCGGGTGAGCAGCTTGGCCAGCGTCGACTTGCCCGACCCGGTCCGGCCGACCAGGGCGTACGAGCGGCCCCGCACGAAGGTCAGGTCGATGTCGCGCAGCGCGGGGCCGCGATCGGCGTCCGGGCCGGTGCTCGGGTAACGGTAGGTGAGGTCGCGGATGACCAGGTCACCGTCGCTCGGGGCGGCACCGCCGGTGGGTTCCTGCGGGGCGGCCGAGAGCAGTTGGACCCGCCCCCACGCGCCGAGGGCGTACTGCACCTCCGGCACCATCCGGCTGACGTGTTCGACGGTCATGCCGAGGGAGAGCGCGAGCAGCCAGATCGCGGTCATCCGGGCGGCGTCGACCCGGCCGGTGGTCAACGCCCACACGCCGCCGAGCACGACCACCGCCACCCCGGCCCGGGTCACCCCGGCCGCGACTGTGTTGACCTGTGCCGACATCTGCCACACCCGCAGGCCACGGCGCAGCACCTCGGCTGCCCGGCGGGCGTACAGGCGAAGCACGTACGGTCGGGCCAGACTCGTGCGTACGTCGTCCTGGCCGTGGATCGCCTCCTCCATCACCGCCGCGAGGTCCGACCAGGCCGCCTCCTCGTGCATCCGGGCCGGGGCGATCCGGGCGGCGGGACGGCGCAGCGTGAACGCGAGCAGGACGCAGAGCAGCAGCATGCCGATCCCGGCCGGCCACCAGACGGTGAGCGCGACGAGCGTGGACAGCAGGCCGACGGCCAGCGCCTGAGCCAGCCGTACGCCGGGACCGCGCACCCCCGATGCGACGTCGTAGACGTCGCCGTCGATCCGGTCGAGCATCTCCCCCACCGGAGTGGTCTCCAGGGTGGGTACGGGCTGCCCCAGCGCCACCCGGCACAGTCGGCGACGCAGGTCGGCGGACCAGTCGGCGGTCACGCCGGCCATCACCAGGCTGACCACCAGGTCGCTGACGACCGCCGCGACCAACGCCACCGACAGCAGCACGAAGAACCCGACGGAGCGGTGCAGCAGCACCGGCCCGGCGAGCGCGGCGGTGGCCGCCTGGCCGATGCCGCCGAGCAGGATCAGGACGATCACCAGGGTCATCCGACGCGAGGAGGTGACCCACAGATCACGGAGCAGGCGCATGCGTCGGTTTCCTCCGGTCTGGTGGCGGAGTTTCCAGCCTGCTGCGCCCGGCCGCCTGACTCAACGCATTTTCGCCGGTGGCGGGGCGTGACGAGGATCTCCGCCGACCGGCGGGCCGACTCAGAACAGCACGGTCGCCAACGCGCCGACCGGTCGGAAGCCGCAACGCTCGTAGACGCGCCGGGCGGGCAGGTTGAAGTCGTTGACGTACAGGCTGACCGTGGGCGCGACCCGGGTCAGCGCGTCACGGACCACAGCCGCCATCGCGGCGGTGGCGATGCCCCGCCCGCGCCACTCGGGTGCCACCCACACCCCTTGGACCTGCGCGGTGCGCCGGGTGACGACCGCCAGTTCGGCCTTGAACACCACCCGGCCGTCGACGAAGCGGGCGTACGCCCGACCCGAGCGGATCATCTCGGTGACCCGGCGCCGGTACCCGCGCCCGCCGTCGTCGGCCAACGGCGAGATGCCGACCTCCTCGGTGTACATCGCCACGGCGGCCGGGAAGAGGCGGTCGAGTTCGCCGCTGTGCACCCGGCGTACCTGCGGGTCGACGGGGACCGGGGGCAGCGCGTCGGTGACCAGCAACGGCTGGTTCGGGCGTACGTCGCGGGCCGGACCCCAGGTGTCGGAGAGTCGATCCCACAGTTGCAGCACGGCGTCGGCGCGCCCCACGATCGAGGAACAGAGCCGTTCCTCGCCGGCCAGCAGGTCGGCGAAGGCGGCGATGGCCTGCGGGCCGGCCAGCACCGGGGTGAGGTTGCCGCCGAGCCAACAGACGGATTCGAGGTGGCGTCGGGAGCCGTACCCCAGGACCCGGCCCTCGGCCCGCCACCAGGCCAGCCCGCGCGCGGCGACCCGCTCCGCGACCTGCGCGCTAGCGAACGGGTCGAGATCGAGCAACCGCTCGACCGCACGCCGTTCCGATTCCCCGATTTGCCGCACCGGCGCAGTCAGCACGGTTACCAGCCTGCCAGATTCATTCACCTTCCGTCGCCGGACCGCAACCCCCACCCACCCGGCCCCACCCCCGCCCACCCCACCCCCGCCCGCGTCCACCCGCGTCCACCCGCGTTGATCAAGAAGTTTTCGCCATCCTCGGGCCCCCATCCCGACCCAAACTTCTTGGTCAACAAGGCGACGTGGGCGGGTGAGCGGGCGAAGCGGGTGAGTGAGTTGTCGGCGTTGTGTTGGCGATATATCGTTGATGCATCAGTGATAGTTCCGGGAAGGAGCACAGCATGAAGTTCCATCGACGTGGGCATGGGCTGCACGAGGGGCGGATGCGGGGGTTCGGCTTTCCGCCCTTCCCGCCGGGGCCGCCGTTTCCGCCGGGCGGGCACGGGTTCGGACACGGCCGGGGTGGCCGCGGACGAGGCCGGGGACGCCGGCCCAACGTCCGCCACGCGGTGCTGGCCCTGCTCACCGAGCGGCCGATGCACGGCTACGAAATGATCCAGGAGATCGACTCGCGCACCGGCGGGAGTTGGCGGCCCAGCCCTGGTTCGATCTACCCGACCCTCCAGTTGCTGGAGGACGAGGGCGTCGTCGTCGCCACCGAGGAGTCCGGCGGCGGCCGCAAGCGGTTCACCCTCACTGAGCAGGGCCGCGCCGAGGCCGACGAGGCGGCCCAGACGCCGCCCTGGGCGGAGGTCGCGGAGGACACCATCAACAGCTGGCACGACATTCGTCACGCCGGCATGCAGGCGATGCAGGCGCTGCGCCAGGTGATGATGACGGGCACCGACGACCAGCGGGAACGCGCCGCCCAGGTGCTCGACGAGACCCGCCGCAAGCTGTACGCGATCCTCGCCGAATCCGAGTGACCCCGGTACGCGCCGAGGGCGGCCACCCAGTGGTTGGCCGCCCTCGTAGTGGTCGCGTCGTCAGTGCACGGTGACAGTGGCGCCGGGAATCAGGTCGCGCAGTTCCTCGGGCAGCTCGGCGCCCATCTCGTCGGCCAGCCGCAGCGCCTCCTCGATGAGGGTCTCCACGATCTGCCCCTCGGGCACGGTCTTGATGACCTGACCCTTGACGAAGATCTGCCCCTTGCCGTTGCCGGAGGCCACCCCCAGGTCGGCCTCGCGGGCCTCACCTGGACCGTTCACCACGCAGCCCATCACGGCGACCCGCAGCGGCACCGGCAACCCTTCCAGGCCGGCGGTGACCTCCTCGGCCAGCTTGTAGACGTCCACCTGGGCCCGCCCGCAGGACGGGCAGGAGACGATCTCCAAGCCCCGCTCGCGCAGCCCGAGCGACTCCAGGATCTGGTTACCGACCTTGATCTCCTCGACCGGCGGCGCGGACAGCGACACCCGGATGGTGTCGCCGATCCCCTCGGCCAGCAGCGCACCGAAGGCGACCGCGGACTTGATGGTGCCCTGGAACGCCGGCCCGGCCTCGGTCACGCCCAGGTGCAGCGGGTAGTCGCACTGCTCGGCGAGCTGCCGGTACGCCCGGATCATCACCACCGGGTCGTTGTGCTTCACCGAGATCTTGATGTCCCGGAAGCCGTGCTCCTCGAAGAGCGAGCACTCCCACAGCGCCGACTCGACGAGTGCCTCCGCCGTCGCCCGGCCGTACTTGGCCAGCAGCCGCTTGTCCAGCGAGCCGGCGTTGACCCCGATCCGGATTGGCGTACCCGCGTCCGAGGCGGCCCGGGCGATCTCGGCCACCTTGTCGTCGAACTGGCGGATGTTGCCCGGGTTGACCCGGACCGCCGCGCACCCGGCGTCGATCGCGGCAAAGACGTACTTCGGCTGGAAGTGGATGTCCGCGATCACCGGGATCTGCGACTTGCGCGCGATGGCCGGCAGCGCCTCCACGTCGTCCTGGCTGGGCACCGCGACCCTGACGATCTGACACCCGGACGCCGTCAGCTCCGCGATCTGCTGAAGGGTTGCGTTCACGTCTGCGGTCAACGTGGTGGTCATCGACTGGACGGACACCGGCGCGCCGCCGCCGACCGGCACGGACCCGACCATGATCTGGCGGCTGGCCCGGCGGGGCGCGAGCGGCGGCGGCGGTACGGGCGGCATACCGAGACTGACAGCGGTCACTTCAGGCACTCACTTTGGGAAGAGGGTGATCGGGTTGACCACGTCCGCGGTGATGGTGAGCAGGGTGAACACCCCACCGATCAGGATCACCACGTACGTGAAGGGCATCAGCTTGAAGTAGTCCACCCGTCCCGGGTCGGGCCGGCGCAGCCGCGCGTACAGCCAGGAGCGGGCTCGTTCGAACCAGGCGATGGCGATGTGGCCGCCGTCCAGCGGCAGCAGCGGCAGCAGGTTGAACACCCCGATGAAGAAGTTCAGCGAGATGAACAGCATGATGAAGATTTCCCAGGCGTTGTTGGCGACCGCCTCGCCACCGAGGACGCTGGCGCCGACCACACTGATCGGGGTGTCGATGTCCCGCTCGCCGCCGGTGATGGCGGTCCAGAGCGCGGGGATCTTCTCCGGCAGCCGCTGCAACGCCTGCGCGGTGGCCACCGCCATGTCGCCGATGAAGGTGCTTGTCGCGCCGACCGCCTCGACCGGGCCGTAGCTGACCAGGCCGGGAGTGCTGATGACCAGGCCGATGCCGAGCGCGGAGACGTCGCCGACGGGCCCGTCCGGGTTGTCGATCGGCGGGCGCTTGGTGGTGGCCAGCACCGTCTCGACGTTGCCGGGCTGGCCGTCGCGTTC
The DNA here is from genome assembly GCF_016863575.1 of Micromonospora sediminimaris. Lineage (NCBI taxonomy): Bacteria > Bacillati > Actinomycetota > Actinomycetes > Micromonosporales > Micromonosporaceae > Micromonospora > Micromonospora sediminimaris. The sequence continues at coordinate 53,367 of NZ_BOPD01000017.1, forward strand.
GTACCCGATCTTGGCGGTGCTGCCGGGGCTGGTGGCCCGCAGGGTGGTGAGCAGGTCGCCGTAGTTGGCGATCGGGGTGCCGTTGATCGAGGTGATCCGGTCGCCGTCCTGAAGCCCGGCCGCAGCGGCGGGGCTCGGCGCGTCACCGGTCTCGCAGGCCCGGTACGTGGTGTCCGGCAGGACGCAGTCCTGGAGGGCGATCACCGCCGGCTCGCTGCGGATCTGCTCCTCGGTGCTGGGAAAGTTCGGGTTGGGCAGGCCGAAGGTCATCGCGGCCAGCCAGGCCGCGAAGATCGCCAACCCGAAGTGGGTGACCGACCCGGCGGACATCACGATGGTGCGCTTCCACACCGGGTAGCGCCACATGGCGCGCTTCTCGTCACCGGGCTCGACGTCGTCGTCCTGCGGCGTCATGCCGACGATCTTGCAGAAGCCGCCGAGTGGGATGCCCTTGATCCCGTACTCGGTCTCGCCACGCTTGAACGACCAGAGGGTGGGGCCGAAGCCGACGAAGTAGCGGGTGACCTTCATGCCGAAGGCCTTGGCGGTGAGCATGTGCCCGGCCTCGTGCAGGCTCACCGAGATGAGAATGCCGAGGGCGAACAGCACCACCCCGAACGCGAACGACATCAAGCTCCTTCCACCGCAGCAGCGATGATCTCCTGCGCGTGTGCGCGCGCCCACGACTCGGCTTCGAGTACGTCCTCGACGGTACCCGGTTCGCCGAAATCGGGAGCCTCCTCCAACACGCGCTGCAACGTGTCGACGATGCCGAGGAACGGCAGCCGCCCGGCGACGAACGCCGCCACGCACTCCTCGTTCGCCGCGTTGTAGATCGCCGGCCGGCAGCGGCCGGCCTCCCCGGCCGCCTTGGCCAACGCCACCGCCGGGAACGCCTCATCGTCGAGCGGCGTGAACTCCCAGGTGTGCGCCGTGGTCCAGTCGACGGCGGCGGCGGCCTCCGGCACCCGGTCCGGCCAGCCCAGCCCGAGGGCGATCGGCAGCCGCATGTCCGGCGGGCTGGCCTGCGCCAACGTCGACCCGTCGACGAACTCGACCATCGAGTGGATCACCGACTGGGGGTGCACCATCACGGTGATGTCGGCGTACGGCACGTCGAACAGCTCGTGCGCCTCGATCACCTCAAGCGCCTTGTTGACCATGGTCGCCGAGTTGATCGTGACGACCGGTCCCATGTTCCAGGTCGGGTGGGCGAGCGCCTGCTCCGGCGTGACAGCCGTCAACTCGTCGCGCCGCCTACCCCGGAACGGCCCACCACTGGCGGTCACCACCAGCCGGCGTACCTCACCCCGGGTGCCGCCGCGCAGGCACTGTGCCAGCGCCGAGTGCTCCGAATCCACCGGGACGATCTGCTCCGGCCGCGTCACCGCGCCCTTGACCAGCGAGCCGCCGGCCACCAGCGACTCCTTGTTGGCAAGCGCGAGCGTACGCCCGGCGCGCAGCGCCGCCAGCGTCGGCGCCAGCCCGAGCGACCCCACCACCCCGTTGAGTACGACGTCACACGGCCACTGCGCCAGCTCGGTCATCGCCTCCGGCCCGGCCACGATCTTGGGCAGCTTGAACTCCCCGCTCGCCCAGCCCCGCCGACTCGCCTCGGCGTAGAACGCCAGCTGGAGATCCTGCGCGGCCGACGCCTTGGCCACCCCGACCACGTCGACACCGAGTTCGAGGGCCTGGGCGGCGAGCAGCCCGATGTTGCCGCCGCCGGCACCCAGCGCCACCACCCGGAACCGCTCCGGGTTGCGCCGCACGATGTCGATGGCCTGCGTACCGATCGACCCGGTACAACCCAGCAGCACAAGATCACGGGGGGACGTCACGCGCCCATTCTTCCCCACCGCCCTCCGGGGGCACGGAAGGGCACCTTGTTGCGCCTGAGGTCGCGGAAGGGCCTCTCCGAAGGGAGGGAAGCTACTTTCCTTCCCGGTCCGCCTCCGGCGGGACCGGGCCTTCCGGAGAGTCAGCATCCTGCGGTGCCTCGTCGTCGAGCAGGTCTGCCGGGTCGACCGAGAAGTCGAAGGGCCGATTCATCACGAACGTGGTGCCAGCGGCGGCTGCCGCCAGCGGCCGGTACTCCCCATCGACCAGTTCGAGCAGGGCGATGGTGGGCACCCGGTTGCGCAGGTCCACCCGCAGAAAGAACGGCACGCCAGCGGCGGCGTACTCACGCGGTCGATCGATGACATCCTTGCGACGGTTACCCGGAGACACGATCTCACCCAGCAGCACCGCGGTCGCGATGTCGACGACTGAGCGCCCTCCACCCGACTTGGTCAGTACTGCGATGTCCGGAATGAAGAGGTCTTTACCGGAAACGACGTTGATCTCGGGATAGACCCAGAGCCCGGCCCGGCGGGCAGCCCGGTGCAACAGATATGGCAGTTCACGTTCGACCGACTGGTGGTCAATTCCGGCGTGGGGTGTCACGATCACGCTTCCGCTCAGGACCTCAACCTTGGGGCCGTTGGTCTCCGGCAACAGGTCGAGGGCGAGCTGGGCGGTCCACGGCTCGTCGTGCCACCGCAGCACGTCGAACGACGGCCCGGTGGGCCGGTCGTCGGCACCAGTGTCCGGCGCGGGCTCGGGCGCGTACGCAGCCTGGGCCATCCGGGCTCACCCCCTCAGCGGAACATCTTGCTCAACTCAGCCTAGCCAGCACAGCCCGCACCGCACGCCATCGCACAACCTGTCCGACGCAGCCGGGGCGAACGATGTCGACCAAGCCGCCGACTGTGGGTGCGTTTCTTGTCGTCGGGACAGCAAGAAACGCACCCACAGCTTGCGGTCACGTCAGTTCAGGGGCGGGTGTCGAACCGGCCCGCGCGGGTGGCGGCGACGAACCGGGTCCAGCTCGTCGCGGCGAAGCTCAGCTCCGCGCCCTGCCGGTCCTTGCTGTCGCGTACGCCGACTGCGTCGACGAAACCCGCCACCTCGACGCATTCACCGCTGCCGGACCGGGACGACGTGCGCCACACTCCGTCACGTCTCATGGGTCATCTCCTTCGCGATCGCCGTGACCAGCTCACGGGAGTCATCGACATCGAGCGCCCGCTCGCCGAGCGAGCGCCAAACTTCCTCGTAGGTCCGGATCTCGTGCGGCTTGTCAAGGTAGACCGCGCCGCACGGACCGTCCATGTAGATGGTGGTCGGCTCCGGTTCCCGCACGTCGGTGGGAAAATCGAGCATGGTGAAGGTGCCCGTGTCGGCCGAGCGGAACAGCCCGGCGGCCAACGGAAGCACCCGAATCTTGATGTTGTGCTGTCGACTCGCCACCACCAGCGCGTCGAGTTGCCGGGCCATCGCGAGCCGGTCACGCAGCGGCCGACGTAGCACCGCCTCGCTGAGAATCACGTCGTAGTAGGGCGCGCGGGGCACCGCCCGAGCCAGCAGACGTTGTCTGCGCAGTCGAACATCTACCTTGACCTGCTGTTCCGACCGGGACAGATCCGGATGGTTCGTCGCGATCACCTCGGTCATGTACTCGACCGTCTGCAACAGGCCGGGTACCAGGTCGGCCTCGTACTTTCGGATCTTTGTCGCGGCGGCCTCCAGGCCGACGTAGAGCTTGAACCAGTCCTCGATCGCCTCCCCGTAGCTGTGCCACCAGCCGTGCGCCTTCGTTTCGCGGGCCAGCGACCGCATCGTCTTGATCGTCTCGGGGGTCGCGCCGTACACCCGGCACATGGCCTCCACGTCGTTCGGATGCATGGGGACCTGGCCGGTTTCGTACCGCCAGATTCGCGGCGTCGACCATTCCAGTTCCTTCGCGGCCGCGACCACAGTTACGTGCGCGTTTTCGCGAAGTTCTCTCAAATACCTGCCGAGTTGCCTACGCGGGACGGTGCTTCCCGGGTCGTCCACGTCATCTCCTCTGCTGTTGTCGCGTAAGGCACCTCATCCCTTGATTCGCATTCTTGCGCAAAAGATTGCGCCAGGCCAGTAGTGAAATGACCATCGTGGATGACCAGCCAATCCCCCTGGCAGGTCACGGCCGGAGCGGACGCCTCCCACGAACCTCATCCCGGCGTCCGCTCCGGCCCCCACAACCATTCCACAGAGGAGGATCATGGATTCGATCGACAAAGCCCTCGGCGAGATTCCGCTGCCTCCCTACATCACCGCCGAAGATGTCACATTCGCGCTCCGGGCGATAAACGTGCACGCCGCAGAACAATGGCCCGACGGCCAACGCTGCCGCAACGACCGGGCAACCCACCCCTGCCGCCTGCACCGCTGGGGCCGCCGCGTCCTCGCCATGCGCGGCCTCACCGACCAGGAGTTCCAGACGATGCTCGCCGAGCAGGAAGCCGCCCGCGCATGATCTACGTGTCCGGGGAGCGCCCACTCCCCCAGCACGCCCGCGCCGCCACCTTCGACACCCGCTGGCGCGGCCTCGATCCGGACCAGGTGTACGCCTACCTCAACCGGCTCGCCGACGAACTGGAACGCCTGCACCGCGCGCTGACCACCTCCAACACCGAAGCCGAACGCATCCGTCAGGCGCTGCGCCAATGGCAGTCCCGCCAGGCCGCCCACCGCCACCACAGTCGCGGCTCCCGATGAGTCCGCCCCGGTGGGTCATCCACCTACCCACCACCCTGACCAGGCTCGACGAGGCGACCGCGCTCGCCGTGGCCCTCCGAGACTCCCTCGGCCACCTGACGGTCATCGACTTCGGCGAAACCACCCTCAGCGAAGAAGACCACCAAAGCCTGCGTACCCGAGTCTGGTGCGACACCCCACTCGACGGCCCCGGGCGCTGCCCCCGCCCCAACGGCCACCCGGGCACCTGCGCGCCAGCTCCGACGGCCTACGAGTAAACGTCCTTGCGATGCCCGACATCGTGGATGGTCAGTTCGTCGTCGTCGAGCCGGTAGAGGACCCGGTAGTCACCGACGCGCAGACGACGCCCAGATCCGTCGCGCATCTCGGTCGAGTTCTGCGGCGCAGGATCGGCGACCAAGCCGAGGATCGCACTCAGGACGGTCAAGAAAACGTTGCGAGGTTGCTTGTGCAGCCAGACCAGCACGTCCCGGTCGATCTGGATCTTCACGCCGCCGCACCGCCGGCCCGGTCAGCCAGCAGCGCCTCCACCTCTCGAGGATCGACCCCTAGCGACTCCAGAGCCGCCGACAGCGGCACGAACTGACCCTCGGCACGGGAACGGGCGATCACCGCCGAGTCCCGGCGGTCCCGGAACGCCTCGATCTCCTCCCACTCGTCGATGCCGATCAGGACAGCCACGGGCCGCTCGTACTTGGTGATGATCACCGGCTCACCGGTGCGCTCGATCCCCTCCAGCACCCGACCCACGCCATCGCGAAACTCCCGCAGCGTAATCCTCGCCATGTACCGCACTGTACCACGCGGTACCATTCCGACGACCCCCACATGCCCCGCCGCCACCTTCGACACCCGCTGGCGACGCTGCCCCGCCCCCGGCGACCACCCGGGCACTTGCGGCCGTTGCGCACCACCCGATCAGGCGGTGCGCGGCGCGTCATTGGTCTCCGGCCACGGTGGGTCGGGTGGTGTCCACGGCGGTGTGCCTGCCGATGAGGAGCCTCGCCTCGGCACCCGGCGTACGGCGTAGCGGATGGCCCACGGGATGCCGACAACCATCACGACCACCGCGACGATCGGCACGACGGCCACCGCCGCACGTTGCGGAGGCCAACCGGTAAGCAGACGCAGCAGCAACGGCAGTGGCACCATCGCCCCAGCGAGGATGCCCGCGACGCAGATCCGGCCGGTCAGGGCCGGCAACGGCTCCGTGACGTTGGCGACGAGCACGGCGATGCCCGCCGGCACCGCCGTCATCCCCACGATCAGCGCCACCACGAGGACCGATCCCACTGCGTCGTCCGAGGTCACGCCACGCAATGCGTAGGGGACGTACAGGGCGAGCGCCAGGAGACCGAGTGCGCCACCAACGGCGGCAAGTGGAATCACGAACCAGCCGTGCCGCCACGCCAGCAACGTGGCGCAGCCGGCAAGCGCCACCAGGCTTCCCACCGCAACCGACAGCGGTACGGCGACCCGCAAGCCGACGGTGACGGTCGCCTCGGCGACACCCGGGACCGGTGTCGCAGGTTGCTCGTACCGGAAGCCGTCACCGGCAACTGTGCCGAACCCGATGCGCTCCCAGTGGCCGGCAGCGTCCCGTCGGGCAAAGCCGTCCCGACCGTTTGCCACCAGCACGACCACCCCACCGTCAGACTGATCGCGCACCAGCAACGCGCGGGACGACAGGTACTCGTCGGCATCACGCAAACCAGGTATTACCGTCGCCAGTCGCTGCCGGGCATCCTCGTCAATCTGCCAGGCGACGCGCCAGCTGGCCCCACCGTCCCGGCTCTCCTGCACCGCCAGGCGGCGCGGCACGATCCGGAAACAGTGCCCCGGATCCCGCGCCGAACAGTCCTCTCCCGACGCGACCGGCGGCGGCTGCTTCGAGAACAGCTCGTAGCCGCCCTCCGGCAGCTCCGAGAACGTCGGTCCGTCCTCCGCGCCGATCCACCACGTGTAGGGCTTCCGGGCATCGTGATAGGCGTTTCCGATGCCGACCACAGCGACGCCCTGCCACTCGTACAAGGCGACAGCGTCGTCGTACTGGGGAGCGGAGGTGGCCGCGACGCCCAGCCCGGCGATCGGCAACACCACCAGCACCGACACCATCCGCAGCCAGCGCGCCAGGGTCGGGCGGGCCGCCGCCGAACGCCACGTCCACCAGGCCAGGCCCAGCGCCGGCAACGCCAGCAGGTCCGTGCCGTCGGCCAGGATCACCGACGGTCCGTTCACCATGCTCCACACCGCGGACGCCGTGGCCGCCCCCTCCGGAGTGGCCTTCACCGCCGTGAATCCCACCCCAACGATGAAAAACGAGACGGCCGCCAGCAGGTCGGCAGGCGCGACGCCCGGCCCAGGACCAGGACCAGGACCAGGACCAGGACCAGGCCGAGCAACCCTGCCCGTACGCCGCAACACTGGCAGTCGACCGCACCCGGCCAGCAGCAGCACCAGTACGACGGCCAGCAGCGGTGGTGCCATCACCAGCCCAGCGGCGTCGCTGAGCTTTCCCGTCAGCCAGCCGGGATAGGCCGCCTTGAGCACGTGGTCGTTGAGGATCAGCAGCGCGGTGGCCGCCACCGTCACCGGATGAACCAGCCAGGTCAGGAAGCTGTCGATCAACCCGCCGCCCGAGCGACCCACACCTGGTCTGTGCTGCTGCGGCGTGTCCATGCTTCCCCCGTGATGCTGCGAGAACCTGCGCCCTTCACGGTCGACCCTGCGGATAACACTCCAGCCGCGCCCAAGCCTCAAACCCGCATCCATGTCAATCGTTCTAACTTGATCTTTAACCTTTGGCGGCTGGTGGGCCGACGGCGCCTGCCGCGGCAACCCCGACGTGATCATCCCCTACCGCAAACCCGCCGACGGCAGTGAACTACCCACTGGAAGAAAGACCTGAACAGACAACATCGCACACCGTCCGAGCGCAGGTCGAACACGCCCTGGCCAGCATGAAGAACTTCAAGATTTTCCGCGATTAACGCCGGGCCGCCCGCACATTGACCGACACCACATCCGGCATCGCCCACCTTCACAACATCATCCTCACCGGATGACACCCAGCACCCGTTACCCGGCAACGCCTCCACCGGTTACGAGACGTCCTTTAGCCCTGGCGGATTTGACCCTGGTAGTCGCACCGGAGAATCTAAAGGCAAGGATAATCCGGTGGCACATCAGGGACCAGTTTCACCTCTATAGGGTCCACCTTCCGAACACGCAATGCGACACCCGTCTAAGATGGCACCGCTGACAAGTCGCAGCTACGCATCAGAATTCAGAACCCGGTGAACGACGGCACTGAACTACTCCTCCCCCAGCTCAGCACTCGCCTGAGAGCATGCTTTATCGCCGCAAGCTGGTCCGCACCGACCGCCAGAACGATCTCAACCCGCTCACTCGTTCTCAAAAGGTCGGCATCGTCCGGCGCGAACGTGAGGATTAGCACATTTTCGTCGAACTCTGCCGCCCGCACTGGACCGTAGACAGTAGCGCCATTTTGGGTCGCCACACAGTAAGAGTCGAGCCCCATGTCGACCTCATCCTGGTCAACTTCATGCAGAGCGCACTGAAAGGAGAATCCAATGCCGGAAGGATCACCACCTTCCGCCATCCAGACATCTAGGAAGTCATCCTCCTCGTTCTCCTCGACACCTGCATCCCGGGCGGTAAATCTCACGACTTGCCCCTCCTGAACCAGACTCCTGACCCCTTAGGCCCGTCCCACATATAAGCAACGGAGGCACCTACCTCGTTCACGATCCTGTTCATAGCTCCACGGCATCGGTTGCAAGGAGGCAGTTGCCCCTCGATGACGATTAAATCACCTGGGGCTGCGCGCTTGAGACCAGCATAAGGGTCGTTGGGGATGCTGACTCGGCCGGCAGAGGCTCCGGACATCCGCGCCACCCGGTTCTCCGTATGCGTTGCCGCTTGTGTGTTGTAACCCCCGCCCAGCGCCGACTCTTCCGGAGTCGCCCTCCCGCTCCACACCGAGTATTCATCGAGAATCTCGCCGTCCGAGCCGTGCCGGGTCACGTCTGCGGTGTGACCCGGGGCGTTGTCACCACAGTTGTGGACAAGGACCGGCTGGTTACCGGCGGCTACATGGTACGTGTGGGTGTTAGCGACGGTGAGGTTGTGGACCGTGGCGCGGGGGACGCTCCAGCGCTCGATGGCGGTGATCTGAACGTACGTGCCGGCGCTGGTTTGTAGCCACTGCCCCGGCTGGAGGTCGGTGGCGTCGATCCACTCACCCAGCTCTGGTACCCAGAACGGGTGGCCGTCGGTGGCGGTGACCTCGGCGGTTTCACTGCCCTGGTCGTCTTCGGGATCAATGGTGACCTTCACCAGATGCTTGATACCGTCGCCGGTGATCGTGGCGGTGACGGTATCCACCTCGGTACGACCGGTCTCCGGATCGGTGACTACCACCTTATCGCCAGGCTCGACATCCTCAATTGCCTTGGTTGAGCCGTCGGCCATCAGAACCCGCGTACCCGGGATGAAGCTGTTGCGAATGGGGCAGGATTCACCGTTCGACGAACTGGCATCACTGCCGCTGGAGCCGCCGTTGCTGCGGTTGGAGGCACCCGACGAGCCGCCCGGCTTCGAGTCGCCCTTGCCGCTGCCTCCGCCGCCGCCCTTGCCGCCGGCGCCGCCGGAGGCTGCCGACGAGCCCTTCGGGTTGGACTTGGCCTGAGCTTCCTTCTGCGGGCCGTTACCCGTCTTCTTCGCCGACTGGGTCGCCTTGTTGCTTGTCGAGTTGACCTTGTCGGCGGCCTTCTTCTTTGCTGCCTGGGCGGCCTTCTTGGCCCGTTCGATGGCGAGCTTCTTCGCCTGCAACGCGGCGGCCTCGGCAGCTCGTGCCGCCGCCAGCACCGCCTCGGCGGCCCGTTTCGCCGCCTGCCATGCCTGGATCGCGTTGATCGTACGGTTGACCGCCCGGATCACCGCTGGGATCTTGGCGACCTTGGTCCAGGGGATCGCGTTGAGGATGAGGCTGCCGCACGCCCACATGTCACCGCCGAAGCAGTTCAGGGCGTCGTTGATGCCGATGAACTCCTTGAGGATGTACCACGCCGAATCCAGGATGACCGAAATCAGCGAGCGGCCCATGTTGGCCTGCGCCTGAGCGATCATCGCCGACGACAGACCTGCACCGGCCAGCGCCGCCGCCGTCTCCGACGCGGTCAACGCCACCGACAGGCCCGACGGGTCGGAGTGGGTGACCGGGTTGTTGTGGGCGTACGTGAAGCCGTTGTTCTGCACCGGGTCGGTCAGGTCCAGCACCGGGTCCGCGGAGAGGAACCGACCCACCTCCGGGTCGTACAGCCGGGCACCCAACGGCACGAAGCCGGAGGTGTCGTCGCGGACCGCACCGAGGAAGCCCCGGTTGGTCTGCAGATTGGCCGGCGTGTCGGCGATCCGCTGGTTGCCGAACGGATCCTGCTTACGGATCCGGATCTGCATCCCGTCGGCGAGGGCCACCTCGGCGGACGGGCTGCCCTGATGGTCGCTGGCGACGGCCACCAGGTTGGATCCGGTGCTGGTGCCGTAGGCGTACCGCGTCACCATCCCGCCTGGCGTGGCGTAGCTCCGCTGGGTGTTGAGCAGCATCCCGCCGCTCTGCACGGAAACCTGGGCCTCGCCGAGGTCGAGGGTGGCCTGCTGACCCTGGATCTTCAGCAGGCGGGTGCCGCCCGGCCCGTAGATGTGCCGCGTCTCGTCCTGTGCCTCCCACAGCTGCTCGGGAGCACCACCGGCGCAGGCCGCGAGCACGATCGGCGTTGAGTCGGCGATGGCTGCGTCCTGCACCGCCAGGCACAGGCCGGAGGCGGGATGCTTCAACTGCCCCGTCGAAAGCCGCTCCAGCTGCTGCGCCGCCGTGCCGTCACACCGTTGCAGGCGCAGCGCCGACCCGGCGGTGGTGCCGGCCGGCTGGGCGCACCAGGAGTCGAATATCGACAGGGTGCCCAGGTTGGCGTTGGTCTGCTCCGGTGCCGGGACGAAGGCCCACTTCTGCGCGATTGTCGCGTTGCACGTGTACAGCTGGATGGGTCGGTTCGGCTCGGCCAGGCTGGAACTCAGGTCTATGCACTTGCTCGCCAGACCCATGTACGAAGTGCGGCCCTTGGTGCCGGAGCCGGTGATCCGCTCGACCTGGCCGTCGTACGTCCAGGACAGCTCCTGCTGGTCCCCGTTGCGGGTGGAGGTGACCGACTTCGTCTCGCCGGTCAGCTCGTACAGCCGCTTCGCCTCGGAGACGATGGCCGCGCCCTGCGGCGTGGTGTAGGTCTTGGTGACGGCGTCGAGGGTGCGCGGCTGGTCACCCTCCTCGGTGCCGTAGCCGTACCCGTAGGTGGTCTCGATCGGGCCGGTGGAGGTGCGGCCGGTCAGGTCCCGCTCGACCAGCTTGGTGCGGTTGCCGAGCAGGTCGTACTCGTACTCCTGCCAGTAGCCGGTGCCGTCGACACCCGCCGCCGCGTTCGGGGCCGTCGCGGTGCCCGGACCGGCGCTGCACGACGCCTGGTCCTGCGATGTCCAGGCGTTGCGGAGCTGGCCGAGCGGGTCGTAGGTGAAGCACTGCCGCTCGGCGATGGTGGTGGCGTGTTCCCGGATCGAGGTGACGTTGCCGGCGTCGTCGTAGCCGTAGGAACGGTTCGAGACGAGATGGTTGCCGGTGACCTCGCGGAACACCTGCTGCCGGGTGAGGGCGCCGCTGGCGTCGTCGTACGAGGCCATGGTCCACACCCGGTACGGGTGCGCGCCCAGGGTGGAGCGCAGCACCTGCCCGTACGGCGAGTAGACCGTCTCGGAGCCGTACCAGTCCTTGCCGGACACCGACAGCGGCAGGCCGTCCCTGGTGTACCGGACCAGCAGCTTCTCGCTGGGCAGCGAGCCGACCGCCGGCAGCGTCGCCGACTCGGTCAGACCGGTGTCGGTGTACGTGTAGTCGTAGCGGTACTCCTGGTTCAGACCCCAGGTGCTGGCGATCGACTCCGGCAGCGTCAGCGTGGTCGAGGTCGGCTGGTAGTCCTCGGTGTAGCCGCCGACCGACTGGGTGTACGGCAGGCCGTCGGTGTACCGGGTCGACGTCGCCGGCAGACCCTTGCCGCCGGCCACCGTGTCATAGGTGTACTCGGCCAGCAGTTCACCGCCGCTGCCACCGAGCCGCTGCTGGGTGGGGCGGGACAGTTCGTCGTACCCGTTCCACACCGTGATGCCACGGGCGTTGGTGGTGGTCAGCGGCCGGTCCCGGTGGTCGTACGTCATGGTGGTGGCGCCGGTGTCCGGGTCGGTGGTCCGGGTCAGCCGGCCGCGCTGGTCGTACGTCCAGGTCCACGGGACCGGGTTCGCCGAGTGGGTGGCCTCGGCGAGCTGCCCGCGCGCGTCGTACTCGTAGCGCATCGAGGTGAAGTCGGTGCGGGCGGCGTCGCGGAAGGTGTCGACCCGCGTGGTGCGGCCGAGGCCGTCGGTGTGGAGGCGGTACGAGGCCGCGCCCGCCGGGTTGATGACTGTGGAGTGGTCGAGGCCGTAGCTGTACCGGGTGGCGCGGCTCGGGTACTCCGTGCCGTTGAGCAGTGGCAGTTCCTCGACCACCCGGCCGAGGCCGTCGTAGGTGTAGCGGGTGGCGTTGGGCACCACCGTGTCCGACTCGGGCGTGAAGAGCCGGCCGATCGGCGAGCCCTCGGCGAAGTAGGCGTTGTTGGTCTGCCAGACCTCGCCGGCCGAGTTGTAGAGCGTGTCGGTGATCAGCCGTCCGCCACCGGTCGCCTCCACCTGGGACTGCCGTTCCCGGCCGAGTCCGTCGTAGATGGTGACCGAGGTCTGGATCCGGTCCTCGTGGCCCCGGGCGAAGGTGGTGACGTACGGCGGCTTGCGGATGCTCTCGCCGGGGTTCTCCGGGTCGGGCACGATCGCCGGGAGGGCGTACTCGGCACGGAAGTCGGGCACCAGGGCCGGTGACGGGGTACGCCCCGCGCCCCACGCCTTGACGAGGCGGCCGAGGGCGTCGTACTCGGCGTGGCTGACCTGGTTGTTCGGGTCGGTGGTCTTCAGGGTGACCGCGCGGCCCGGATCCAGTTCCCGGGTCTGCTTGTGCCCGAGGGAGTTCTCCTCGCTCACCGCGTACGCCTGGCCGCTGGCCGGGGTGTAGGTGATCCGGGAGACCTTGTTGTCCGGGTCGGTTCGGGTCAGCACCCGGCCGATGGCGTCGAAGGTGGTGGTGCCGTCGTTCTGGAAGCCGGAGCCGTCCGCCTTCAGCGACCAGGTCTGGGTGGCCAGGCCCCGGGTGTTGCTCGGCAGGGCGGCACCGTAGGCGGCGCCGTCGTAGCCGACCCGGCCGGCGGAGGAGAGCGTCGTCAGGTCGTCGAAGTCGGCGGCGGCACAGGTCGTCGGGCTGCTGCGGATCTGCCTGGTGAGGCCGATGAGGTTCTTGTCGGTGCGGTGCGTGTACTCGACGAACGTGCAGGATTCGTCACCGGACTTGCCGGTGTCACCGAGTGACTCGATCCGCTCCGGCAGGCCGTGGGTGCTCTCGTAGGTGGTCTTGGTTTCCACCGTGCGCAGCGTTCGGGTGTCGTCGCCGGTGCCGGAGGACCGGGACACCGCCTTCTGCCGCGTGTCGGTGACCCGCCACGCCTTCAACGGGTCGAGCCCGTCGTCGCGGTCGCGGGAGGCGAGTTCGGTCGCCGTGGGGTAGGTGACGCTGCGGGTGAGCCAGTTGGCGTCCGGGTCGCTGGCCTTGGCGTACGTCAACTCCTCGGCGACCCGGCCGGCGAACGGCTCCCGGTCCTTGGCGATCTCCTCGCCGGTGCCCACGTTGTCCTTGACGGACACGCTGTCGCCCATGCCCCGGAAGTAGCGGGTGACCGACTTGGTCTGCTCGCTGCCCAGCTCCGCGATAGGCGGCCCGGTGAGGACGGTGACCTGCTCGAAGCCGGCGAACTGGGAGTAGGTGCGGCGGGACTTCTTGCTGAACTCCGGCTCGGCGAGCCGCCAGCCGGCGTTGTCGTACGCGTACGTGGTGAGGGTGGAGGAGGCGGCGCCGTCGATGGCGGGCAGTTCCTCGACGGACTCCACCACGTACTTGTGGAACCAGTCGATGACGTCGTCCTTGGCCGGATCCGGGTGCCAGAAGTTCGGGAAGCAGAGCCGGGTGTTGGACTTCAGCTCGGCGGTGTCGTCCTTGCCGGGCAGGCCGGAGCCGGTGGCGCAGGAGCCGGTGGGTTGCTTGTAGGTGACGACGGTCTCGCCGCCATACTCGTTGATCACACGCGCGATGCGCAGCCGGGAGAAGCTGGGGCGGTTGTCGTTGCGCACCCGGTTGGGCATGTCCTCCGGGTTGTGGGCGAACCGCACCGGGTTGAGCGCGACCTTGTCGCCGTCGACGCCGTACCCGGTCCGCTGGATCGACTCCAGCCAGAGCGCGGTGTTGGGGCCGGTCAGCAGGGTCGGGAAGGACTGGGTGAGCTGGTACTCGTCGACCTTCTGCAAACTGGTGGAGCCGCTGCGCCGCTGCGCAAAAGTGGTGATCTTGTCGAGGCGCTTGCGGGTGAAGAACGACGGTGAGGCGTTCCAGCACTTCCGGCCCGAGATGCAGTTCAGGTCGGCCGGGGTGTCGTACCAGATGCGGTAGTCGTGCGGGATCTGGCTGTTGAAGTTCGACTCGGAGCAGGTCTGGGAGCCCTCGGCGAAGCAGCGCTCCGCCACATCGAAGCTGACCCGGGCCAGCGGCGCGGCGCCGTAGACGTTGTTGCTGCGCTGCCCGTAGTCGATGCGGGTCAGGTAGCCGCCACGGTCGTACTTCACCGGGGACTTGAAGTTGAAGTTCCGCGCGTAGCGGTTCTCCTCCTTGGCCCACCACAGGCTCATCACGTTGCCGTGGATGTCCTCAACGTAGTCCAGCGACCACCGCCACGCCTGTGTGCAGGCCGAGTCGGCCCAGTCGCCGGCCTGGTAGCAGTCCTCACCGGAGTGGTTGCCGTAGACCGGTGCGGTAAGCACCGAGTTGGTGACCGGCTGACCCGCGGTCCAGCCGGGCAGCCGGTGCCGGCCGAAGTGGTAGCGGGTGCCGTCCCTGGTGGTGACCACCCAGTACTCACCGTCGGCGTCGCCGTTGTCCAGGCCGGTGTCCTTGAGCAGCTGCACCTTTGACCCGTCGCCGTTGGCGGTGGTCCAGGTCCCGGTGCTGTCGTCCCGAACCAGCTCGGTGGTCATCCCGCCGAGGGAGAGGGTGGCGTTCTTCGACCCCCAGCAGAGGTCAGCGGTCCGGTGTTCGCTGTTGTTCGAGCCGGGCTTCTTGGAGTCCTGCCGACAGTTGACGTAGGTGCGGGTGATCGCGCCGGCCGCGTAGTCCCAGCCGTCGCCGATCCAGGAGGCCTGGTTGTTGGTGGCCGAGGTACGCCCGTCCACCGACTGCGACGAGTACGACAGCGCCACCTTCGGCATCAGGCCGCCGGCCGTCTCGGGCACCTGCACCTGGTACGAGTAGGTGAACGCGCCCGAGGAGGAACCCGCCGCCCAGGATCCGGAGAACAGCAGCGGGGTTGCGGTGAAGTCGCCGGCAGCCGACGCGCCGGTGTCGAGCACGCCGACGACGTTGGCGTCCGCCGCGCTGGACTGGGCCCCGAACGCGGATCGGCCGGCGACCGCGCCGTCGGTCCCGACCAGCGACCCGACCGGCACGCTGCCGGTGACGATCCGGCGGTCGCCGGCCCCCTCGTCGACGCCCGCGATCGCGGCGCTGCGGGCCGACGCCCCGGCGACCGGGAGGATCTCCACCTCACTGGAGACGACCTGGCCGGTGACACCGGCCGGTTCGGTGGACTGGACGCCCGCGCCACCGTCGGCGCAGTCGCCGCCGTCCGGGTCGTCGAAGACGCAGTCCGGCAGCAGGACGACGCCGAACCGGTCGGCGGCCTGTGGGCCGTAGAAGTCGGCGAAGGGCGTGTAGTCGACGCTGAGGGCGACCTCGGCCGTGGGGTCCGCGGTGGCCGGCGGGGTGATCTTCATGATCAGGCCGGCGACCCCGACGTCGTGCGAGGCCTCGGGGGCGGCCAGATCCACCGCCCAGGTGCCGGCGAGGGCGGCAGGGTCACCGCCTTCCGGTACGCCGAGGGCGACCGGCAGGTCGTCGACCGGCAACGCCTCACCTGCGGCGACCCCGGTCAGGTCCACCGTGCCGCTGTCCTCGTCCCAGGCGTCCACCGCGGACGGCTCGTACGGGTCGAGTGGCTCCGGCTCGTCGGTGAGCAGGTCGGTCACGGCCTGCTCGTTGGGCGCGATCTGCTCCACCTCCGGGATCTCCGGAAGTTCGATCGCGCCACGGCTCATGCCCGGGCCGGGAACGGCGAAAGCCGGGGCGGGCAGGGCCGTGACCGTCATGGTCATGGACAGCGCCAGGATGAACGCCGTACGGGCGGGACGCCCCCGCCGCCGGGCCAGCAAACCGGTACCAGGCATGCGCGTCGACTCCCACCCAGGCGTGAAGACGAAAAGGAGGTTCGCGGGAAGAACCGCGAGGGACACGTGCCGGATCGGCACGTGCGTGAGCACTCTCCGTCAGGGCAGGTCAGAGCTCAAGGTTGCATAGAGTGATCTTCGATGTATGGATGTGATCCACGCCACACCACTATTGCCGCGTAAGACCGCAGGCCAGGGAGATCTTGGCCAAGAAGCTAATTCGACTATGTCCGACAAGCGACGTCGGCAAACCCACTCACACAAGATCGAATTCTGGCGTACCGGTCAATGATCAGAAAGTGAACATCACGAATCGGTAACGTTGACGGGATAGACGAGATGCCCTGGTGACGTGCGATCGTGTGCCCGCGTTTCTGCCCCTCGGCCCGGCTGACGGGGCGGGTTTCGCGTTCCTTCCTGTCCGCCCGGCCCACGGGAGTAGACCGCCGTGACAGCGCCTCGCCTGCTCAGCCCGTTCATGCGTACGCGCACCCGGCTGATCTGCACCATGGGTCTCCTGCTGGTCGCCGTCATCGCGGCATCCCTGCCGTGGTGGCCGGGAATCGACCGAGGCGACAGTCGGCCGGAGGTCGTCACCGAGGCCGCCCCGGCGTCGAAGCCGCCGCGCGACGAGGCGACCGCGATGGCCGAGGCGCTCCGCACGGGTACCGAGGTGCTCGTCGAGACCGCCACCACGGCCACGTCGCTCACCTGGGCGTTGCCGGCCGGGCAGTGGCGCACCACCACCCACGCCGTCCCCCAGCGGGCCAAGGACGCCACCGGGCAGTGGGCGCCGATCGACCTCACCTTGACCCACGATGCCGACGCACCGGACGGCCTCGGCGTCCGCCCGGTCAACCCGCCCACCCCGGTGCGGTTCTTCGGCGGTGCGACGCGACCCGACGCCACGCCGTCCACGAGCCCTCCCGCCCAGTCGATGCGCCTGGTCGCCCGCACCGAAGTGGACACACCCCTCGCCCAGGTCGAAATCGGCGGTCACACCGTCACCTACCTGTGGCCCGGTGAGCTGCCGGAGCCGGTGCTCGACGGCCCGCGCCTGCTCTATCCCGAGGTCCGGCCCGGCGTCGATCTGCTGGTGGTCGCCCGCGACGAGGGCGGATTCGGGCAGCTGCTGATCGTCAAGAACCGGGACAGCGCCACCATCGAGGCGGTCCGGTCCCTCACCTACGGCCTGCGATCCCCGACGGCGACCTTCCGCCACGACCAGGAGACCGGCGGCGTGCAGATTCTCGACGCCGCGAGCCAGGTCGAGATCGGCTCGATGCCCACCCCGTTCGCCTGGGACTCCGCCGGCCAGGACCCGGCGTCGCCCCAGCCGGCCCTACGCACCGCCGTCGCCACCACCGCCGACGTGCTGAACCTCTCCGGGCTGAACGGGGTCGAGGCGGGCGCCCGGCACGCTCCGATGCCCACCAGCCTCGACGGCGACGGCAGCGGTGACGTACGACTGCGCCTGGACGTCGCCGCCACCGGCCTGCTCACCGACGCGGACGCGATGTTTCCACTCTTCCTCGACCCGACGTTGCGCAGCGGCACGCTGGCCTGGGCGACGGTCTACAAGCAGCACCCGAGCACCAACACCTGGAACGGCACCAACTTCAACTCCGGCAGCACCGACGCCCGGGTCGGCTACGAGGAGCGGACTCCGCTGACCGCCCGCTCCTTCTGGCGGATGGGCTTCAAGAGCAGCATGAAGGGTGCGACGGTCAGCTCGGCCACGTTCAAGGTGTTCAACAACCACTCCTGGAACTGCACCGCGCGCCAGATGGAGGTGTGGCGCACCGGCTCGATCTCCTCCGCCACCACCTGGAAGAAGCAGCCGAGCTGGGTCGAGGTGCAGCAGAAGAAGTCGTTCGCCTTCGGCTACGGAAGCAGCTGCGCCGACGACTACGTCAGCTTCGACGTGAAGAAGATCGCCCAGAACGGCGCCGACGGCGGTTGGTCGAACGTGACCCTCGGCATGCAGGCGACGAGCGAAGGCGACACGCTGACCTGGCGCAGGTTCAAGGTCAGCAGCACCGAGCTGACGGTTGTCTACAACACTCCGCCGAAGGAACCGACGGGCGGCAAGAGCACGCCCGGCGGCACCTGCGTACCCGGCCCCGGCGGCGGTGTCACGGTCGCCAGGACCAATCTGACGCTGTACGCCAAGGCCACCGACCCGGACAACAACCTGAAGGCGCTCCGCTTCCGCTTCTGGAAGACCGGCTCGACCGTCCCGTCGGGCACCCTGGTCACCGCTCGCAGCGATGGCAGCGCGGAGCTCCTGGTGCCGTCCAGCAGCCTGGAGGACAAGACCACCTACTCCTGGGACGTACGCGCCGAGGACGAGTCAAATGCCTCGTCGAGCTACTTCCCGCCCGGCACCGAACCCTGCCGACTGACCATCGACGCCTCGGCGCCCCCTGCCCCCACCGTGACGAGTGAGGTGTTCCCGGAGGCCACCCCCGACGGCGCAACCTGGGCAAGCGTGTCGTTCGGCGGAACCGGTTCGATCACCTTCAGTGCCACGGGCGCGACCCGGTTCACCTACGCCTTCGAGGCCATCAACACCCAGTCCGTGGATGCCGTCAACGGCACCGCCACGGTGCCGGACCTCGCACCACGGCACGCCGGTCCCACGACCCTGCACGTGTACGCCTACGACGCGGTCGGTAACCGCAGCGCCAGGACGGACTACGCCATCTACGTGCCGCCGCGCGCCGCCGGTGACGGCCCCGGCGACACCGGCGGCGACGGCATACCCGACCTGATCCTCGTTGACAACGAGGGCAAGCTGCGCACGTACGCGGGCGACCGCGAGCCCGAAGGGACCGGACCCAACAACGGCGAGTTGTACGGCTGGTTGTACTCCTCGTACGACAGCGCCGGCACGCTGAACCCGCCCGGCCACTGGTGGAACCCGACCACCGGCCAGGCCGCTCTGATCACCAAGCACTCCGATGCGTACCCGGGTGACGGCATCACCGACCTGTTCGCCCGTACCCCCGACGGCGGTTTCTGGCTCTATCCCGGTGACGGGTACGGCAGCTTCAACGTGGACCACCGGCTCCGCGTCATGCTCCCGGCCAACGCGCCGAACCCGTCGACCTGGACCCAGATCAAGGCGGTCGGCGACATCACCGGCGACAAACGGCCCGACCTGGCGCTACGCTCCGGCCCGGAGTTCTGGGTGCTGTCCGGGTACACCGGGGCCGCGTTCCAGGAAGCGACCCTGATGAACCACGACGCCTGGGCACGCCGCGACGTCGTCAACATCATCGACATCGACATCGACGGAACGCCCGACCTGCTCTGGCGCAACCTGGACAACGGCAACATGTACGTCCGGCACGGTCTGCCCGGTGGGGTGTCCGGCAGCGTCAGCCTCGACTCGCTGAAGCTGGCCAACAACTCCCGCGACGGTGACGTTCGTTACGGCAATTCGTGGACCGAGGCGGCCATCGGCGTCGTCATCAGCATTCCCGACGTCAACCGCGACGGGGTGCCCGACATGTGGGTCCGGTACGAGTCGAACGGCAACATGCACATCTACCACCCGTCGAAGACCGACACAGGGCAATCGAAGAAGGTCGTCCTCTCCGCCGACTGGCGACTGTACCGGGCATTCGGCTGACCGAACCGAACGGCGACGGGCCTGAGCAGCCGCATCCCTGCCAGGCCCGTCGCCGGGCGCCTTCTCACTACCTCACGACCCGGTCCACCGAACAGACCCGACCGCTGATCCGTCGGCCGGGTGCGACCCGCGCAACGGGGACGGTTGCC
This sequence comes from Micromonospora sediminimaris, assembly GCF_016863575.1. NCBI lineage: Bacteria > Bacillati > Actinomycetota > Actinomycetes > Micromonosporales > Micromonosporaceae > Micromonospora > Micromonospora sediminimaris. Next base: position 73,212 of record NZ_BOPD01000017.1, read on the forward strand.
AGCGGGGATGACGGGGAAATGAAGCGCGATGGGCGGTGCGTGGGAGCGGACGAAGCGGATCACCAGGGGTGCGTTCCGCCCGGTCCGTGGCCGGGATCTGTCGCTGCACGCCGCCGCGATCACGTTCTACGGTGCGATCGCCGTGGTGCCGGTGGCCCTGCTGGCGATCTGGCTCACCTCGCTGCTGGCGGGGGCGTCCCAGGTTCGGCGGCTCACCGGGTACGCCGTGGAGGCCCTGCCGGACGCGATCGGTGCGCCGCACGCGGTGGCCGCGTTGGTCGAGGCGGGGGTCGGCCTGACGCCGTGGCTGGCGCTGGCCGCGCTGCTGCCGGCGTCGCTGTACGGCGAAGGGCTGCGCCGGGCGTTCGTCTCGGTCGCCGCGCCCCGCTCCGACGAACACCTGGTCGGCTGGCGGGGCCGGCTGTTGCTGCTGCCGCTGCTGGCGCCGGCCCCGGCGCTGCTGCTGTCGATCCTGCTGGCCCTGCCGACCACCACCGGGCTGGTCCGGCGCGGCGGTTGGGCCGGCGCGCTCGGGGTGGTGCTGTCGTTCCTGGCCGTGTGGCTGGTGCTCACGCCGGTGCTGATGTGGGTGTTCCGGGTGGTCGGCCCAGCCTCGCCGGACTGGCTCTCCACGCTGGGGATGGGCTCGTTCACCGCGGCGAACCTGTCCGGCTTCCTGCACGGTTTCGTGCTCTTCGCCTCGTTGCCACTGGACCTGGGCGTGCCCTTCGGCGGGCTGGACGAGGTGGGTTCCGCAGTGGCGATCCTGCTCTGGCTCTACCTGTTCCACGTGATCGTGCTGGCCGGCTACTCCGCCACCCTGGCCCTCTCCGCCTGGCGCACCCGCCGCCAACCCGCTCAATCATGACCCGCCCCACCCCCACCCCCGCCCCTGACCCCACGATCTTGCACTTTTGGTCGGCGATATGTCGCTTTGACACCTCTTGCCCGGGCAGAAAGTGCAAGATCGCGGGGGTGGGTGTGGGGTGGCAAGGGTTAGGGTGCGGGGATGAGGGGTGGTGAGGTGCCGGGGCGGGCTGACGTGGTGATCGTCGGGTCTGGGCACAACGGGTTGGTGTCGGCGATCCTGCTGGCCCGGACCGGGTTGGACGTGCTGGTGCTGGAGGCCGCCGAGGTGATCGGCGGGGCGACCCGCACCGAGAATCCGTTCCCCAAGGTGCCGGGGCTGCGTCACTCCACCGGGTCGTACCTGCTCGGGCTGATGCCGCCGGAGCTGCTGGCCGCGCTCGACGTCCGCATCCCGGTGCTGCGCCGCGACCCGCACTACTTCCTGCCCACCCCCGGCGGAGTCGGCTCGCCCTACCTGCTCTTCGGCACCGACACGGAGGCCACCCGGGCACAGCTCGCCGAATTCTTCTCCCCCGCCGACGCCGCCGCCGACGAGGCGTTGCAGGGCGAGCTGGCCGCGTTACGCGAGGACCTCGCCCCGGCCTGGCTGGCCGAGCCACTCAGCGTCGAGGAGACCGCCGAACGCCACGTCCGTCCCGCGCTGCGCCAGGTCTTCATCGACCTGGTACGCGGCTCCGTCGCCGACTACCTGGCCCGCTTCGACTTCCGCTCCGAGCTGCTGGTCAGCATGTACGCGGTCACCGACGGCCTGTCCGGGCTCAACGCCGGCCCCGACGACCCCGGCACCGGGCACAACTTCCTGGTGCACAACATGTGCCGGCTGCCCGGTTCGGGCGGCACCTGGATGATCGCCGAAGGCGGCATGGGCACCGTCTCGCGGATCTTCGCCGACGCGGCCCGGGCTTCCGGCGCCCGGATCGTCACCGGCGCCCCGGTCGCCGCGATCACCCTCGACGGAGGTGCCGCCCGGGGCGTGGTGCTCGCCGACGGCCGCCAGGTCGACGCCGAGGTGGTGCTCGGCGCCTGCGACCCGTACCGGCTGATGGAGCTGCTGCCCGACGGCGCGCTGCCGACCACGCTCAGCGGACGGATGGCGGCGGTCCAGCGCACCGGCAGCACCCTCAAGCTGAACCTGGCGCTGCGTGACCTGCCCCGCTTCTCCTGCCTGCCCGAGGACGCGCCGAGCCCGTTCGGCTCCACCATCCACCTGCTGCCCGGCTCGGCGACACTGGCCGGCGGCACCGGCGAGTCACCGATGGCGGCGCTGCGCGCCATGTGGGCGGACGTGCGGGCCGGCCGACTGCCGCAGGAGCCGACCATCGAGTGGTACCTGCACACCACCGTCGACCCGTCGCTGGCCGACCCGGCCGGGCACCACTCGTCGGCACTGTTCGTGCAGTCGGTGCCGTACGAGTTGGCCGGCACCACCTGGGACGCGGAGCTGCCCGGCTACGTCGACCGGCTGGTCGGGATCTGCGAGCGGTACGCCCCCGGCACCGGCGACCTGATCGCCGACGCGGTGCCGCTGCCGCCACCCGGCATCGAGGCGCACTTCGGCATCACCGGCGGGCACATCCACCACGTCGACAACACCGTCTCGTTCGCCGACCGGATGCCCTACGCCACCGGCGTGGACGGGGTGTACGCGGGCAGCGCCGGCTGTCACCCCGCCGGCAGCGTCATCGGTGCCGCCGGCCACAACGCCGCCCAGCGCATCCTCGCCGACCTCGGCCGGTAGGCGACGCGTCGGCGTCCCCGGGCGGGGACGCCGAGGCGGACGGGCTCAGCTCGCCGGTGGGGCGGCCTCCGCGACCGCGACCTCCTCGCCGACCCGGTGGGCGCGGACCTTATGACCGACGCTGGTCAGGCAGCGCCCGCTGGGCAGGTCGAACCGCCAACCGTGCAGCTGACAGGTGAGCTGGTCGCCGTCGACGATGCCGAACCGGCTCAGGTCCGCCTTCAGGTGGGGGCAACGGCGCTGCACCACCCAGTCGCCGATGGTGATGTCCTCGGCGTCCACCGCCCGCTCGTGCTCGTCGTACCAGCCCTCGGCGTACTGGAGTCGCTCGGTGGAGAGGCACTTGAAGAAGGCGTACACGAACTCGTTGTACTGCCCGATCCGGGCGGCGGAGAAGCGGCAGGACAGGAAGAGCGAGTTGACCCAGTCCACCTCGCCGATGTGCAGCAGGTGCTCCACAAGCGCCCGCTCGGTACGGAACCGGTAACGCACCTTCTCGTCGGCGTACGGCCGCACCTGCTTGCCGGGGAAGTCGACCACGATCGACTCGATGCTCTCGCCGTCGTAGCCGACCAGGTCGAAGCGGACCGGACCGCCGACCCCCTTGGCCAGGTAGATCGACTCGTCGAGCAGCGGTTCGATGCGCCGCTTCAGCTCCTTGAGCACGTCCACCTCGGGGTGCCGCCAGGACGCCTTCTCCGCCTCGATGATGGGCCGCTTACGCTCCCGCATCTCCTCCAGGTGGGCGACCTTGTTGGCGAAGAACTCCTCCACCGGCATCGGGTGGGTGGTCGTGGCCCCGGTGGTGGTGACCTCGGTGACGCTGCCCGGCAGCAGCACGATGCCGTTGGTGCCGCCGACCTTGGCGTACTCGGACAGGAAGACCGACTGGTCGGGGAAGATGTTCCCCTCGTCGCCGAAGATGTCGTTGAACTGCCACAGCTCGTCGTCGAGGAAACACGGCGGGCCGGCGATCGGGAAGACGTGATCGGCCTTGAGGTCGTCGATGTAACGCCAGGTACGGTCGAACTGCCGATCGCGCTTCTGCTTGCCGAAGGCGGTCTTCGCCGCGTTCGGCAGCTCGTAGACCATCGGATACCAGATCGCGCCGGAGAACTGGAGCAGGTGCGCGTGCACGTGGCCCAGCTCGGCGAAGGTGCTCAGGTCGGTCGGGCGGGCGTCGTTCTGGTTGAGCAGCCGGACGCCGTCGTACTCCACCCAGAGCGAGGAGTCACCGATCGGACCGTCGGTCGGGCTGGTCAGCGCCTGGATCATGACCTTGAGGCCGCCGTCCAGCTCGACGACCTCCTCGTTGCGGGTCTTCAGGAAGTTCGTGAAGCCCAGCTCGCGGAACTCGTCCTCCATCTCGGAGGTGGGGAACTCGGGCAGCAGCACGGTCGCCTTCTTCGACACGTACCGCTTGAGGTGCGCCGCGTCGAAGTGGTCCCGGTGCAGGTGGGAGACGTACAGATAGTCGACGTCACCGAGGGTCTCCCAGTCGAGCTGCGAGTTGTCGGGGAACGGGAACCAGGAGGCGAAGTAGGCCGGATTGACCCACGGGTCGCACAGGATGCTGCCCGCGGGCGTGTCGATCCGCATGCTGGCGTGCCCCGTACCGGTCACTCGCACCGCAGTTCCCCCTCAAAAAGACAATCAAGGTGTACGCCCCAGAACGCTACCGGAGGCAGTCTGGTCCCCGCCCCGCGACGCCGGTAGTGCCATTCCATCCACCGGAGCGGGGCCCATCGGCCCTGGCCGGAAACCGTCGCGGGGGACGTGCCAGACTAGCCGGAGATCCGTTCGCGAGGAAGGACCGACAGTGGCAGGCAGCGAGCCGGTAACGTCGCCAGACCAGCACAAGCCCGGGCACCGTAAGGCCGGGCGGATCGGCGCGGTGCTCACCGCGTTCGCGCTGCTGGCCATGCTCTGCGGCAACCACGAGGGCAGGGTCGAGAACCTCTGGCTGATCGGCCTGGCCGCGCTGCTGCTGCTCATCGTGATCGGTGACGTGGTGCTGCGCCGCAACGGCCTGCGCTCCTGACGATCTGTTCAGCCGCAACGGCCCGCGCTGCTGAGCGACCGGGCCCGGCGCGACGACTTGGCGGCCGACCGCCGCACCCATCTGGGCGAGCAAGCGCGAGGGCCCGCTCTCCGGTTTCCGGAGGCGGGCCCTCGCGCATCGCTGTCGGTCAGCGGCCGAAGAGGATGTCCTGCACGTTCTTCAGCGCGGCGTCGACCTCGGCCTCGAAGTAGCCGCCCTGCACCAGCCCGAAGCGGAGCGTGTCCAGGTCCTTCGGGTTCACCGGCATCTGGTTGCGCCCGGCCATCCCGCCGAGCAGCGACTCGAAGAACCGGTCCACCTGGTCCGGGTCGTACCCGCTGCCGAAGCGACGGACCTGGAAGCTACGTCGAATCTGGTCCACCCGGTAGAGGTCACTGCCGGGTGGGCCGGCCATCGGAGGCCCACCCATTGCGGGACCGGCCATCGCGGGCGGGCCGCCCATCGCCGGAGGGCCACCCATCGGAGGCCCGCCGAGCGCCTGCTGCGGCAGGCCGGGCGGTCCCGCCGGGCCACGCCGGGGGTCCCGGTCCGGCAGCCTGATCTCGGCGGTCATGTCCGTACGGCCGTGCCGACCCGCCTCGAACCCGTCGAAGCGCTGGTCGTCCGGCGGACCGTAGCCGCCGGGACCGTCCGGCGGACCGTAGCCACCCGGCGCGTCCGGCGGACCGTAACCGCCGGGGCCGGCAGGCAGTCCACGCGGCGGGGGCCCACCGTGACCCATGCCGCCGGGAGGCCCCATCGGCGCGCCCGGCCCCATCGGCGCGGCAGCGCCGCGCGGGCCGTCGTAACCACCCCGGGGAGCGTTGTCGTACCCACCGGCGAAAGCGCCCGTCGGCTCGTCGTAGCGGCCATAGGGCGGGCCGGCCTGCGCCGGCATCGTCCGGGGCGGCATCGGCGGCTGCGGCACCGGGGACATGCCGCGGTCCTCGCGCATGCCGGGGCCCATCCGCTCCATCGGGCCCATCCGGCCATCGCCGCGACCGGACACGCCGCCGCGCTCCTCCAGCTCCGCCAACTGCCGTTCGACCCGGTCGAGGTGCAGGTCGACCTGCCACTCGTCATAGCCGTTGAAGCGAACCCGGAAGACGACGTCGTGGACCTCCTGCGAGGCCACCGGCGCTCCGACCGGCTGCCCGGCGAGTGTCGCCTCGACCCGGTCCAGGAAGGCGTCCACCTCGTCAACCTTGTATCCCCGGCGGAGCGCCTTACGCCGGAAACGCTGACCCTGACTCGCCACTATGTCTCCTGGTCTCGTTCGCCACGCCCGGTCACGCCGTCATCTCCCCGGCCGGGTCGGTGCCACTGTCCTCCGCGGCGGCCAGCTGCCCACACGCTCCGTCGATCTCGCGACCCCTGGTGTCCCGCACCGTGGTGGACACCCCGGCGTCGCGCAACCGCCGGACGAACTCCCGCTCGACCGGCTTCGGGCTGGCGTCCCAGCGGCTGCCCGGAGTCGGGTTGAGCGGGATCAGGTTCACGTGGGCCAACTTGCCGGCCAGCAGCCGGCCGAGCAGGTCAGCTCGCCACGGCTGGTCGTTCACGTCCTTGATCATCGCGTACTCGATCGACACACGACGGCCCGTGCGGGCCGCGTAGGCCCAGGCGGCGTCCAGCACCTCGCACACCTTCCAGCGCTGGTTGACCGGCACGAGTTCGTCGCGCAGCTCATCATCGGGGGCATGCAGCGACAACGCAAGAGTCACGGAGAGGTCTTCGCTGGCCAGTCGGTGGATGGCCGGCACCAGCCCAACCGTGGAAACGGTGATGTGCCGCTGTGACAGGCCGAGCCCCTCGGGCGGCGGCGCGACCAGGCGGCGGATCGCGGCGATCACCCGGTTGTAGTTCGCCAGCGGCTCCCCCATGCCCATGAAGACCACGTGCGACAGCCTCGGCGGTGACCCCGCGACCTTGCCGGAGGCGGCCACGCCCGCCAGGTAGACCGCCTGGTCGACGATCTCGGCGGTGGAGAGGTTGCGGGTCAGGCCGGCCTGACCGGTCGCGCAGAACGGGCACGCCATGCCGCACCCGGCCTGGCTGGAGATGCAGACGGTGACCCGGTCCGGGTAGCCCATCAGCACGCTCTCCACCAGCGAGCCGTCGTGCAACCGCCACAACGCCTTGCGGGTCGCGCCGTCGTCGCAGGCCAGCTCGCGGACCGGGGTGAGCAGCCGGGGCAGCAGCTGGTCGGCGAGGCGGTCGCGGGACGACGCCGGCAGATCGGTCATCTGCGCGGGGTCGCGGACCAGCCGGCCGAAATAGTGGGTGGAGACCTGCCGGGCCCGGAACGCCGACTCGCCCAGCTTCGTGACCAGGTCCTTCCGGCCGTCGAGGTCGAGGTCGGCGAGGTGTTGCGGTGGCATCGCCGCCCGACGCGCGCCAGGCGCGTCCGGGTCGACCGGCATCAGGGGAAGACTCGTCATAGCACGTCCAGTCTGGCACGCCCGGCTCGGAACGCACTCCTGCGGAGGTGCCGGATCCGCTCCCGCCTCGTCCGTGCCCCGGTCCCGCCGGCGTGGGCCATGCCTCAGTTCACCGCCGGAACGAAGACCACGAGCAGCAGGTACGCCGTCGGCACCGCGAACAGCACGGAGTCGAGCCGGTCCATCAGGCCGCCGTGACCGGGCAGCAGGTTGCTCATGTCCTTCACGCCGAGATCCCGTTTGATCATCGACTCGGCGAGGTCACCGAGGACCGCGGCGCCGGAGACCGCCATCCCGAACACGGCACCCCACCAGGGCGCCACGTCGAACAGCAGCCAGAGCAGTACGGCGCTGCCCAACGCCGCCGCGCCGACCGAGCCGGCAAAGCCCTCCCAGGACTTCTTCGGGCTGATCGTCGGGGCCATCGGCCGCTTGCCGAAGTTGGCGCCGGCCGCGTACCCACCGGTGTCGGAGAGCACCACCGCGACCAACGTCACCAGCACCCGCAGGGCACCGTCACCGGGAGACGACGCGAGCAGGGCGGCAAAACCGCCGAGGAACGGTACGTACACCGAGATCAGGGTCGCGGCGGTCATGTCCCGCCGGAGGTTGGCCGTACCGTCGCCGAGCCGCCAGACCAGGGTGCCCGCCACGGTGACCAGGAGGCCGAGCAGGAGCGCGTCCAGCCCGGCGAACCAGGCCAGGGTGACGGTGAGCACCCCACCGGCGACCAGCGGCACCAGCGGTACCTCGGCGCCGCCACGACGCACCGCGCGGGACATCTCCCAGATGCCGACGCCGAACGCTGCGGCGAGCACCAGCAGGAACGCCGGGGTGTAGAGGAACAGGGGCAGCAGGACCGCCGCGCCCAGGCCCACGCCGACCGAGATGGCCGCCGGCAGGTTCCGCCCGGCTCGGCTCGCGCCCGGCTGGGTGGCCGGTCGGCCGGCACCGGCCCGACGGCGGCCCCGGTGGCGCCGACCCGGGGCGTCCGGCCCGTCGGGCTCTGCTGTCCCGGGGCCTGCGTCCTCGGACGGCACTGCCGCGAGTTGGGTGGTGGGCGCGTCGTCATGGTCCCGCACCGGCGTCAGCTGGGTGGTGGGCGCCTCGTCATGGTCCCGACCGGCACCCACCCGCACCGGCGCGATCTGCGCGGTGGGCGCGTCGCCGTGGTCGAGGTCGTGGACTCCGTTGCGCCCGTGCGGTGGCTGGTCCCAGCTGGTGGGTCCGCGCCCGTTGCGGCCTTCCTGGGCCGGCCGGTCGCCGACGTACCGGCCGCGGCCCCACGGACCGGGTTCCACGTCCGGGTCCGGCCAGGGCAGCGCGGTGGGTCGGTCCGGGCGATCCCAGTCACGGGCGTCGGCGCCGCCGTAGGGGTCGAGGTGGGACATCACGCACCAGGGGGAAGCGGTACGAGATCCACCACTTGACGCACAGCCACTACCATCCCCTACCCGCGCGAGGCGCTCCGTCTGATGTGCCGGCCTGTCGGCTGGCCGATCCCCACCGTTCACCGTCGGGTCACCGGGAATCGTGCCGAGCCTACTGCACCCGTCCGCCCGGCAGGACGTACCGGTATCCGCTCCCACCTCCTTGATCATGAAGTTGTCACCACGCCACGCCGGTGGCGGGGACAACAACTTCATGATCAAGGAGGTGGTGACCTCGGCGTCAGACTTCCAGGAGTTCGGACTCCTTGTGCTTGACCAACTCGTCGACGTGCGACACGTAGCGCTGGGTCAGGTCGTCCAGTTCCTTCTCCGCGCGACGGCCCTCGTCCTCGCCGACCTCGCCGTCCTTGACGAGCCGGTCCAGCTCTTCCTTGCCCTTGCGGCGGATGTTGCGGATGGCGACCTTCGCCTCCTCACCCTTGTGCCGGGCCACCTTGATCATGTCGCGACGGCGTTCCTCGGTCATCTGCGGGAGCAGGATGCGCAGCTGGTTGCCCTCGTTGTTCGGGTTGACCCCGAGGTCCGAGTCGCGGATCGCCTTCTCCATCGCGTTGATCTGCGAGTTGTCGTACGGCTTGATGATGGCCATGCGCGGCTCGGGCACGGCCACCGACGCCATCTGCGTCAGCGGGGTCGGGCTGCCGTAGTAGTCGATGATGACCTTGGAGAACATGGCTGGAGTCGCGCGACCGGTGCGGATGGCGCCGAACTCCTCCTTGGCGTGCTCGACCGCACGCTCCATCTTCTCCTCGGCCTCGAGGAGGGTGTCGTCGATCACCGGTCTCCTCGCCTCCTTCTTGTGCTCGTCGTGGGCTTGTCGGGTCACCGGGACCGCCGAAATCGCCGTCGGCGGTCGGCTCAGGTGGTGATCAGCGTGCCGATCTTGTCGCCACCCACGGCCCGGACGATCGTGTCGTCGCCCTGCGCGCCGAAGACCAGCATCGGCAGGCCGTTCTCCATGCAGAGGCTGAAGGCGGCCGCGTCGGCGACCCGGAGGTTGCGACGCAGCACCTCGGAGAAGGTGATCGAGTCGAACTTGCTGGCGGTCGGATCGATCCGGGGATCGGCCGTGTAGACGCCGTCCACGCCGTTCTTGCTCATCAGCACGACGTCCGCGTGGATCTCCAGCGCGCGCTGGGCGGCCACCGTGTCGGTGGAGAAGTACGGCATGCCCGCGCCGGCGCCGAAGATGACCACGCGGCCCTTCTCCAGGTGCCGGATCGCCCGCAGCGGGATGTACGGCTCGGCCACCTGGGCCATCGTGATGGCGCTCTGCACCCGGGTCTCGATGCCCTCCTTCTCCAGGAAGTCCTGGAGGGCCAGGCAGTTCATCACCGTGCCGAGCATGCCCATGTAGTCCGCCCGGGCGCGGTCCATGCCCCGCTTCTGCAACTCCGCGCCACGGAAGAAATTGCCGCCGCCGACCACCACGGAGACCTGCACACCGCGGCGTACCACGGTGGCGATCTGCCGGGCGATGGCCTGCACCACGTCCGGGTCGACGCCGATGGCGCCACCACCGAACACCTCGCCGGACAGCTTCAACACCACCCGCCGGGCCCGGCCGGGCGGTGGTGCCGTCGGATCGTCCGCCGCCAACGTCCGGTCACTCACAACCTGCGTCATCCGCCCGTCCTTCCCCCACTGGCGCGCTCGGGTGCGCGTACCTGCCGCTGCCGACCTTATGGGACGAGGAGGCCGCGGTGTGTGTCGCGTACACCGGCGGCCTCCTCGTCTCGTCGTTGCTCCCAGCCCACGGGCGCGGTGCGCCCCGAGCCGGCTCAGGCCTGGCCGACCTCGAACCGCACGAAGCCGGTGACCTCGATGCCGGCCTCGGCCAGCACCTGCTTCACCGTCTTCTTGTTGTCGGTCACCGAGGACTGCTCCAGCAGGACGAAGTCCTTGAAGAAGGAGTTGACCCGGCCCTCGACGATCTTCGGCAGCGCGGCCTCGGGCTTGTTCTCCTCGCGGGCGGTCTGCTCGGCGATACGCCGCTCGGACTCGACGACCTCGGCCGGCACCTCGTCACGGGTGAGGTACTGCGGCCGCATCGCGGCGATCTGCATCGCCGCGCCACGCGCGTCGGCGTCGCCCGCCTCGTCGGCCTTGCCGGTGTACTGCACCAGCACGCCCACCGCCGGCGGCAGGTCCTGCGCCTTACGGTGCAGGTAGACCGCGACCGTGCCGTCGAGCTTGGCGAAACGGTTGAGCACCAGCTTCTCGCCGATCTTGGCGGACTGCTCCTGCACCAGGTCGGCGACGGTACGGCCGTCGATCTCGGTGGCGAGCAGCTGCTCGGCGTTGCTGACACCGGCGCGCTCGCCGTGCTCGACCAGCTGCTGCGCCAGCGCGATGAAGCTGTCGTTCTTGGCGACGAAGTCGGTCTCGCAGTTGAGTTCGAGCAGCGCCTTGCCGGAGTGCGCGACCAGACCGTTCGCGGCGGTCCGGCCGGCCCGCTTGCCGACGTCCTTGGCGCCCTTGACGCGCAGGATCTCGACGGCCTTGTCGAAGTCGCCCTCGGCCTCGGTCAGGGCCTTCTTGCTGTCCATCATGCCGGCGCCGGTCAGGTCGCGGAGCTTCTTGACGTCCGCGGCGGTGATCTGGGACATGGCTCTCTCTTCGGTGTTGAGACTGCGTGGAATGGTCTGAGGTGACGATTACCCGGTTCCGAGAGGTTCGTGCCCGGTCTACCCGCCGCCGGTCACCGTCGGTGGAACGGACGGTGACCGGACGGCGGTACGGTCACTGGCCGGAGACGGCGGCCGGCTGCTCGGCCGCGGGCTGCTCGGCGGCGGGCTGCTCGGCGGCCGGCTGCTCAGCGGCCGGCTGCTGCTCGTCGGCCTTCTTCGGCTCCTCGAGCAGCTCGCGCTCCCACTCGGCGAGCGGCTCGTCGGTGGCGACACCCGCCTCCGGCTTCTCGTCGCCGCCCCGGCGACGACCGGAGCGGGCGATCAGGCCATCGGCCACGGCGGCGGCGACGACCTTGGTCAGCAGCTCGGCCGAGCGGATCGCGTCGTCGTTACCCGGAATCGGGAAGTCGACCTCGTCCGGGTCGCAGTTGGTGTCGAGCACGGCGATCACCGGGATGCCCAGCTTGCGGGCCTCGTCGACGGCGATGTGCTCCTTCTTGGTGTCGACCACCCAGACCGCGGCCGGGAGCTTCTGCATGTCCCGCAGACCGCCCAGGGTGCGGGTCAGCTTGATCTTCTCGCGGGAGAGCTGCAGGGTCTCCTTCTTGGTGTAGCCGGCGGCGGTGCCGCTGAGGTCGCCGAGGGCCTCCAGCTCCTTCATCCGCTGCAGCCGCTTGTACACCGTCTGGAAGTTGGTCAGCATCCCGCCGAGCCAGCGGTGGTTGACGTACGGCTGGCCGACGCGGGTCGCCTGCTCGGCGATCGCCTCCTGCGCCTGCTTCTTCGTGCCGACGAAGAGGATGCTGCCGCCCTCGGCCACCGTGTTGCGCACGAAGTCGTACGCCTTCTCGATGTAGTCGAGGGTCTGGCGCAGGTCGATGATGTAGATGCCGTTACGCTCGGTGAAGATGAAGCGCTTCATCTTCGGGTTCCAGCGCCGGGTCTGGTGCCCGAAGTGAACACCACTTTCCAGCAGCTGACGCATGGTCACGACGGCCATGATTCGTACTCCTAGCGGTCCCTGGTTGTCTCGCCCGGCCGGCGGCCGGGCGTCCTGGTGCCCGGTCGTCGACCATGGTGGGCCCGACCGGGTCGGGACCAGGGAGGCCGCCGCCGCACGACGATTCGTGAGGAGGGCACGCGAGGTCGACCGCACGAGGCGGTCGCCGGTTGACCAGTGTACGCGCCCTCCCGACCGTGCCACGCCCGGGTGCGGCGAGACTCCGCTCAACCGGCGGCGATCGCGGCAACCAGGAAGAGCGCCAGCCCGACCGTCAGGTACGCGGTCGGCGGTCGCAACCATCCGCGCGCACCGTCACTCAGCGACAACCCGGTCGTCCGTAGCCCGTAGAGACCGGCCGCGAAGATCGGCAACCCGCAGACCAGGAAGGTGCCCGCCAACACGTCCCCGGCAGCAACCGGGTCGGCGGTCGCGCCGTGCAGCAGTACCCGCAGCGCAGGCAGCTCGAAGATCACGACCAGCACGGCGAAGAGCACCGCGAGCACCGGACGCCGCGTCCGGTATACGCCGTCCCCGGCCGGCACCCCTGGCTGGACGCCGCCCGTCGGGTGGCCGGGGGCCGGGTGGCCCGTCATCGGGTGACCGGGGGCCGGGTGACCGGCCGTCTGGTGACCGGTCACGGCGTCGGCGGAGCCGGGCGGGGCCTCACCCACCGGCGGTTCCGTCCGGGGTGCCACCGACGGCACCGGCCCGGTCGGCTGCTCCAACGGGTTGGTCACCTCGGACCCGCGTTTGGCCTCGACGATCGGGTATCCGGCCAGCGCGGCGCGGGTCGGATCGGTCGACACCGGCGCCCCGCCGCTGGTGGGGCCCACCTCGCGGGCCGCGCGCCAGCCGGAGCGATCGACCGGCAACTCGCCGGAGACGTCCGGTTCGGCCGGTTCCGCCCGGCGGGAACGCGACGCCCGGTAGCGCTCGGTCTCCGCCGCGACATCCCCGAGCGGATCTGTCAGGGCACCGCGTCGCGGAGAGCCGTACCGGTCGTCATCGTCGCCGCGTTGCTCGGGCACCGCACGCGGCTCGTCGCCGGGGTAGTACCCCTCTCCCACCGGACGCCACTGCGGGTCGGCGTAGCCACCCTCACGATCGCCCGGATACCAGCGCGACTCCTGGTCGTCGAAACTGCGTCGTCCGTCCACGCCCGGCACCGTATGCGACCGGCGGTTCGCGCGCCATCCGACCCCGCACCTGACCAGCGACAAAGGCCGCTATAGCACATCTAGGACATGATCGTCCGTTCGTCCACAACACCCTCGGCTGTCCACAGGCCAGCAGGGCGGGGGCGCCGCGAGATCCCGTACGGGAGCAGGGTGCGCTCATGACCAAGCGGAACCAGGCGATCGGCGAGTACGGGGAACGCTGCGCCGTACGTCACCTGATCGAAGCGGGACTGCGCCCGGTTGCCCGCAACTGGCGCTGCCGCGCCGGAGAGATCGACATCATCGCCTGGGATGGGCCGGTGCTCGCCTTCTGCGAGGTGAAGACCCGGCGCACCGCGACCTTCGGCAGCCCTGCCGAGGCGGTGGTGCCCCGCAAGGCCCGCCGGCTACGGGGGCTCGCCGCCGCCTGGCTCGCCGCCACCGGCACCACCGCAGACGAGGTCCGTTTCGACGTCATCTCGGTGCTGCTGCCCCGCATCGGCCGGGCACACGTCGAGCACGTCAAGGACGCCTTCCAATGAGGGAGCGCAGCGAGCGAATCATCCGGCTCAGCGCGTTGGAGCCTCATCGGGACGCCGAGCGAAGCGAGGTGGTCCGATGAGCTACGCCCGGGTGCTCTGCGTCGGTCTGGTCGGGGTGACCGGGCAGTTGGTGGAGGTGGAGGTGGATCTCGCCGCCGGCCTGCCGGGGGTGGTGATCTCCGGGCTACCCGACACCGCCCTGCACGAGGCGCGCGACCGGGTTCGGGCCGCTGTGGTCAACTCCGGCCAGCGGTGGCCGAACCGCCGGATCACTCTCAACCTGCTGCCGGCCACCCTGCCCAAATTCGGTTCGGCCTTCGACCTGGCGATCGCGGTGGCGCTGCTCGGGGGCTCCGGCGAGCTTCCCCTGTTGCCGCTGGACGGTGTGGCGGTCCTCGGCGAGTTGGGCTTGGACGGCACCGTACGGCCGGTCCGGGGCGTACTGCCGATGGTCGCCGCGGCGGCGAAGGCCGGCGTACAACGGGTGATCGTCCCGGCCGGCAACACCGCCGAGGCGGCGGTCGTCCCCGGGCTGCTGGTACGCGGCGTGGACACCCTGCACCGGCTGGTCGCCTTCGTCCGCGACGGCACGCCGCTGATCGAGCCGCCGGTCGACGCTCCGCCGCCGTCCGCACCCGGTCCCGACCTGGCCGAGGTCGCCGGGCAGGGTCTGGGCCGCCGCGCTCTGGAGGTCGCCGCCGCAGGTGGCCACCACCTGGCACTGATCGGGCCTCCGGGAGCGGGCAAGACGATGCTCGCCGAGCGGCTGCCGTCGATCCTGCCGGAACTGGACGACGAGGCTGCGCTGGAGGTCACCGCTGTGCATTCGATCGCCGGTCTGTTGCCGGCAGGTGGCAGGTTGATCCGGCGCCCACCGTTCCAGGCACCTCATCACACCGCGACCGTCCCCTCGATCGTCGGGGGCGGGTCAGGGCTCGCCCGGCCCGGTGCGATCTCGCTCGCCCACCGCGGGGTGCTGCTCATGGACGAGGCGCCCGAGTTCAGCAAGGCGGCGCTGGAGGCGCTACGTCAGCCGTTGGAGCACGGCCGGGTGCTGCTGGCCCGCAGCCGGGGCAGCGCCGAGTACCCGGCCCGCGCCCAACTGGTCATCGCGGCCAACCCCTGCCCGTGTGCGAACCCGGCCGGCGACGACCGATGCGAATGTCCCCCGCTGGCCCGCCGTCGTTACCTCGGCCGGCTCTCCGGTCCGCTGCTCGACCGGATCGATCTCCAGGTGCGGCTACCACCGATGCGCGCCGCCGAGCTGATGGAGACGACCAGTCACGAGTCATCAGCGGTGGTCGCCCGGCGGGTGGCTGCGGCACGGGCGGCGGCGGCCGAGCGCTGGGCACCGCTGGGTCGACGGCTCAACGCCGAGATACCCGGTCCGGAGCTGCGTCGAGCGCCGTGGCGACTGCCCGGTCGGGTCACCGTCGAGCTGCGGTCCCGGCTCGACTCCGGGTCGCTCTCCGCCCGCGGCTTCGACCGGGTCGTCCGACTCGCCTGGACGATCGCCGACCTGGACGGGCGGGCACGGCCGGACGCGGGGGACGTCGGTGAGGCCATCGCACTCAGGACGGGAGAGGGCATATGAGCACCCAGGAGGAGTTGGCCCTGGCGCGGGTGGCGTTGACCTGGCTGGCCGAGCCGGGTACGCGGTCGGTGCACGGGCTGGTCGACGAGTTCGGGCCGGTGGGCGCGCTGGATCTGCTGCTGGACGGCGGAGCACCGCAGCAGGCGCTACGCGAGTCCGTGGCGGCGCGCAGCCGTGCAGGTGATGCCAGGGTGGTCGCCGCCGAGGCGTTGCACCGCGCCGACCGGCTCGGTGTCCGGGTCGTCATCCCCGGCGACGACGAGTGGCCCGGGACGGTGGAGCAGCTGCGCACGCTTTGCCTGACCGACGCCCGTCGCCGGGTGGACGTCGAGACCGCGCCGCCGCTCTGCTTCTGGGTACGCGGCTCGTGGCCGCTGGCCGAGGCACTGGACCGGTCCGTGGCGGTGGTGGGTTCCCGAGCCGCCACGGCGTACGGCACCCACATCGCCACGGATCTGGGCTACGGCCTGGCCGACCGGGACTGGACCGTCGTTTCCGGCGGCGCGTTCGGCATCGACGCCGCCGCGCACCGTGGGGCGCTGCACGCCGGCGGTCTCACCGTCGCGGTGCTCGCCTGCGGTGTGGACCGCGCCTATCCGATGGGCAACGCGGCGCTGTTCGACCGGATCGCCGACACCGGCCTGCTGGTCAGCGAGTGGCCGCCGGGTGCGGAGCCGCTGCGCCCCCGCTTCCTCATCCGCAACCGGGTGATCGCGGCGGGCACCCGGGGCACCGTGCTGGTCGAGGCGGCGGCCCGCAGTGGCGCGACGCAGACCACCCGGCGGGCCATCGCCCTGGGTCGGCGGGCGATGGTGGTGCCGGGCCCGGTCACCTCGGCGATGTCGGTGGGCGCTCACGAGTTGCTTCGGGAGCACCCGGAGGCACGGCTGGTGACCGGCCTCGCCCACGTGCTGGAGGAGGTGGGTCGGATCGGCGAGCTGGCCCCGGTGCCGCGTGGGCCCGAACGCCCCACCGATCTGCTCGACGACGACGCCCGGTCGATCGTGGAGGCGATGCCACGACGCGGCCGTATCGGTGTGGACGCTCTCGCCGCGCGGGCTGGCCTTGCGGTCCGCACGGTGTTGCGCAAACTGCCGCTGTTGGAGGAGTTGGCCCTGGTGGTGCGCCGGGAAGACGGCTACGCCATGGTCACGCCCAGCCGGCGGTCCACCCGGCCCGGACCGGCCGCGTCACCGGGCGGTCCGATGGGCGGTGACGCCCCACTTCCTGCATGATCACGTCCGGTCGAACGCGCCGTCTGTTCGCCGTCCGAGCGTCCCGATCGTAGGGTGGTTCCCGTGGGCAGCATCGGCGGGCAGGGGCGGGCCGCCAGCAGCACCCGGGCGATGCACGACGCGCTGCCGGCGCCGCTGCGGGACGCGGTGGACGAGTTCGCTGGGCATCTGGCGTCGGTTCGCAACCGCTCGGCACACACCGTGCGGGCGTACGTCGCCGATCTGGTGTCGCTGTTGGATCATGCTGGACGGATGGGCTGCACCGAGGTGGCCGAGCTGAGCCTCGACGCGGTACGCAGCTGGCTGGCCCGGCAACGCACGACCGGCGCCGCCCGTACCTCGCTGGCTCGCAGGGCCGCTGCGGCCCGGACCTTCAGCGCCTGGGCTCACCGGGCCGGGCTGCTGGCCACCGACGTCGCCGCCACGCTGGCCAGTCCTCGACCGCGCCAGGCGCTACCCACGGTGCTTCGTCCCGAGCAGGCGGCCCTGCTCGTCGAGAAACCCGCCCGCGAGCCGGCCACACCGCCACCCGGCGGGCCGACATCCGACGGCCCGACACCCGGTGGGCCCGCTCCGGGCACCGGTCCGGCGACCGCCGAAGGCTCACCCGTGACAGGTGCGTCCGACACCACCGGGGCGGCGGTACGACTGCGCGACCGGATGCTGCTCGAACTGCTCTACGGCACCGGGGTACGGGTCAGCGAGGTGTGCGGGATCGACACGGCCGACGTCGACCAGCATCGGCGGGTCGTCCGGGTAGACGGTAAGGGCGGCCGGGAGCGGACGGTGCCGTACGGGCTGCCGGCGCAACGGGCCCTCGACGACTGGCTCCGGTACGGGCGGCCGGCGCTGGCGGTCCCCGATTCCGGTGATGCGCTGTTGCTCGGTGCCCGCGGTGGCCGACTGCATCCGACCACGGCCCGCCGGATCGTCGCCGGCTACGCCGAGGCGGCGGGCCTGCCCCGGACCAGCCCGCACGCGCTGCGCCACTCCGCCGCCACCCACCTGCTCGAAGGCGGGGCGGACCTCCGGGCGGTACAGGAACTGCTGGGACATTCCTCGCTGGCCAGTACCCAGATCTACACCCATGTCTCGGTGGAACGACTCCGGGCCGCCTACCGTCAGGCCCACCCGCGCGCGTGACACCCGCCGCGCACGAAGGACCGCCCGAGCGCGGCGGCCCACGTGAGGGCACCAGGCGACTATGATCATCGGGTGAGCGTCCCGCCGCCACCCGAGCCGATCACGGGCGCCCGTCTGCTCTTCTCGCTCGACCCGGCGGTCAGTCATCTCAACCACGGCTCGTTCGGGGCTGTCCCGATCGTGGCGCAGCGGGCCCAGCAACGGCTGCGTGACGAGATGGAGGCCGACCCGCTGCGCTTCTTCACGCAGGGCCTGGTCGACCGGATCGCGCACACTCGCCGGCATCTGGCCGGGTTCCTCGGCGCCGACCCCGACGGCACCGCCCTGACCACGAACGCCACCACCGGTGCCGCCGTGGTGCTTCAGTCCCTCGGCCTGCGGCCTGGTGACGAGGTGCTCACCACCGACCACGGCTACGGTGCCGTCGACCACTCCATCCGCCGGGAATGCCGCCGCACCGGGGCGACGCACCGGGTCCTGCGGGTGCCGCTGACCGCCACCGACGAAGAGGTGGTGCAGATCGTGCGGGACGGGTTGCGTCCGGGCCGCACCCGCCTGCTTGTGGTCGACCAGCTCACCTCGGCCACGGCCCGGCTGTTCCCGGTCGCCGCGATCGTCGGGGTCGCCGGGGAGCAGGGCGTGCCGGTGCTTGTCGACGCCGCGCACGCTCCGGGCATGCTGCCGGCATCGGTGAGCAGCATCGGCGCCGACTTCTGGGCGGGCAACCTGCACAAGTGGGGGTACGCCCCACGCGGCACCGCCGTACTCGTGGTGGCAGCCCGTTGGCGGGACCGGATCGAACCGCTGGTGGTCTCCTGGGAGCAGGACTCGGGGTTCCCGGCCCGCCTGGAGTGGCAGGCCACCTCGGACTACACGTCCTGGTTGAGCGCACCGGCGGGTCTCTACACGCTGCGCAGTCTCGGCGTCGACCGGGTACGCGCGCACAACGCCGGACTGGCCGCGTACGGGCAACGGGTGGTGGGGGATGCGCTCGGCGTGCCACCGGCCGACCTGCCCGACCCCGGCGGACCGACGGTGGCCATGCGGCTCATTCCGTTGCAGGCGGGCCTCGCCACGACCCTGGACGCTGCCCGGGCGTTGCAGACCCGGATCGCCGAGCGGCTCGCCACCCAGGTCGCGGTCACGACCTGGAACGGACGCGGCTGGCTGCGGCTGTGCGGCCAGGTCTACAACGCCCCCGAGGAGTACGAGCGACTGGCGGTCGGGTTGCCCGGTCTGCTCGCCCAGCGGTGAGCGGACGCACCCGGGCGACGACGGGGTCACCGACGGGCAGCAGTCGGACTCGACCGAGGCCGAGCAGAGCCAGCGGGTCGAGGTAGTCGTCTCCCTGGCGCAGTCCCCAGTGCAGGCACGCGGCGGCGGGACAACCGGCGTGGCCGGGCAGCAGCGTGCCCAAAGGCGCCCCGGTCGGCACGACCGTGCCCACCGGAACGGCGGGTTGGACCGGTTCGTAGGTGGTCCGTAGACCGTCGGCGTGGCCGACGGTGACCACCGGCCGGTTGACGACCATGCCGGCGAACAGGACCGTGCCGGCACCGGCCGCCCGGATCGTGGCGGCGGCCGGGGCGAGCAGGTCAACTCCCCGATGACCTGCCAGCCACGGCCGCGGCGGCGGGTCGAACCGGCGAACCGGCCGTGGTACGCCGTCGACCGGCCACCGGAACGGCCTGGTGTCGGCGATGCCCGGTGCGGCATCCGCCCGGGGCACGGCAGGCGAGAACGATCTCTCGCTCGGCACGGCCACGCCGCCCGCCGATCCGGACGGTGTCAGCAGCAGAAGCGTCGTGAGGCCACCAAGTATCGGCATCCGTGGTCGCATACCGTCGAGCCTGGCGGGGTCCTTCGACCTTCGCCGCCCCGGACGGTCCACTTGTGGATGACCAGACGACCTGTGGACAGTCCACGCACGAGCTGATGATCTGCTATGAGCGGCTGTCGGACACTGACCACCGGTAGGTGCACAGTGGACGGGGGACGGGACGATCGCGGCGGGTGGGGGTCCGCCGTCACCGCCCCTCAGGTGGTACGCGGGCTCAGCCGCCGAAGCCGGAGTCGGCGGGCAGGGAGATGTCCGGCTTCTCCAACTCCTCGACGTTCACGTCCTTGAACGTCATCACCCGAACATTCTTCACGAATCGCGCAGGGCGGTACATGTCCCAGACCCAGGCGTCGTGCATCTCGACCTCGAAGTAGACCTCGCCGTCGGAGTTGCGGACGTGCAGGTCCACCTGGTTGGCCAGGTAGAACCGGCGCTCCGTCTCCACCACGTAGGAGAACTGACGGACGATGTCGCGGTACTCCCGGTAGAGCTGGAGCTCCATCTCGGTCTCGTACTTCTCGAGATCTTCCGCGCTCATCGCACTCCGCCTTCCATGACCACATCTTCCCCCACCGGCGCCGGACGCCGAGGCTGCTCGCCCAACGCCACGCCGACGGTACCCCCTGCCGTGCCCGAGTGCTCCATCGGCTCTTCCCGGCTTGCGCCCAACGGTCGCCGGGAGCGGGGTGGCCGGTCGCCGAGCCCGGAGACGGCGGCCACGTTCACGTACGAGAAACGGTGCTCCGGGCACGGCCCGCGCTCGCGCAGCGCGGCGGTGTGCTCGGCGGTGATGTACCCCTTGTGCTCGGCGAACCCGTAGCCGGGATGCTCGGCGTCCAGATCGACCATGATCCTGTCCCGGGTGACCTTCGCCAGCACGCTCGCCGCCGCCACACACGCGGCCACCCGGTCGCCCTTCCACACCGCGAGCCCGGGCACGCCCAGGCCGTCGACGCCGAACCCGTCGGTCAGCACGTACTCCGGCCGGACCGCGAGCGAGGCCAACGACCGGCGCATCGCGGCCAGATTGCACACGTGCAGCCCCCGGGCGTCGACCTCGTCGGCCGGGATGACCACCACCGCGTACGCCAGGGCGCGCTCGACGACCTCGTCATGGATCCGTTCCCGGCTGGCCGGGGTCAGCAGCTTGGAATCGGCCAGCCCGTCGATCTCGCCCCGCCGACCCTCCGGCAACACCACGGCGGCGGCGACCAGCGGCCCCGCGCAGGCGCCGCGGCCGGCCTCGTCGGCACCGGCGACGTACCGGAAGCCGCGCCGTTGCAGGGCCCGCTCCAACGCGTAGAGCCCGGCCTCCCGGCGTACCACGGTGCGTGGTGGAGTCAGCATGCTTGTCCCTCGATGCCAGCCGTCGTGCCGGCCAGCGCGCGGCCGAGCACCTCTGCAAGGTCAAGTGGGTAGCAGCGCTCCGCGGTGCAACGCAACTCCTCCGCCGACCACCACCGGTGGCCGACGACGCTGCCCCGCTCCACCTCGCTGAACCCCGCCGTGTCGACCTCGTGCGCCGTCACCCGCACCAGGAAGAACTGCTGCTCCTGCCGGTACCAGACGCCACCGAAGGAGAACTCGGTGACGTCGGCGTGCACCGGCTGGCCGACGTCGGTCACGGTCAGCCGCAGCCCGGTCTCCTCGGCCAACTCGCGGACCGCGCCCTCGGCGTACGTCTCCCCCGGATCCAGTCCCCCACCGGGGGTGAACCACCACCGGCCGTGTTCCGGGCGGGCGGGATCGAAACCTCGGAACAGCAGCAACCGACCGTCCGCGTCGACAAGCAGGACGCGAGCGGCACACCTCGGGGTGTAGACGGTCACCGCACCAGACTGCCAGACTCCTGCGACGCCGCCCACGCCCCGGCGCAACCGGCGCTGCCCGTCGTCGACGGCGCAGCGGACCGGCCCTGGTCAGGACTCCGGAATGGCGTCGAACTCGTCCGGCACGGTCAGGATCCGGGCCCGGTCGAACGGCCAGAAGATGGTGAACGCCCGTCCCACCACGTCGTCCTCGGAAATGGTCGCCGACTGGATGTTCTGCCCCGACTGCTGGTAGTGCTCCAGCGAGTCCCCGGAGGCGGACCGGTGGTCACCCATGACCCAGAGCCGACCCTCGGGCACCTGCACGTCGAACTCCTGGTCCGCCGGCTTGTCCCGCTGACCGTCGACCGAGAAGATGTACGGCTCGTCCAGCGGTGTGCCGTTGATCAGTAGGCGGTCCTGGTCGTCGCAACAGACCACCCGGTCGCCGCCGACGCCGATCACCCGCTTGATGAAGTCCTCTCCCGCCGGATTGCCACTCCATTCCAGCGGCGCCTTGAAGACGATCACCTCGCCGCGATGCGGCGAACGGGTGTGGTAGACGAGCTTGTTGACCAGCACCCGATCGTCGATTTGGAGAGTGTTCTCCATGGACGGCGACGGGATGAAGAAGGTCTGCAGTACGAAGGCGCGTACCAGTACCGCGACCAGGATCGCCACCCCGAGGAGGATGGGCAGTTCCTTCCAGAAGGAGTGGCGCGGCTTGTCGGTCTGCTCGTCAATCACGGAAGGAGCCTACGTTGCCCGATCGAGCGCCACCGTCCGGAACGCGCGAGAACGGATAGTGTGGCCGCAATCGGGAGGAGCAGGACGACACCTCCGTCGGGGTCGGGGCGTACCGGGGCCGCCCCACCCGCCGTGGGGGGTGGAGCGACGGTGGCGAAGGTTTCGGGGATCGGCAGCGAATTCCACCGGTCGGACGGCCAGACCACCGCGAACGCCCGTCCGACCACGTTGTCGATCGGTACGGTGCCCTGGCACCGGGCGTCCAGCGAGACCTGCCGGTGGTCGCCGAGGACGAACATCTGACCGGGCGGGACGACGATCTCCTCGAACCGCCGGGAGCGGCACTCCTGTGGATTCGGCGGGACATCCAGTGGCGAGTCCCGCAGCACGTACGCCGACTCGTCCAGCGGAGTGCCGTTGACCAGCACCCGCCCCTGGTCGTCACAGCAGCTCACCCGGTCCCCGGGCAGCGCGATCACGCGCTTGATGAAGTCCTTCTCGCCCGGACGGCCGACGCCGATCAGATCACCGATGGTGCGGCCGAGCTTGTCGGCGAAGGTGGTGGGCGGCTGCGCGTCCACCTGCGGAACCCACTGGTCGGTGCCCCGGAAGACCACCACCTCGCCCCGCTGCGGGTTCCGGACGTTGTAGACGACCTTGTTGACCACCACCCGGTCACCGACGAGCAGGGTGTCTTCCATCGACCCGGAGGGGATGAAGAACGCCTGGAGGAGGAAGGTACGGATCAGCACCGCCAGGCAGAAGGCGACGATGAGCAGCAGCGGCAACTCCTGCCAGAGCGGCATCTGCCGTTTACTGCGTCGGGTGCGCCGACGCCACGGATCGGCCGCACCGCTGTCGTCAAGCGCCTGTACCACGCTCACTCCCCGGTCCGCAGAAACAACTACCGCCCGGGAACCTCGTCGAGGCTCCCCGGGCGGTAGTGGAGGTCACCCGCCACACAGGAGGCGGGTCACCGCCGCGCTGCGCCCGTACGACCAGGGTAGTGCGACCTGGGCGGTACAGCATATGCGCAGCTCGGGCGGCGTGGCGTAGCGCGACGTCAGCTCGGCTGCTTCTCGCGCAGCTCCTTGATCTTGGCCTTCTTGCCCCGCAGCTCACGCAGGTAGTAGAGCTTGGCCCGGCGGACGTCACCGCGAACCACGACCTCGATCCGGTCGATCGCCGGGCTGTTGATCGGGTACGTCCGCTCGACGCCGACGCCGAAGCTGAGCTTGCGGACGGTGAAGGTCTCGCGCAGCCCAGCGCCCTGGCGACGGATGACGACGCCCTGGAAGATCTGGACCCGGGACCGGGCTCCCTCAACCACCCGGGCGTGCACCTTGACGGTGTCACCGGCACGGAAGTCGGGCAGGTCGGTGCGCTTCGACTGGGCGTCAAGGGCGTCCAGGATGTTCATCGCTGCGTCCTCGTGAGGCTCACGGCGCACCGTCACTCGGCGCGCGGATGGGTGATACTGATCCCCGGGTGGTGGTCGGTGCGGACCGACCCCGGTCGGAGATCCTCGCAGCCGCCCACGGGCGCAGACGACTGCGGCAACCCCCCTACTTTGCCACATCCGGTCCGGGCACCTGAAATCCGGCCCGGTCCAACGCCGCCACGTCCCGTTTGTCCAGGCTCTGCGGATCCAGCCCGGTGAGCATGTCCGGCCGGCGGCGGCCGGTGCGGGCCAGCGCCTCATCGCGACGCCAACGGGCGATCCGGCCGTGGTCGCCGGAGCGGAGCACCTCCGGCACCGGCAGTCCGCGCCAGGTCGCCGGCTTCGTGTACATCGGCGCCTCCAGCAGCCCGTGCGCGTGGGATTCCTCGGCCAGCGAACCGGCGTTGCCGAGCACCCCCGGCAGCAGCCGGGCCACCGCCTCCAGGATCACCAGCACCGCCACCTCGCCGCCGAAGAGCACGTAGTCACCGAGGCTCACCTCGGTGACCGGCATCCGCGTCGCCGCGTGGTCGAGGACCCGCTGGTCGATGCCCTCGTACCGGCCGCAGGCGAACAGCAGGTGCGGCTCGTCGGCCAGCTCGTGGGCCATCGCATGGGTGAAGGGCACGCCGGCCGGCGACGGCACCAACAGCCGCGGCGGGGTCAGCTCCGCTGGCGCCAGGGCGTCCAACGCCTCGCCCCACGGCTCCGGCCGCATCACCATGCCGGGTCCGCCGCCGTACGGGGTGTCGTCGACGGTGCGATGCACGTCGTGGGTCCAACCCCGCAGATCGTGTACGGCCAGCCGCAGGGTGCCGTTGGCCCGCGCCTTACCGATCAGCGACAGGTCCAGCGGGGCGAAGTACTCCGGGAAGATCGACACGATGTCGACGCGCATCAGGGGCTCCGCCAGCTAGAGATCGAGCAGGCCGCCGGGTGGGTCCACCACGACTCGGCCACCGGCGAGATCGACCTCGGGGACGATCGCCTTGACGAAGGGGATCAACGCCGTGTGCCCCTCGGGGCGCCGCAGCACCAGCAGATCGGAGGCGGGGGCGTGGTCGATCCGGGCAACCTCACCCAGTCGCTCGCCGGTCGGCGTGACCACCGCCAGCCCGACCAACTGATGATCGTGGAACTCCTCCGGATCCTCGGGCGGGGCGACCTCAGCGCTGTCCACCGCGAGCAGGGTGCCCCGCAGCGCCTCGGCGACGTCGCGGTCCAGCACCCCTTCGAAGGCGACAAGCAGCCGCTCCTGGTGCCGACGCGCGGACTCGACTGTCAACGTGTCGGGCGTCCGGAACAGCACACCGGGAGCGTCCGGTGCGGGTTGGGCGGCTTTCACCCCCGGCACGGTGCTCAACACCATGCCGGGGGCGAAGCGCGTCTCGGGCTCGTCGGTACGCACCTCCACGGTGACCTCACCGCGGATCCCGTGCGGCTTACCGATCCTGCCGACGATGAGCAGCATCAGTACGAGTCGACGATGTCGACGCGTACGCCGCGCCCACCGATGGAGCCGATCACCTGGCGCAGCGCCTTGGCGGTCCGGCCGGACCGCCCGATCACGGTGCCCAGGTCCTCGGGATGCACCCGGACCTCCAGCCGCTTCCCTCGACGGGAATCGACCATCCGGACGCGGACGTCGTCGGGGTGGTCGACGATGCCCTTGACCAGGTGCTCCAGCGCCGGCCGCAGCGCCATGTCAGGCCTGCTCGCCGGAGTCCGCGGCGGGCTGCTCCTCGGCCTTCGGGGCCTCCTCGGCCTTCGGCGCCTCGGCGGCCTTGGCGGCCTTCTTCGCGGGCTTGGCGGGGGTGTCGGCCACGCCTGCGGCAGCCTTCGCCTCGGCCTCGTAGGCCGCCTTGCGGTCGGCCCGCTCGGCAGCGACCTTCAGCGGCGGCGGGGCGGGCAGGCCCTTGAACTTCTGCCAGTCACCGGTCAGCTCCAGCAGCCGCTGCACCGCCTCGCTGGGCTGGGCGCCGACGGAGAGCCAGTACTGGACCCGCTCCGACTTGACCTCGATGACCGAAGGGTCTTCCTTCGGCTGGTAGATGCCGACGAACTCGATCGCCCGGCCGTCGCGCTTGGTGCGTGAGTCGGCGATGACGATGCGGTACTGCGGGTTGCGGATCTTGCCCATCCGCAGGAGCCGGATCTTTACGGCCACGGTTGTTTCGCTCCTGTTGCGATCTCACCGACCCGGTACGGGTGGTGTGCACGGGTGAGCGCCAACCGGCACAGTGGGGTTGGGCCGGAGACTGCTCGGGTGGACTGACGACGTGCCCGGGTTAGAGGGCGCCGGACACGCGCCGGATACCAGCCAGCCATTCTGCCAGATCCCCACCGGAACGCTCACACCGCACCTGCCAGGGTCACCCGAGGCGGGGCTCACGTGACGAAGAACACATGAATCTGGTCAGCGCGCCGGCGGGCGATTCCAGCCTTCGGGCAGGCGATCGGGGGCCGTCCAGTGCGCCGGCGGGGTGAAGTCGCACCAGGTGCCGTCGAACGGGAAGACGCCCGCCTCGGCCAGCGCGATCACCCGTTTACCCTCGGCCCGCACCGCCGCCTCGTCGGTCACCCAGTAGTGCTCCGGGAAGGCCAGCCGCTCGACGAACTCGTCCTCGTCCTTCCACTCCCAGCTGCGGTCGGGACGGACCCACACGTCGAGGTCCTGGTCGACGATGTCCACGCCGGCCAGCCCGCCGTCGTCCCAGCGGACGCCCGATTCCTCCAGGTTGACGTACCAGCCGGCGAAGCGGCCCCGCACGTCGCGGAACCACCAGACGGAATGGGCCGCACCGGTCGGCAGGAACTTCAACAAGGGTGGACCGTTCCAGCGGCCCTGCGCCAGCCGGTAGGTCGGGGTCAACCACTCCCGGAAGGGCACCGCCCGCATGCCCAGCCCGGCCTCGTTGACCTCGCCGGCCACCGGCGTGCCCTCGGCCACCCAGAGCAGCAGCCCCCGCTCGTCGTCGCTGACCACCCGCGCCGGCCGGACCCAGCCGATCCGCCCCCGCCGCACGTTGCGGTGCACGACCAACCGCCCCGGCTCCAACCTCACGCCCCCGACCCTACCCTCGCCCTCCCGCCCCCTCCCCACCCGAACCGTTGATCATGAATTTGGCGGCAGCTCGCCAACCTCATGATCAACCGAAGCGGGCCGGAGGCGGGGCGACGGCGGGGCCGCGGGGGCCGGGGGTGGGGTCAGTAGGCGCGGGCGAGGATGGTGATGAGGTCGGGCTCGTCCTCGGTGTCGGGGACGGTGCCGTCGGCACGGACCAAACAGCGGACGGTGACGCCCTGGGCGTTGGCCTTCGCCTCGCCGTCGACGCCGACCGCCGACCACGGGACGCGGGCCCAACCGGTGGTTGCCGCCTCCAGCGCCTCGTCCAGCGTCGCCACGTCGACCGTGCGCGACTCACGGAAGGCGAGCGCCTGGTCGTGCAGCGCCCGCTGGTCGGCGTCGAGGGCGGCGAGCACCGCACCGACCACGTCCGCCACCGGCGTGGGTGCCTTCGAGCCGTCGGTACGGCGGACCACCACAGCGTTGCCGGCGGCCAGGTCGCGGGGACCGACCTCGACGCGTACCGGATAGCCGCGCAGCTCGGCGTCGACGGCCCGGCGGCCGAACGGGGTGTCGGTGCGGTCGTCGAGCGCGACCCGGACATCGGCGTCCCGCAGCGCGTCGCGCAGCTTGGCCGCCGCCTCGGTGACTCCGTCACCGTCCTTGACCACCATGACGTACGCCTGGGTCGGCGCCAGCCGCGGCGGCACCCGCAGCCCGTTGTCGTCGCCGTGGCACATGATCAGGCCGCCGAGCATCCGGGTCGAGGTGCCCCAGGAGGTCGTCCAGGCGTGTTCCCGGCCACCTTCGGCCGAGGAGTAGCTGATGTCGAAGGCCTTGGCGAAGTTCTGACCCAGCTCGTGACTGGTGCCGAGTTGGAGCGCCTTGCCGTCGCCCATCATGCCTTCGCAAGTGTAGGTGGCGGTTGCCCCGGCGAAACGCTCGCGGGCGGTCTTGAGCCCGACCACCACGGGGATGCCGAGCACGCTCACCATCAGGTCCTCGTACGCCTCATGCAGGATCTTGCGGGCGTAGGCGCGCGCGTCCTCCCGGGTGGCGTGCGCGGTGTGCCCCTCCTGCCAGAGGAACTCGCTGGTCCGCAGGAACACCCGGGGACGCAGCTCCCAACGGACCACGTTGGCCCACTGGTTGAGCAGCAGCGGCAGGTCACGGTAGGAGTCGATCCACTTGGCCATGAACTCGCCGATGACCGTCTCGCTGGTGGGTCGCACCACGACCGGTTCGGCGAGCTGCTTGCCACCACCGTGGGTGACCACAGCCAGCTCCGGTGAGAAGCCCTCGACGTGCTCGGCCTCGCGCTTGAGGTAGCTCTCCGGGATGAACAGCGGGAAGTAGGCGTTCTCCGCGCCGGCCGCCTTGATCCGGTCGTCCATCTCGGCCTGCATCCGCTCCCAGATGGCATAGCCGGCCGGTCGGATCACCATGGTCCCTCGCACCGGCCCGTTGTCGGCCAGCTTCGCCTTGGCGATCAGATCCTGGTACCAGCGAGGAAAGTCCTCAGCCCGGGGAGTAAGCACGCGCGCCATGACCGCACATCCTATGCGCCCGCCCCCCGCCACCCACGCCCAACCCACCCCACCGCCGAGCCCACACCTTCGCGTTGATCAAGAAGTTTGCGTCGGATTCGGCGCTGCGGTAGACGCAAACTTCTTGATCAACGCGGGGTGTGGGCCGGGGGCCCGGGGGCGGGGTCAGGGGAGGGGGTGGCCGCGGAGGATGAGGCGGGTGGGGGTGTGGAGGGTGGTGAGGTCCTGCCGGGGGTCTTCGGGGTAGATGGCGAGGTCGGCCAGGCCGCCTTCGACGAGGCCGGGAAGTCCGAGCCAGGCGCGGGCCCCCCAGGAGGCGGCGGCGAGAACGTCCAGGGTGGATATTCCGGCCTGCTCGTGCAGCAGGAGCATCTCCTCGACGGCGAGGCCGTGGTCGATGCCGCCACCGGCGTCGGTGCCGACATAGATCGGCACACCCGCCTCGTACGCGGACCGCACCACCTGCGGGAAGCGGTCGCGCAGGGCGAGCATGTGCTCGGCGTACCCGGGGAACTTCGCCCGGGCCTGGTCGGCGATGTGGCCGAAGGTACGAATGTTGATCATCGTGGGGATCAGCGCGGTGCCCTGCCGGGCCATCAGGTCGATCAGGTCGAGGCTGAGCCCGGTGCCGTGCTCGACCGAGTCCACCCCGGCCCGCACCATGATCTCCACCGCGGACTCGCTGAAGGTGTGCACGGCGGCGCGTACCCCGGCGGCGTGCGCGGCGGCCACGGCGGCGGTCATCGTGTCGGCGTCCCAGGCCGGTGCCAGGTCACCGACGCCCCGGTCGATCCAGTCGCCGACCAGCTTCACCCAGCCGTTGCCGGCGGCGGCCTGCTCCGCCACGGTCGCGGCCACCTCGGCGGCGCCGACCTCCACGCCGATGTCGCGCAGGTATCGCTTGGGCGGCGCCACGTGCCGGCCGGCCCGGATCAGCCGGGGCAGGTCGGGTTCGTCGTCCAGTTCCGGGTACGGGAAGGGCGATCCCGCGTCCCGGAGGGCGAGGGCGCCGGCGTCCCGGTCGATCCGCGCCAGCGCACGCGCCTGGTCCAGCGAGGTGATCGGTGCGCCGCCCCGGGCGATGCCGATGTGGCAGTGCGCGTCCACCAGGCCGGGCAGGATGAAGCCGCGGTCGGCGACCGTCTCCGCGCCGGGCACCGGGTCGAAGGTGACCCGGTCGCCGACCAGCCACAGATCCCGGACCTCGTCGTCGGGCAGGAGCACACCGCGCACATGCAGAGCCATGCGCACAGTCCTACCCGATCACTGCCCGTCGCGCGCCAGAAGCCCGGCTCGCCGCACGGTGAGCGCGGGCAGGTCGACCGACACCTTCCACGGTCGCTCGGTCACGAAGAGGTCCTCGGTGTGCGTGGTGACCTCGTAGTCTCCGGATGCGCTGAGGGCGTACTCGGTCAAGGTCATCTTCTCGTGCAGCGGGTCGACCACCCAGTACGACCGGACCCCCGCGTGGGCGTAGACCTTGGCCTTGTCGTACAGGTCACGGAAGGTCGAGGTGGGCGAGATGACCTCGACGGCGAGCAGCGCGTCCTCGACCGGGACGGGCGATCGGTTGGCGTGCTCGCGGCGGATGGCGACCACGTCGGGTCGGGGTTCGTTGCGCCTGTCGATCCGCATCGACAGGTCGATGCTGACCAGGTAGTCGGGTGGGCAGTTGTCCTCGAGCGCGAGTAGTAGCCGGACACAGAGGTCCTGATGCAGGGCGGTCGGCGACGGCACGATCAACCTTCCGTTGACCAGTTCGTACGGAAGGTCCTCCGGCAGCTCGCCGAGGTCGTCGACCGTCCACTCCGAGCGCTCGGGTGGGATGGGCAGCATGGGGGCCACGGTCATGACTCCTCCTTCCAGGGGCGGCATCACCCTAAGCGCCGACGACGCCACCCACCGTCACCGACACGCTCAGCGCGGCGGCTTGCCGTCCTTGCCGAACTTGTTGAAGTCGATCTTCGGCAGCTTGAAGCCGGGCGGCAGGCCCTGACCGGCGGCCAGGTCGTCGGGGCTCATTCCCGGTGGCAACTGCGGCATCCCGCCCGGGAAGCCACCCTGCACGCCCCGGGTGCCGGCACCACTGCGCGGCCGGTTGCCGCCCTTGGTGCCCTTGCGCTTGTTCTTCGGCGACTTGGTCGCCTTGCGCCGCCCGGCTCCGGGCAGGCCCATCATGCCGCCCATCTGCTTCATCATCTTCTGCGCGTCGGTGAAGCGGTTGAGCAGCTGGTTGACGTCCATCACGGTCACGCCGGAGCCGTTGGCGATCCGGGCCCGGCGGGAGCCGTTGATGATCTTCGGGTTGGTGCGCTCGGCCGGGGTCATCGACCGGATGATCGCGGTGATCCGATCGAAGTGCTTGTCGTCCAGCTCGGCGAGCTGGTCCTTGACCTGCCCCATGCCCGGCATCATGGCCAGCACGTTGGCGATCGGCCCCATCCGGCGTACCGCGATGAGCTGGTCGAGGAAGTCCTCCAGGGTGAACTGCTCGCCGCCCATCAGCTTGGCGGTCATCTTCTCCTTCTGATCGGTGTCGAAGGCCGCCTCGGCCTGCTCGATCAGAGTGAGAACGTCGCCCATGCCGAGAATCCGGCTGGCCATCCGGTCGGGGTGGAAGACATCGAAGTCCTCCAGTTTCTCGCCGGTGGAAGCGAAGAGGATCGGCTGCCCGGTCACCTCACGGACCGACAGCGCGGCACCACCACGGGCGTCGCCGTCGAGCTTGGAGAGGACCACGCCGGTGATGCCGACGCCGTCCCGGAACGCCTCGGCCGTCCGCACCGCGTCCTGACCGACCATCGCGTCGATGACGAAGACGACCTCGTCGGGGTTGACCGCGTCGCGGATGTCGGCGGCCTGCTGCATCATCTCCGCGTCGATGCCGAGCCGGCCGGCGGTGTCGACGATGACGACGTCCCGGGCGGCCCGGCGGGCGTGCTGGATGGAGGCCTTGGCCACCTGCACCGGGTCGCCGACGCCGTTGCCGGGCTCCGGGGCGTACACCTCGACACCGGCGCGGCCACCGAGCACCTGGAGCTGCCCGACGGCGTTGGGACGTTGCAGGTCGGCGGCGACCAGCAGCGGCTGATGCCCCTGGGCCTTGAGCCAGCGGGCCAGCTTGCCGGCGAGCGTGGTCTTACCGGAGCCCTGAAGACCGGCGAGCATGATCACGGTGGGCGGCTGCTTGGCGAACTGGAGCCGTCGCCCCTCGCCGCCCAGCACGGCGATCAGTTCCTCGTTGACGATCTTGATGATCTGCTGGGCCGGGTTGAGCGCCTGCGAGACCTCGGCGCTGCGCGCCCGCTCCTTGACGTTCGCGATGAAGCCCTTGACCACCGGCAGCGCGACGTCCGCCTCCAGCAGCGCGAGGCGGATCTCGCGCGCGGTGGCGTCGATGTCGGCGTCGGTGAGACGTCCCTTGCCGCGGAGCTTGGTGAAGATCCCGGAGAGGCGGTCACTCAAGGTGTCAAACACGCGAACATCCCGTTTGTCAGTGTTCCGATGAGCACGAGCGAGGCCGGGTGAGCTGTCCGACCACCGCTAGGGTAGCCCGCCACCCACACCCCCGCTCCCGCCCGCCCAGCCCCCGCGAGCGCCCGGGCGCCACGATCTGTGGCAGTTGCGGTATCCGACACGCCGGTCAGTTGACACCTTTACTGCCACAGATCCGGCGCGGGAGCCAGGCAGGCCGCTACACGGCGGCGAGGACGGCGGCCTCCAGGCGGGCCCGTTCCTCCTGGGAGGGCCAGCCACCGACCAGGTAGAAGGCGTCGACCACGTCGCCGCCGAGGGTGGCGATCCGGGCCGCCCGGACCTGAGCGCCGGCCGCGTCGAGCGCGCTTGTCACCCGGTAGAGCAGGCCAGCGGCGTCGGCGGCACGCAGTTCCAGCAGTACCGCGTCGGTGGCGGCGTCCCGGTGCCAGACCACCCGCGGTTGGGCCCCGGCCCCCCGTGCGGCCAGGGCCCGACCGCGTAGCCGCTGGGTCACCGACACGTCACCGCGCACCGCGCGGCGCAGGTCGGCGCTCAGCGCCACCGGATCCGGGGCCAGTCCGTAGCGTGGCTGCACCCGGCACTGCACCAGGGCCCGTCCGTCCACCGTCGAGGCGTCGGCGGCGAGCACTTCCAGCCGGTGCAGGGCCAGGCAACCGGCCACCGTCGCGAGCAGGCCCCGACGATCGGCCGCGGCCACCGCCACCCGGTCCCCGGTCAGGTGTACGACCGGCAGTGGCCCGGCCACCAGCGCCGGGTCCGGTGCCGGCGGGGCGGGTACGTCGCCCGTGTCGAGGGTGGTGCGGACCCGGGCGACCAGCTCGGCGATCAACCGGCCCTTCCAGTCCGACCAGGCGGCCGGGCCGGTGGCGGCGGCGTCGGCGCGCACCAGCGCGTACAGCAGGTCGAGGGTGGTGACATCGCCTACCGACTCGGCCACCCGGGCGATGGTGACCGGGTCGGACAGGTCCCGCCGGGTGGCCACCTCGGGCAGCACCAGGTGCAGCCGGACCAGCGTGCCGATCAGCGTCGCCTCGGTGGCCGGTAGGCCGATCCGGGTTGCGATCCCCTCGGCGATCGGCGCGCCCACCACGCTGTGGTCACCGGGGAGCCCCTTGCCGACGTCGTGCAGGAGCGCGCCGAGCAGGAGCAGGTCGGGGCGATCCACGTCGCGGGTGTGCCGACTGGCCTCGGCGGCCGTCTGCACCAGGTGCCGGTCCAGGGTGAACCGGTGCACCGGGTTGTGCTGGGGCAGGCTGCGCAGCCGGGTCCACTCCGGCAACCATCCGTCGATCAGCCCGTACCGGTCGCAGGTCTCCCAGGCCGGGATCATGCCGGCGCCCGCACCGAGCAGCGTGGTCAGGGCGGCGCGGGCCTCGGCCGGCCAGGGCGTCGGCAGCGGCGGGCAGTACGCGGCCAGCCACTCACAGGTGGCCCGGGCGATCGGCAGCCCGGTGGTCGCCGCGGCGGCGGCCACCCGCAGCGACAGGCTGGCGTCGGGGCGGGCGCCGATGGCGGTGCGGGCCAGCACCAGTTCGCCGTCGTGCTCGACCACGTCCCGGGCGACCGGGCGGCGCAGCGGCCTGCCGTCGGCGCCCCGACGGCGACCGGAACGCAACCGGTCGGCGGCGCGGAAGGCGTCGTCCAGGGCGTGGCTGATGGTCCGGGCGTCACCGGCGACCCGACGCAGCAGGGTGTCACCGTCGCCATCCTCGGGACGCGGCGCGGGGCCGGACCGCTGGTCCGGTGACGCGCCGGCCGGCTGCGGCGGCACCCCGCCCGGCGGAACGCCCTCGGCTACGCCGGACGGTGTCCGACGCAAGCCGAGCAGGGCGGCCACCCCGTCGCGCTCCTGGGCGAGCAGCCGGTCGACGCGCCGGCCGACCTGCTGGTGCAACGCGTCCCGGGTGTCCAGCAGCCGCAGGTGTGCGGCGTGCACGGCGGGTCGTAGCGCGTCGGTGATCCCGGCGGTGGCGATGGCCCGCAGGATGCCGACGTCACGCAACCCTCCGGCCGCCTCCTTCAGGTCGCCCTCCAGCAGGTGGGCCAGTTCGCCGTGGGCCTGCCAGCGGGCGGCGGTGCTCTCCCGCAGGGGCGCGAGTTGGCGGACCGCGGTGCGCCGCCAGTGGTCGGTGGCGCTGCGCACCAGCGTGTCGGCGAGGTCCGGATCACCGGCGACGAGCCGGGCGTCGAGCAGCCCGAGGGCCACCTTGACGTCGTCCTGGGCGACCGACAGCGCCTCGGCGACGGTCCGGACCGAGTGGTCCAGCCGCAGCCCGGCGTCCCAGATCGGATACCAGAGGGCGGCGGCCAGTTCGTCGATGCCGGGCACTCCGGCGTGCACCAGCACCAGGTCGAGGTCGCCGTAGGGAGCGCACTGCCGCCGGCCAAGGCCGCCGACCGCGAGCAGCGCGACGCCCGGCCGGTCCGGCAGCAGCCGGGCCAGCCAGGCGTCGTACGCGTCGGCCCGGGCCCGACGCGCCGTCGCGCCGACCCCGGCCGGTACGCCGACGACCTCGTTGACCAGGAGGTCAGCGCTACCGGGGGGTTCCGAGGCTGTCCTACTGGTCAACGAGGTCATCGATCATCGCCCTACAGTGCGTCCAGGCCGCGCTCGCCGGTGCGGACCCGGACGACCTCCTCGACGGCGGTCACCCAGACCTTGCCGTCACCGATCTTGCCCGTCCGGGCGGCCGACACGACGGCGTCGACGATCTTCTCGACGTCGATCTCGTCGGTGAGCACCTCCACCCGGATCTTGGGCAGGAACTCGACGGTGTACTCGGCGCCCCGGTAGACCTCGGTGTGGCCCTTCTGCCGCCCGTAGCCCTGGACCTCGCTCACCGTCAGACCGGCCACGCCCAGCGTGTGCAGGGCCTCCTTGACGGCGTCCAACTGGTGCGGCTTGATGACCGCGGTCACCAGCTTCATGTCCAACCCCTCCATTCCCGAAACGTTAGCCGGCGACCTTTTCGCTTACCGGTTCGGTGGGCTCGGTCTTCGACGACGCCGCCGAGGTGCCGATGCCCGCGGCGGCGAACGCGCCACCGCCACCACCCGTGGAGCTGAACTCGTACGCGCTCTCCGCGTGCTCGGCGTTGTCGATGCCCTCGACCTCGGCGTCGGCGCTGGCGCGGAAGCCGATGGTCTTGTCGATCACGAAGCCGATGAGGTACGCGACCACGAACGAGTACGCCAGCACGGCCACCGAACCGAGGGCCTGCTTGCCCAGCAGCGTGATCCCACCGCCGTAGAGCAGACCGTCGTTGCCCTCACCGGCCAGCACCTCCATCGCCAGGAAGCCGATGAGCAGCGAACCGATGATGCCGCCGACCATGTGCACGGCGACCACGTCGAGCGAGTCGTCGTACTTGAGGCGGTACTTGAGGCCGACGGCCAGCGCGCAGACGACACCGGCGATGACGCCGAGCGCGATGGCGCCGAGCGGCTCCAGGAAGGCGCAGGCCGGGGTGATGGCGACCAGGCCGGCGATGGCGCCGGACGCCGCACCGAGGGTGGTCGGCTTGCCGTCGCGGAGCTTCTCCACCAGCAGCCAGCCCATCACCGCGGCGGCGGTGGCGACCTGAGTGTTGATGAAGGCGACCGCGGCGGTGCCGTTGGCGGCCAGCGCCGACCCGGCGTTGAAGCCGAACCAGCCGAACCACAGCAGGCCGGCACCGAGCAGCACCATCGGCAGGTTGTGCGGCTTGAAACTGTCCTTCGGCCAGCCCACCCGGCGACCGAGCACCAGCGCCAGGGCGAGCGCCGCGGCACCGGCGTTGATGTGCACCGCGGTGCCGCCGGCGAAGTCGAGCACACCCAGCTCGAAGATCCAGCCACCGCCCCACACCCAGTGCGCCACCGGGAAGTAGACCAGGGTGGCCCACAGGCCGGCGAAGAGCAGCCACGGGCCGAACCGGGCCCGGTCGGCGATCGCGCCGCTGATCAGCGCGACGGTGATCACGGCGAACATCAACTGGAAACCGGCGAACAGCAGGTCGGGGATGCCACCCTCGGTCCCGCTCTCCAGCATGCCGCGCAGACCGGCGGCGGAAAGATCACCAGTGATCCCGCCGACGTCCTCACCGAACGCGATGCTGTAGCCGTAGAACACCCACAGCAGGCTGACCAGGCCGATCGCCCCGAAGCTCATCATCATCATGTTGAGCACGGACTTGGACCGGGTCATGCCCCCGTAGAACAGCGCCAGGCCGGGCGTCATGAGCAACACCAGCGCGGCTGAAGTCAAAATCCAGGCGGTGGCACCAGAATCTAGCTCCGGCACGCTGCCTCCTCTCGGGTTGTTTTCTCCCTCCCTCCCGGCACCGCGCAGCATCGCCCGTACGCCGGTTGCGCGGAAGCCTGGTAGTCCGCTGTTTCACCAAGGGTCCCCGGCTGGTTTCCGAACCGTGACGGCTTGTTTCGGACGTGTGAAGAAAGACGCACACCTCAGCGCTTCGACGGGGGTGGATCGGCCATTTGGTGCCGGTCTATCCCCCCGACGGCCCAGAGACCGCCGGGAGACCCGCAGATCTCAGCGCAGGGCGTGCTCGAGGGCGTGTCGCTCGTAGTCGAGCAACCGCAGATCCCGCATCGGCCGGCGTAGGTGGCCCTTGTGCACGATCCGGACGAAGGCCGGCTCCCCCGCGGCGGCCATCCGACGGATGCCCTCGACGTGGTCGACGATCCGCTTGCGGATGGTCCGGATCAGCCGGTGCCGGTCGCGCGGAATCAGCCCGTACGCGTCGGCGAAGAGCCGCAACCGACGCGGCCGGTCCGGGCGCTTCCAGCCGAGGGTGATGGAGTCCCGGTCGGAGAAGATCGGCACCCAGGTCCACGCGGCGTACGCCACGTCGTAGATCCGGGCACCGGGCGAGGCGAGATCGAAGTCGATCAGCCCGAGGGTGCCGTCCGGCCGCCAGATCACGTTGTGCGGTGCCGCGTCGTGGTGGCAGATGACCTCGGTGTCCGGCGGCGGTGGGCCGAACGAGCGCCACACCGCCTGCGGCGGCGGCACGAAACCGTACTGGGCGTCGTGGAACATCCGCAGCATGGTGGCGACGGTGACCAGCGCCTCGTCGGTGACCCAGTGCGGGGCCAGCGGGTACTCCCCGCACTCCCCCTCCAGGTACGACAGCACCTCCCGGTTGCGCTCGTCCATGCCGAGGGCACGAGGGGCACCGGTGAATCCGACGTACTCCAGGTGACGCAGCAGGGCGTGCACCGACGGGGTCCACGGCCCGGCGTTGCGCCGCACCGTGTCACCGACCCGCACCACGGTGCTCACGTTCCCGCCGTGCAGCGGGATCTCCTGCGAGGTCACGTACGGTCTCCCGAGGCGCTGCGACGGGTGGCTCGGGTCGCGCCAGCCCGCGTACGCGCGATCGTCTCTGGTCACCCGAGGTTACGCGGTCTGACCGGAGGACTCGGTACCCAGCAACGCGTCGACGAACTGCGCCGGATCGAAGGGTGCCAGGTCGTCCGGGCCCTCGCCGAGGCCGACCAGCTTCACCGGGATGCCGAGCTTGCGCTGCACGGCGATGACGATGCCGCCCTTGGCGGTGCCGTCGAGCTTGGTCAGCACCACCCCGGTGACGTTCACCACCTCGGTGAAGACCCGCGCCTGCTCCAGCCCGTTCTGACCGGTGGTGGCGTCGAGCACCAGCAGTGTCTCGTCGATCGGGCCGTGCTTCTCCACCACCCGCTTGACCTTGCCCAGCTCGTCCATCAGGCCGATCTTGTTCTGCAACCGGCCGGCGGTGTCGACGAGGACCGTGTCCACGCCCGTCTCGATGCCGCGCTTGACGGCGTCGAAGGCGACGCTGGCCGGGTCGGCGCCCTCGGGGCCACGGACGGTCTCGGCCCCGACCCGCCCGGCCCAGGTCTGCAACTGGTCGGCGGCAGCGGCCCGGAAGGTGTCGGCGGCGCCGAGCAGCACGCTGCGACCGTCGGCGATGAGCACCCGGGCGATCTTGCCGCAGGTGGTGGTCTTGCCCGCGCCGTTGACCCCGACCACGAGCAGCACCGCCGGCACGCCCTCCTTCGGAGCGGTGTGCAGCGACCGGTCCAGCCCCGGGTCGAGCGCGTTGACCAGCTCGGCGGCGAGCAGGGACCGCAGCTCGGCCACCGACCGGGTACCCAGCACCCGGGTACGCTCCCGCAGCCGGTCGACGATCTCCCGGGTGGCGTCGACGCCCACGTCGGCGGTGATCAGGCTGTCCTCGATCTCCTCCCAGACGTCCTCGTCGAGCCGGTCCCGGCTGAGCAGGCCGAGCAGGCCCTTGCCGAACACGTTCTGCGATCGCGACAGCCGGGAGCGCAGCCGCACCAGCCGGCCGGCGGTCGGCTCGGGCACCTCGACGGTCGGTGCCGGTGCCTCGACCGGCGGCTCGACCAGGACACCTGTGGACAGATCGGCCTCCGGTGCCTGCACCGGCGGGCCGGCGAGGTCCTCCTCCGCCCGGGTGTCGACCTCCGTACGCGGCAACGGCGGCTGCGGCCGTCGACGCAGCCGCGGCACGACCAGCCCGATGCCGCCGAGTATCAGCAGACCGAGCAGGGCGAGAGCGATGAGGAGGTAATCCGTCATGCCGGAATCCTGTCAGATGCCGGCGATCACGTCTCAGCCACCGCTCCCGCCGGGCGCGGCGGTTCCCGGCCGCCCGACCGCTCGCGGTGTCCGCCCAGGAAGCGGCGGTAGTCTCGGCCACAGTTGGCAGTGGTGCGCCGCCGGCCGGGTAGTAAAGGATGAAGTTCTCTCGTCTGGAGGTCCCGTATGCCCGCCGAGCTGCTCATCGGCCCCCTGCTGCGCCGGGTCGTCGGCACTCGGGCCACGGTCTGGGTGGAGACCACGACACCGACTGTGGTCACCGTCCGCACGGCGCGCGGCGCCACCGGCACCGCCCCCACCTTCAGCGCGTACGACCACCATTACGCCCTGGTGGTGGTCGACGGGCTCACCCCGGACAGCACGACGGCGTACGAGGTGCTGATCGACGACGAGGTGGTCTGGCCGCAGCCGGAGAGTCGTTTCCCGCCCAGCGTCATCCGTACCCGGGCCACCGACGACCGGGACCAGCCGGTCCGGCTGCTCTTCGGCTCCTGTCGGGAGACCACCCAGCACGCGACCACCCGCAAGTTGCCACCGGACGCGCTCGACGCGTACGCCCGGCGGGTGATGGCCGACCCGGACCCGGCGGCCCTGCCCGACCTGCTGCTGCTGCTCGGCGACCAGGTCTACGCCGACGAGACCTCGCCGACCGTGAAGCGCCTGCTGCGCCGCCGCCGGCGACGTCCGGAGGGTGCCCCGAAGGACCAGGTGGTCAGCTTCGACGAGTACACCAAGCTCTACCTGGAGTCGTGGCGCGACCCGGAGATCCGCTGGCTCCTCTCCACCCTGCCGACCGTGATGATCTTCGACGACCACGAGATCATCGACGACTGGAACACCTCGGCCTCCTGGCGCGCCGAGATGCGCGAACAGCCGTGGTGGGCCGAGCGGATCACCAGCGGGCTGGCCTCCTACTGGGTGTACCAGCACCTGGGCAACCTCTCCCCGGACGAGATCGCCGCGGACCCGGTCTTCGCCAAGGTGAGCGCGGCGGAGGACGCCACCGGGGTGCTGCGCGAGTTCGGCGCGCGGGTGGACACCGAGGCCGACCTGGCCCACGACACCGAGCGCTGGCGGGCGGTGCAGTACCAGTGGAGCTACGCGCTCGACCTGGGACGCACCCGGCTGGTGATGCTCGACAACCGGTGCAGCCGGGTGCTGCAACCCGGTCGGCGGGCGATGCTGCCGCCCGGGGAGTGGTCGTGGTTCCTCGACCGCGCCCACGGTGGCTACGACCACCTCGTGGTCGGCTCCTCGCTGCCCTGGCTGCTGCCGCCCGGCATCCACCACGTCGAGACGTGGAACGAGAAGCTGGCGGACTCGCCCCGGCCATGGGTCGCCGGCCTGGGCGAACGGCTGCGCCGCGCGCTGGATCTGGAGCACTGGGCAGCGTTCCGTCGCTCGTTCGACGCGCTGGCGGAGCTGTTCGCCCGCATCGGCGCCGGCGCACCCGGTACACCCGACGACCGCAAGGGCGCCGGGCCGGCGTACCCGCCACCGGCGTCGATAAGCGTGCTCTCCGGCGATGTGCACCACTCGTACGTGGCCAGAGTCAGGTTCGCCGACCCTGGTGTACGCACACCGGTGCATCAGCTCACCTGCTCGCCGATCCACAACCAGGTGCCGGCCGGGATGCGCCCGCTGATGCGGCTCGGGTGGGCGCGGGGCCCGGCCGGGGCGGCCCGTGCCCTGGCCCGCACGGCCGGGGTTCGCCGCGCGCTGGTCAAGTGGCGCAAGCTGGCGGGGCCCTACTTCGGCAACGCGGTGGCGACACTCACCCACGCCGGACGCGGGGCCGAGGTGGTCATCGAGGGCACCACCGGTGACGGTCACCTGCGGGAGGTCGCCCGGCACCGGCTCGCCGACGGTCGCTGAAGGAGCCGAAAAGCTGTCGTCGGTTGTCAGACATTCGGGCCACAATCCCCGGATGACATGGACAGCACCGGCGGTCGACCGGACCCCTGAGCCCTACGTCGGCGACGAGCGCACCATGCTGGAGGGCTGGCTGGATTATCACCGGCAGACCCTGCTGCTCAAGTGCGCGGGCCTCACCGCCGAGCAGCTGCGCACCGCCAGCGTCGAGCCGTCCGGCCTCACCCTGCTCGGGCTGGTCCGGCATCTGGCCGAGGTGGAGGCGTGGCGGTTCCGGGAGAACTTCGCCGGTGAGCCGGTGGACTACCCCTACTACACGCCCGACGATCCGGACGCCGATCACGACGTCAGCGCCGCCGACGCCGAGGCGGACTTCGCCACCTTCCACCGGGAGGTGGCGCTGGCCCGCGCCGCCGTCGTCGGTCGGTCGCTCGACGAGACGTTCACCGAGGTGGGCCCGAAACGACGCACGTTCAACCTGCGCTGGGTCTACGTCCACATGATCGAGGAGTACGCCCGACACAACGGGCACGCCGACCTGATCCGGGAACGCATCGACGGCGTCGTCGGCGAGTGAGGGAGAGCCTGGCTGGTCGGCACCGGTTGCGGCACGTCGCGGTCACCCGTCGGCGGGACACCGCGACTTGCCGCGACCCGGGGTGCGGAAGGTGGTCGGCGCCGGCTCAGCCGGCCAGGACGGCGCGCAGGTAGCGCAGGTCGGCCGGCCCGTTCCAGCGGTACGCCGACAGCCCGGCGGCCCGGGCCCCGCTGATCGCCCGGTCCTCGTCGTCGACGAAGAGCACCCGGGCCGGCGGCGTGTCCAGCGCCGCACAGGCGGCCTGGAAGTACTCGGGTGCCGGTTTGTGCACCCCGATGGCCGAGGAGTTGACCACCACGTCCAACTCGTCGGTGAGCCCCAACGCAGCCAGGTCGGCGTCGAGCAGGTCGGTGGCGTTGGTGCCGAGCCCGACCCGGATGCCGGCGGCCCTCGCCTCGCGGACGAACGTGAGCACCTCCGGGTCGACCTCACCGCGATAGCGCTGCCACTGCGCCACCGCC
Source organism: Micromonospora sediminimaris (assembly GCF_016863575.1). NCBI lineage: Bacteria > Bacillati > Actinomycetota > Actinomycetes > Micromonosporales > Micromonosporaceae > Micromonospora > Micromonospora sediminimaris. The sequence goes on from NZ_BOPD01000017.1 coordinate 114,543, forward strand.
GCACGCGCCCGCTCGGCGTCACCCACGGACGGCGTGAGCGCGTCGGCCACGCTTGTCATCCAGTCGGCGTGGCTGACCTGGCCGGTGAGCACCGGTTGCAGCCGCCCCCACTGCATGGCGATCTCGCCGAGCACACCGGCGGAGAGGCCGTACTCCCGCTCCACGCCGGCGGCGACCGCCGGATCCCAGCGCCGCAGCACACCGTCGAAATCCACCAGGAGCGCCGTCGCGCGTTCCCGAGCCACTACCCGTTCTCCTCGCCGCGGCCCTGCCGCTCGTCATCCCCGTCGGCCCGGTTGAGCCGTTGACTGATCACCTGGGTCACCCCGCCGCGCATGGTCACACCGTAGAGCGCGTCAGCGATCTCCATCGTCCGCTTCTGGTGCGTGATGACGATCAGCTGGCTCTTCTCCCGCAGTTGCGCCAGCAGGGTGATCAGCCGGCCCAGGTTCACGTCGTCGAGGGCCGCCTCCACCTCGTCCATGATGTAGAACGGGCTCGGCCGGGCGCGGAAGATCGCCACCAGCATCGCCACGGCGGTCAGCGACCGCTCACCGCCGGAGAGCAGCGACAGCCGTTTGATCTTCTTGCCCGGCGGGCGGGCCTCGACCTCGACACCAGTGGTCAGCAGGTCGTCCGGGTCGGTGAGGATCAGCCGGCCCTCACCACCGGGGAACAGCACGGTGAAGACCTGCTCGAACTCTCGGGCGGTGTCGGCGAAGGCGCTGGCGAAGACCTCCAGAATCCGCTCGTCGACATCCTTGACCACGGTGAGCAGGTCCCGCCGGGTCGCCTTGAGATCCTCCAACTGCTCGGAGAGGAATTTGTACCGCTCCTCCAGCGCCGCGAACTCCTCCAGGGCGAGCGGGTTGACCTTGCCCAGCAGGGCGAGTTCCCGTTCGGCCTTGGCGGCCCGCTTCTCCTGCACCGGGCGTTCGTAGCGGACCGGCTCGGGCACCGGCAGACCGTCCCGTTCGGCGGCGGCCACCTCCGCCTCGGTGGGCGGCACCAGCTGACTCGGGCCGTACTCGGCGACCAGGGTTTCGACGGTCAGGCCGAAGTCCTCGGCAGCCTTGGCCTCCAATTGCTCGATGCGCAACCGCTGCTCGGCGCGGGCGACCTCGTCCCGGTGCACCTGACTGGTGAGCCGTTCCAGTTCCGCACCGAACCGTTTCGCGGCGGCCCGCACCTCCTGCAGCTCCGCCTCGCGGGTGGCCCGTTCCCGCGCCACCGCGTCGCGGTGCTCCTCGGCCTGCGCGATGCTGCTGGTCAGCTGGGTCAACGCCGTCCGCGCGCCACCGGCCACCGCACGGGCGATGGCGGCGCCCCGGGTCCGCGCCGCGCGCCGGGCCGCCGCCCGTTCCCGGGCCGCCCGCTCGGCACCCGCCTGCCGACGCAGCGAGTCGGCCCGCCCGGCGATCGAGGCGACCCGCTCCTCGGCGGTACGCACCGCGAGCCGGACCTCCATCTCGTTCTGCCGGGCCTGCGGCACCATGGCGGCGAACTGGTCGCGTTCCTCGGTGGAGGGTTCCGCGTCGATCGGGGTGGCCTCGGCCAACCGCAGCCGCTCCTCCAGCTCGGCCAGGGTGGTCAGGTCCCGTTCCCGGGCCGCCTCGGCACGGGACCGGGACTCGCCGAGGCGGTCGGTCTCCGCCTTTGCCGACCGAGCGGCGGCACCCAACTCGGCGAGCCGGCGTGCCGCGGCGTTGCGGTGGCTCTCCGCCTCCCGCTTGGCCGCTGCGGCGTGCTGCACCGCCTCCTTGACCTTGGCCACCTCGGCACGCGCCTCGACCAGCTGCTCCCGCAGGTCGGCGCTGGTCCGCTCGGCGGCCAACCGATTGGCCCGGGCTTCCTCGACGGCCGCCTGCACCTCGATGTAACTCGGTGCCTTGGCCGACCCGCCGGCCGCCGCGTACGCGCCCACCACGTCACCCTCCCGGGTGACCGCTCGCAGCTCAGGATGTGCGCTGACCACCTCGGCGGCGGCGGACAGGTCCGCCACCAGCACCACGTCCCGCAGCGCCCGGTACACCGCAGGCCGGATCTGCGCGTCGCAGTCGACCAGGTCGGGTGCCCACTGGGCACCGTCGGGCAGTTTCGGACGCAATGCGTCGGCCGAGCCGGTCATTCCCGGCCCGGCGGGGCTGCCGACGAGCAGTCCGGCCCGCCCGGCGTCCGAGATCTTCAGCAGCCGCATCGCCTCGACGGCCTCGTCCACGCCGGTCACCGCGACCGCGTCGGCCAGCCCGCCGAGCGCCGCGGCGAGCGCCGCCTCGTGGCCCGGAGCCACCGTGAGCAGGCCGGCGAGGCCGCCCAGCAGGCCGGGTACCTGGTCGGCACGGGCCAGCAGGGCCCCAGCGCCGTCCTTGCGACGCAGGCCCAGAGCGAGCGCCTCCTCCCGGGCCTTCCAGGTGGCGGCGTCCTTCTCCGCCGCCCGTTCCGCGTCCGACAGGGACCGGACCGTGGCCTGTGCCTGTTCCTGGGCGGCGACGGCCTCGGCGTGCCGGGCGTCCAGGTCGGCGTTGTCCCGGTCCGCCTCGGTGGACTGCTCGGCGACCGCGTCCAGCTCCGCCTGGGCCCGCTCGGCGCGCGCCATCGCGTCGGTGTGCGCGGCGGCGAGCCGCTCGATCTCCTCCCCGGCGCTTGTGGTCCGCGCCCGGGCGGAGTTCACCTGCCCGGTCAGCCGGGCCAGGCCCTCCCGCCGGTCGGCGATCGCCTTCGCGGCGGCGACCAGTTCCCGCTCGGCGGCGGCGAGCTGCCGCTCCAGCTCCTGGCGGTGCTCGACCGCCTCGGCGAGCCGGACCTGGTCGTCGGTGAGCGCCGCGCGCAGTTCCTCCTCCTGTTCGCGGACCCGTTCGGCCTCGGCCTCCAGTTGTTCCGGGTCGCGGCCCGGGCGCTCGTCGTCCGGCGTGGCGGTCAGGTGCCGCAGCCGTTCGACGGCGAGCTGCTCGATCGAGCGGAACCGCTCCTGCAACGCCGAGAGCTTGTACCAGGTGTCCTGGGCGGCGGCCAGCAGCGGGGCATCGGAGGCCAGCGCCTCCTCCAACTCGCCGAGGCGGGACTGCACCTCGGCGTGCTCCGCCTCGACCTGCTCGCGGCGCTGCCGAAGCGCGGTCTCGTCCGCGATCTCCTTGTCCAGGGTGGTCCGCAGGGTGGCGAGGTCGTCGGCGAGCAGCCGCAGTCGGGCGTCGCGCAGGTTGGCCTGGATCACCGCGGCCCGGCGGGCCACCTCGGCCTGCCGTCCGAGGGGTTTGAGCTGTCGGCGCAGCTCGACGGTGAGGTCGGTGAGCCGGTTGAGGTTGGTCTGCATCGCGTCGAGCTTGCGCAGCGCCTTTTCCTTGCGCTTGCGGTGCTTGAGGACGCCGGCCGCCTCCTCGATGAACGCCCGCCGGTCTTCCGGCTTGGCGTGCAGCATCCCGTCGAGCCGCCCCTGCCCGACGATGATGTGCATCTCCCGGCCGATGCCGGAGTCCGACAGCAGTTCCTGAATGTCGAGCAGTCGACACGAGTCGCCGTTGATCTCGTATTCGCTCTCGCCGGAGCGGAACATCCGGCGGGTGATGGAGACCTCGGTGTACTCGATCGGCAGCGCACCGTCGGTGTTGTCGATGGTGAGGGTCACCTCGGCTCGGCCCAGCGGGGCGCGCCCGGCGGTGCCGGCGAAGATGACGTCTTCCATCTTTCCGCCGCGCAACGCCTTGGCGCCCTGCTCGCCGAGCACCCAGGCGATGGCGTCGACGACGTTTGACTTGCCGGAGCCGTTCGGGCCCACCACGCAGGTGATCCCCGGCTCCAGCTTGAGCGTCGTCGCGGAGGCGAAAGACTTGAAGCCCTTCACCGTCAGGCTCTTGAGATGCACCTTCTCGACTCTCGTCCGGTGGCCGCCGTACCGTCGCCCGGCTGCGCGGACCCTGGTAAACCCGCAGACTAACCCGGGACCGGGTGGCGCACCCGACGCGACCCACCTGCCGGCCGCCGGACACCGACCGGACCACACGTCGCACCGAACGGCCGATGCGATCGGCTACGCACAAAGCTGCGCGCCGGCACATCGTGTCGGCGCGCTCGGTGCGGTGGTGCTATTCAGTTGTGGCGACCGGTTGGGTCCAGTCGCTCGTGCGGCGACCGGTGGGTCCAGTCGCTCGTGCGGACCAGGTAGGTCAGGTCAGCGCGGGCTCGGCCAGACGAAGCAGATCGTCTGCCTCCGCCGCAGCCGCCGCGAGCCGATCGTTCTCGGCACGCAGTCGCGTGACCTCGAACTCCAGTGACTGAACCCTGGCACGCAGTCGGGTGACCTCGTCGAGCAGGCGCCGGTCGGGCGCCGCACCTACGTGGCCGTAGAGGGCCTTCGCCATTTTTACTCCTTGATGTGCGCTGCCGGAGAGGCCGGCCAACGCGCGCCCCTGTGAACGCGACTACCATTCCCACAATTTCTGGGCATGGCCGGGCGCGACTGGCGACATCACCATATTGAGCCGACAGCCCCTGCTTCGTCAAGTTCACGCAGGCCGTAGATCATCTCGGCGTCGGCCACACCCGTCTCGGGGGACTGCCACGAGGCGCGGACACGCTCTGTCCGGACGCCCCGACTCTACGCTCCGGAATCGCTGAATACCTCACCCGGACGTACAGGCTCCTCTTAACTCTTCCTTAGCCAGATTGCTGCTGCTCAGACACAACACGTAGCGTCACCCCGGCCCGTAACTGACCCGTGGAGGCGACAGGCGTGCACGGCTGGAATGATCCGATCGACCCGGAGCACACCCCGCGGCGAGCCGAACCACCGACCGACGACCCGGCCTGGTTGACCGACCGGCCGGCGCCACGGTCGTCCTACCTGTTCGGCGACGATCCGGAGGACCCGTCCGACGGGTGGTACCGCGACCAGCCGACCGAGCAGTGGCGGTCCGACGCCACGCAGTCCTACCAGGCGACGGAGACGTACCAGCCGGCGGAGCAGCCGTACCCGGCGACGGGGCAGCACTGGTACGACACCTCGGGCTCGTTCCACCACGACACCTCGGGCTCGTTCCACCCGGAGACCGGCTCGTTCCACCAGGGGCCCGGGCGGCACCACCGCGACGACGACCGCACCGCCGTCCATGCCGCCGATTGGCCCACGCACCACGCGTCGCCGCAGGACAGCTCGTACGCCTACGATGATCGGCTCGATCGGTACACCGATCAGGCAGTCGGGTACTCCGACCGGAGCAGTGCGTACGCCGAGCCGGTCGTCGTTCCCCACTACGGGCCGCAGACCGGGCACCGGGAGGTGGCCGGGGTCGACGAGCCGGCGCTCGAACCGACCGCCCCGGCCCGTCGGTCCCGCCGGCTGCCGCGCCCCCTGGTGATGGGCGGCGCCGCCGCAGCCGCCACCCTCGTGGTGAGCATCGGCGTCGCGGCCCTCGCGCTGCCCGGTGACGACACCCCCACCAACTCCACGGCCGGCGAGGCACCGGTCGCCAGCGCGCCCGCCGTGCCGGAAGAGGATCAGGAACTGGCGCTGGACCTGCCCGAGAGCCAGAGCCCGAGCGCCACTCCCAGCCCCAGCGTCTCCCCCAGCGCCGCGACGGCGTCGCCGTCACCGAGTCGGACGACCCGGCCCAAGCCCGCGCCCTCGCGCAGCACGGCCCCCTCCCGGCTCAGCGCCGAACGCCAGGGCAGCCCGAGCCGGGCGGCCTCCGCCGCTCCGTCCTCCTCCGGCGACGTCGCCTCGGAGGCGGCCGAGGTGGTCGCGCTTGTCAACGCCGAGCGGGCGAAGGCCGGCTGCGGCGCCCTGAGCATCGACGACAAGCTGATGACCGCGGCCCAGCGGCACAGCCAGGACCAGGCCGACCACAAGAACATGTCGCACACCGGCAGTGACGGTAGCGATCCCGGCGACCGGATCGATCGGGTCGACTACGCCTGGCGCACGTACGGCGAAAACGTCGCCTGGAACCAGCGGACTCCGGCGGCCGTCATGGACGCCTGGATGAACAGCGACGGACACCGTGCCAACATCCTCAACTGCGCCTTCACCGAGATCGGCGTCGGTGTGGCGAGCAGCAACGGCCCGTACTGGACGCAGGTGTTCGCCGCACCACGCTGAGCGCGAGTCCTTGTCGGGTCTGCGCTCGTTTGACCGGGTGGGTACGCCGAGACCCGGCGTACCGGCTCGGGCGGCCCGACGCCGCCCCCGCGACCTGCGGAGCTGGCGATGCGGTACGGCCTGGGCGGGCGACCGGCGCGGTGGATGCACCGCCGGGCGCTGCCGGCCGGTCTGACGTTCACGCTGCTGGTCACGGCTGCCGCCTGCCGGCCTGACCTCACCCCGCCCGGGGCGCCGACAAGTTGGCCGACCAGTTCGGCGCGGCACTGGCAGTGGCAGTGGCAGTTGGACGGCGTGCTCGATCCGGACGTCGAGGCGGACGTCTTCGTCCTCGACCCGGTCGGCACCACCGCCGCACAGACCGCCGAGCTGCGCTCCCGGGACCGTCGGCTGGTCTGCCAGGTGCACATCGGGTCGGTGCGTCCGACCGACCCCGACGCCAGCCGCTACCCGGCACGGGTACGCGGCGCGACGATCGCGCGCAGCGGGCGCGTCTGGTTGGACGTACGCCGGTGGGACGTCCTGCGGCCGGTGCTGGCCGACCGGTTCCGGCTCTGCCGTGGGAAGGGTTTCGGCGCGGTGGTGTTCGCCGACGCCGACGGCTACGACCACCGGTCCGGCTTCGCGCTGGAATTCGACGACCAGTTGACGTTCAACCGCCGGGTCGCCACGCTGGCCCGTTCGCTCGGCCTCTCCCCCGGCCTGCTCGGCGACCTGGCGCAGGTCGCCGCGCTCGCACCGGACTTCGACTTCGCCGTCAACGAGGAGTGCGTACGGCTTGGCCGGTGCGACAAGCTGTTGCCCTTCGTCGACGCCGGCAAGCCGGTGTTCCACGTCGAGTACACCGGCGACACCACCGACTTCTGCGTGACGAGCGTCGGCTACGGCTTCGCCTCGATCCGCAAGAACCGCACCCTGGACGCCTGGCGCCTGCCCTGCCCGTCACCCTGACGCGATCGCGGAGCATCCGGCCGGGGTGGTGGTGTCAGGGGCGGGGCTTGATTCGGGGGCGCGGCTGGCAGCGAGGGCAGCTGTAGGACGACCGGTTCATGAACGCCTCGCGGCGAATCGGTGCGCCACAGCGACGGCAGGGCTGCCCCTCCCGTCCGTACGCGTTCAACGACCTGTCGAAGTAGCCGCTCTCGCCGTTGACGTTGACGTAGAGGGCGTCGAAGCTGGTGCCACCCGCGGTGATCGCCTCGCCGAGGACGTCCCGTACGTGCGCGAGCAGCCGCTGGGCGGCCGGGCCGGTAAGCGCGTCGGTGGACCGGGTGCCGTGCAGCCCGGCCCGCCACAGCGCCTCGTCGGCGTAGATGTTGCCCACGCCGGAGATCAGGCTCTGGTCGAGCAGCGCCCGCTTCACCTCGGTACGCCGCCGACGCAGCGCGGCCACGAACTCCGCGTCGGAGAACTCCGGGTCCAGCGGGTCGCGGGCGATGTGGGCGATTTCCGCCGGCAGTGTGCCACCGCCCTCGCTGACCGAGAGCCCGCCGAACGTGCGCTGGTCGACGAAGCGCAGCTCGGGCCCGCCGTCGTCGAAGCGGAACCGGACCCGCAGATGCGTCTCGTCCGGCGCGTCCGTCGGTTGCAGCAGCAGTTGCCCGGACATCCCGAGGTGTCCGACGACGGCGTCCCCGCTGTCCAGCGGCAGCCAGAGATACTTTCCGCGTCGTCGGACGTCGAGCACCTTCCGGCCGGCCAGTACGTCCGCGAAGTGCGCTCCGCCGGGCGCATGGCGACGAACCGCCCGGGGGTGGCGCACCTCCACGGCGTGGATCCGGCGGCCGATGACCCAGCGGGACAGGCCCTGCCGGACGGTCTCCACCTCCGGCAGCTCAGGCATGGTGCGCCTGGGCTCCGACCTCGCCCACCACGTTCCGCTGGCCGTCCATCGCCACGTTCACCTGCTCGTTTGCCGACCCGTCGGCGGTCGTACCGGTCCGGCCATCGGCGGTCGCCCCATCCTGGCCGTCGGCGGTCGCCTCCGCCTGCTCGGTGAGGGTCCGCCACGCCGACTCCGCAGCCCGCTGCTCGGCCTCCTTCTTGCTCCGCCCGTCAGCACCGCCGTACCGGTTGCCGGCGACCACCACCCAGGCGGTGAAGGTTTTCAGGTGGTCGGGCCCGGTGCCCTCGATCCGGTATTCCGGAACGCCGAGGCCGAGCGCGGCGGTCAGTTCCTGAAGGCTGGTCTTCCAGTCGAGCGCGGCGCCCCGGCCGGCGGACTCGGCCATCAGCGGGTCGAACAGCCGGTGGATGACGATGGCGGCGGTGTCCAGGCCGTACTGGAGGTAGATCGCGCCGAGCAGCGCTTCGAGGGTGTCGGCGAGGATGCTGGCCTTGTCCCGACCCCCGGTGGTCTCCTCGCCCTTGCCGAGCAGCAGGTAGGGGCCGAGCCCGTCCGGGCCCAGGCCGCGTGCCACGTCGGCTAGCGCACGCATGTTGACCACGCTGGCCCGCAGCTTCGCCAGCTGGCCCTCGGGCAGGTCGGGGTGGTTCTGGAAGAGCGCGGTGGTGATCACCACACCCAGCACCGAGTCGCCGAGGAACTCCAGCCGCTCGTTGGTGGGCAGCCCGCCGTTCTCGTACGCGTACGAACGGTGGGTGAGCGCGCGTTCCAGCAACTCCGGATCCAGTGAGACGCCGAAGGCGGCCTCCAGGTGGCCGATTGCCGGCCGCCGACGCTTGTCGTTGCTCATGATGTGCGTACCTCGGTGTCGGTCGTGCGATCGGTGCGGTTCTCGGCGAGCAGCGCGGCGACCCGCTCGGTGGCGTCACGCCGCCAGAGACGGGCGGCCAGGGCGATGCCGGAGGCGATGTCATCGGCGCGGGCGGCGCCATGGCAGACGACGACGGTGCCGGCCACGCCGAGCAGCGCGGCCGCCCGGGGCGCGCCGCCACCGGGCGGGGTCCCGCCGGCCATCGCGTACGCGCCTTCGACGGCTTTGAGCAGCACGTTACCGGTGAAACCGTCGGTGACCACCACATCGGCCCGCGTGCCGAGGCAGACGTCGTACCCCTCGACGAGCCCGACGTAGCGGGCCTCGCCGGGCAGTGCCGCCGCGCTGAGCACGGGGTCGGTGAGCCGCCGGGCACGGTCACCCTTGCCGGCTTCGGTGCCCACGGAGAGCAGCCCCACCCGGGGCGCGGCGACGCCGTGGGCGACTGCGGCGTAGGCGGCACCGAGCGCGGCGTGCCGGGCGAGAGTCGCCGGGTTCGGTTCCAGTGAGCCGCCGACGTCGAGCAGGACGACGGTGCCGGAGACGGCGGGCAGCGCGGCAGCGAGGGCCGGGCGCCGCACATCGGGCCAGCGTCCGAGGCCGAGGGCGGCGGCGGTGACGGTTGCGCCGGTGGAGCCGGCGGAGACCACCGCGTCGGCGTACCCGGCACGAACCGCCGCCACGGCCGCTCGGACGGTGGTCTCGGCGCGTGCCGCGCTGGGGTCGTCGGCCATCTCGACGACGGAGTGTGTCGGGCGGACCGTGATCCGGTCCCGTTGTGCCGGGTCCAGGGCGTCGATCAGCGCGCCGGCGGCCCTGGTCGGCCCGACGAGAAGCAGGTGCAGGTCCGGGTCGTCGCACACCGCCCGCAGAGCGCCGTCCACCACGACGGCGGGAGCCTCGTCCCCGCCGAGGAGGTCAACGGCGATCCGTGCGATGCCCGACTCCGTCTCGACGCCGACCGGCCTGGACCGGCCGGCGTCGGCCGGAGTTGCGGGCGATCGCCGGGGGGTGTGCGTCACCCGACCTGTGGTCGGAGACGTCACGCGCCGTCCGGGTCAGACCTCAAGGACCTGGCGGCCGTTGTAGGTGCCGCAGACCGAGCAGGCGGCGTGCGGCAGCTTCGCGGACTTGCACTGCGGGCAGGCGACGGTCGCGACCGCCGCGGCCTTCCAGTTCGCCCGGCGGGACCGGGTGTTGCTGCGCGACATCTTGCGCTTGGGGACGGCCACGGTTCTTACTCCTCTGTACGGGTCAGTTGCGACAGGCCCGCCCAACGCGGGTCGATCTGCTGGTGGCTGTGATCGGCCGGCAGATCGTCCCAGTGCACCCCGCATTCGGGGCACAGACCTGGGCAGTCCTGGCGGCAGAGCGGATTGTTCGGCAGCGCGAGCACCACCGCGTCCCGCAACGCCGGTTCCAGGTCGATCAGGTCTCCCTGCATTCGACCCACTTCGTCCTCTTCGGTGGTGGCGTCCGTGGTGCTGTTCTCGTACGCGTACAGCTCCTGGATCGTCACCGTCACCGAGTCGTTGATCTCGCGCAGGCAGCGACTGCACTCGCCCTGGATCGGACCGCTGACGGTCCCCGAGACGAGCACACCCTCGGACACCGACTCCATCCGCAGATCGAGGTCGAGGCCCGCGCCCTCCGGCACGCCGATCAACTCCACGCCGAGGTCCGACGGTGCCGGGACCACCCGTTCGACGGTACGCAGAGCACCAGGTCGACGCGGCAGCTCCCTCGTGTCGAGGACCAGCGGCGACCTGGGGTCGAGTGAAGTGGGTGAGTTCTTGGGCATAGTCAGACTCCGGCCGGTGAGAGGCCGACAAACGAGGTTACCTGGACGGACGCTCCAGCGTCGAATCGGGGGTGACCGGCCGTCCCGGCACCGGGAGCAGCGGATGATCCCGGCACTGGCGGACAGTCCGGCCGGCAGCGGACGATCCGTTCGACGACCCCGTGTGGTGGTCAGAAGGGCAGCGGACGCTCCGCCTCGTCGCCGGCGAAGGTGCCGATCTCCCGCAGCGCATGCATCTTGTCCCGGCCGCGCTCTATCGAGGCCAGCGCCCGGGTGAGGAACTGCTCGAAGTTGGCCAAGGCGGTGTCGACGTAGTCGTCGACCTCCTCGCGCAGCCGCTGCGCCTCCGCCCGTGCTTCGGCGATGATCCGGGCGCCCTCGTGCTCGGCGGAGACGGTGATCTCGTTCACCGAGACCAGGCGGGCGTGTTCCGCCTCACCCTCGCTGATGATGCGGTCGGCCTCCCGCTTGCCGGCCTCCATGATCTTGTCACGCTCCTCCAGCAGGGCGGCGGCGCGGCGCAGGTCGGCAGGGAGTTCGGCGCGCAGTTCGTCGAGGGCCGCGACCATCTCACCCCGGTCGACCATGCAGTTGTTGCGCGACATCGGCACGGAGCGCGCCTGCTCCACGATGGTGATCAGTTCGTCGATGCGGTCGAGCGGGTCCACCGGTACCTCACTCCTGTCGTTCGTCGGGCCGACCTACATCATGCGGGCTGCGGCCGGTTTCCCGCTTCACCCATGATGTCGTCCCGCACCAACCCCGCACCGCCCTCTCCCCGGGCGTGTCGCCCCACCCCGCCTCGCGATCTTGCACTTTCCGTCCCCGCAAACCACATCGAAAGCGACAGAAGGGCGACCGGAACTGCAAGATCGCGTATGCGAGGGCGGCTCGTGGTCAGGCTGGTGGGGGGACCAGGCGGGCTTTGAGGGCGTCGCGGACCACGTCCGGGACGTGGGGCGTGACGTCGCCGCCCCACTTGGCCACGTCCTTGACCAGGCTGGACGAGAGGAAGGAGTAGAGCGGGTTGGTCGGCATGAACAGCGTCTCGACCCCGGCCAGGCCGATGTTCATCTGGGCCATCTGCAACTCGTAGTCGAAGTCGCTGACCGCCCGCAGACCCTTGATGAGCACGGTCGCCCGCTGCGCCCGGCAGAAGTCCACCAGCAGGCCCCGGAAGGATTCCACCCGCACATTGCCGTAGGAGGCGGTCACCTCCCGGAGCATGTCGATGCGCTCCTCCACGGTGAACAGGCCACTCTTCGACTGGTTTACCAGTACGCCGACGATCACCTCGTCGAACAGCCGGCTGGCCCGGCCGACGATGTCGAGGTGACCGTTGGTGACCGGGTCGAACGATCCGGGACACACCGCACGTCTCATGATCGGCGACCGTACCAAAGGGTGGTCTCGCCGTACCGGCGACTGCGCTGGCCAGTGATGCCTTCCACCCACTCGACCGGTCCGCCACGGCTGGACCGCTCCACCACCACCAATGCCTCCGGCGTCAGCCAACCCCCGTCCACCAGAGCGGCGAGCATCGCGCGGATGCCATCGTCCGGCAGGGCGTACGGCGGATCGGCGAAGACGACGTCGTACGGGTCACCCTCCGCACCGGCGGCCAGCACGGTGGCGACCTTGCCGGTGACCAGTCGGGCCGACGTGCCGACCCGCAGCGCCGCCAGGTTCTCCCGGATCACCCTGGCCGCACGCGGGTCGGACTCGACCAGCAGCGCGTGCGCGGCGCCCCGGGACAGCGCCTCCAGGCCGACGGCGCCCGAGCCGGCGTAGAGGTCGGCGAAGCGGATCCCGTCGAGGTCCACCTCGGCTTCGACCGCGCTGAACAACGCCTCGCGTACCCGGTCGGAGGTGGGTCGGGTGCCGGCACCCGACGGGGCGGCGATCCGCCGGCCACCCAGACTGCCCGCGACGATGCGGGTCATCGCTCGCTCCTGCTCACCTTCCTGACGCTACGCGACAGCGGACCAGCCTCGGGTCGACGGAGCCGCATCGCGACGGCGTGCCGGTCCAGACGGGACAGCGGAGCGTGCCGCCTCCGAATGATCACTATGAGTATATCAATAATCTCGAATTGACAACATCTCACTTAAGCTTCCCTGAGGGCTGTTTCGTTTCTCGCGATCTCGCTAGGGTCTGCCCGGTGCCGGCGCATTGCCGCCGGTAATCGGCAAGGGAGGCACCCTCTCAGGCGCGGCACGTGCCGCCAGCGCCGTCCGTCCCGCCCGCGCCGACCCAGACGCATCTTCACCCCGGGAGTACGCGTGATCCGACCCAAGCTGTCGCTGCGGCGGCCGCTGGCTGTCCTGGCAGCCGCCCTCATCGGCCTGACCGGAGCAGCGGCGGTGGCCACCCCCGCCAGCGCTCACCACACCACCATCACCGCCACCGCCGTCTGCGACCAGCTCAGTGGTGAGCGGGTGATCACGTGGAAGGTGGAGAACAGCGAACGTAACAAGGACGCCACGATCACGAAGGTCACGGCCAACCCCAACACCGACGTGACCGTGCAGGTGCGCGCCGACGAGAGCCGGCCGCTGCACAGCGTCGTCATTCCCAAGAACTCCTTCGTGGAGGCTGTCCAGCGGGTGCCGGGCGACACCACCCGCGCCACCCTGCGGGTGGATGCGGTCTGGCAGAAGAACAACGCCCGCGCGAGCAACGAGGGCAGCATCAACCTCGACCGCGACGGGGCGTGCACCCCGGCGCCGAAGTGCGTCGACGCCAGCGAGGCTAAGTACAGCCACACCTTCGACGGCCCGAAGGGCACCGCGACCGTCAAGCTGGCGGGTGACCTGCCGCTGTGCGGTGACGAGAAGCAGTACTTCACCCTGGTGTCGTACTTCGCGCCGCGCCCGCAGTTCGCCACCCCGCAGTACGTCTACGGCGAGCCGGACAGCGACTTCCTCGGTGCCGGCCAGACCGAGATCGAGCTGAACGTCGGTGTCCCGGACTGCCACACCCAGGTCGACCTGATCTGGGGCGGGGTCGACGAGGTCATCGACCCGCTGGTCGAGGACGGCCCGCGCTACGGCTCCAAGAAGCTCGGCGAGAAGGGTGCTCCCGGCAACCGCTCCTCGGGCCCGCAGGGCTGGTACAACGGCGGCAGCAAGAACTGCACCACCCCGGCGTCCACCTTCTCCTCCGCCTGCGACGGCAGCGTCACCGTCTCGCTGAGCAACGACGGTTCGATCTCCAAGTACCCGGTCGAGTTCGAGGTCCGGGCCGAGAACGGCTGGTCCAAGACCGTCACCGTCGCGCCGGGCGAGGCCGACAACGAGACCGTGGTGCCCGCCGAGAACGCCGGCAAGATCGAGGTGCTGGTCGACGGCAAGGTCATCGAGAACGGCACCTACTCCTGGGAGCGTCCCGAGGACTGCCCGCTGCCGACGGTGACCACCGACGCGGACTGCGAGACCTTCGGGCTGACCGCGTCGAACCCGGAGGGTGGCATGCCGGTCAAGGTCGAGTTCACCTACGGCGACAAGACCGAGACCCGTACCGTCGCGCCGGGTTCGTCGGAGAAGGTCACCTTCCCGGCCGGTGACGAGGAGGCGGCGCTGGTCGTCCTGCCGGAGCTGGGCCTGGAGCTTGAGGTCGTCTACGCCCCCGAGGGCTGCGGCGGCGGTGGCGGCGGCGACGAGGAGCCGGGCCTGCCGGTGACCGGCGCTGCGGCCGGCGGCATCGCCGCAGGCGCGATCGCCCTGCTGGCGCTGGGCGCGGTCCTGTTCGTGATGGCACGGCGGCGGCGGATCCACTTCACCGCCTGAGCCGAGCTGAGCGTGCCCGCCCCGGTCACCCCGTTCCACGGGTGACCGGGGCGGTTCGCTGTCCCGGGCAGGTTCGCGGCGGTCGGCGCGCGGGGATCGGCGGGGCCAGCGGCTCGGTCAGCCCTTTTCGAGGTACTCGGCGCGGTCGGCGTCGACAAGCGCGGCCACCGAGGCGGCGAGCGCCGGATGCCGGGTCAGCTCCGGATCCTCCTCGACCAACGCGATGGCCTCCGCCCGCGCGTCCCGGATCAGGTCCGCGTCGCGCAGCAACGACAGCAGGCGCAGGTGCGAACGACGGCCGGACTGGGTGGCACCCAGGACGTCCCCCTCCCGCCGCTGTTCCAGGTCCAGCTCGGCGAGCTTGAAACCGTCCGTGGTGGAGGCGACCGCGTCCAGCCGCTCCCGTGCCCCGCTGCCCTCGGCCGCCTCGCTCACCAGCAGACAGAGCCCGGGCGCGCTGCCCCGGCCCACCCGGCCACGCAACTGGTGCAGTTGCGAGACGCCGAACCGGTCCGCGTCCAGCACCACCATCATCGTCGCGTTGGGTACGTCCACCCCCACCTCGACCACCGTGGTGGCCACCAGCACGTCCAGCTCACCGGCGGCGAAGGACCGCATCACCGCGTCCTTCTCGTCGGCCGGCAGCCGGCCGTGCAGGACCCCGATCCGCAGACCGTGCAACGGCCCGTCGGCCAGCAACGGCGCGACCTCGGTCACCGCCAGCGGTGGCCGCCGTTCCGAGTCGTCGACCGTCGGCGGCTCCTCCTCGGCCCCGGACGTCGAATCTCCGATCCGGGGGCAGACCACGTACGCCTGGTGACCGGCGGCCACCTCCTCACGCAGCCGACGCCAGGCACGGTCGAGAAAGGCCGGCTTCTCCGCGGCCGGTACGACGTGCGAGGCGATAGGTGAACGACCGCGCGGAAGTTGGGACAGCGTGGAGATCTCCAGGTCGCCGTAGACCGTCATGGCCACCGTACGAGGGATCGGGGTGGCGGTCATCACCAGTACGTGCGGCGGCTGATCCGCCTTGGCCCGCAACGCGTCCCGCTGCTCGACGCCGAACCGGTGCTGCTCGTCGACCACGACCAGACCGAGATCGGCGAAGTCGACCCCCTCGTAGAGCAGGGCGTGGGTGCCGAGCACGATGCCGGCCGCGCCGCTGGCGACCTCGGCCAGCGCCCGACGCCGGGCCGCCGCGCCCAGCGAGCCGGTGACCAGTTCCACCCGGGTGGCGTGCTCGGCGGCACCCAGCTCGCCGGCCTGGGCGAGCGGGCCGAGCAGGTCGAGCATGCCCCGGTGATGCTGGGCGGCGAGCACCTCGGTCGGGGCCAGCAGCGCGGCCTGCCCGCCCGCGTCGACCACCTGGAGCATCGCCCGCAGCGCCACCACTGTCTTGCCGGAGCCGACCTCGCCCTGCAACAGGCGGTGCATCGGATGACCGGTGGCGAGGTCGGCGGCGATCTCCACGCCGACGTCACGTTGGCCGGCGGTCAGCTCGTACGGCAGCCGGGCGTCGAACGCGTCGAGCAGACCGCCCGACCGCCCGGGCCGGGGACGCGCGGGGGACGCGGCGGCGTCCCGCTTGCGCCGGACCAGGGTCACCTGCACGGCGAACGCCTCGTCCCACTTCAGCCGCCGACGGGCCCGGTACAGCTCCTCCCGGCTGGACGGCCGATGGATCTCCCGGAGGGCGGTGCCCAGACCGACCAGGTTCCGGCTGGCCCGTACCGTCGCCGGCAACGGATCCTCCGGCGGGGCCACCGTGTCCAGCACCACCCGTACGCAGCGGGCGATCACCCAGGTGGGCACCGCCGCAGCGGCCGGGTAGACCGGAATGAGCGCACCGGCGAACTCCTCGATCTGCTCGCTGGCCGCCGCCTCGGTGTCGGTCTGCTCCCCCAGCAGGACGTACTCCGGCCCGTTGAGCTGCCGCCGGCCGCGGAACTCGGTGACCTTTCCGGCGAACAGTCCCCACCGGCCGGGCCGCAGCTCGCGTTCGCGCCACGCCTGGTTGCCGAAGAAGGTGAGGGTGAGGCTGCCGCCGGAGCCGTCGCCGACGGTCACCTCCAGCAGATTGCCCCGCCGCTGCCGCATCGGGCGTACGGCGGTGCGCTGCACCTGGGCCAGCACGGTGACCTGCTCGCCGACGTCCAACGCGCGGATGTCGGTGTGCTCGCCACGCTCGTCGTAGCGGCGGGGGAAGTGGTAGATGAGATCACCCGCGGTGTGCAGGTCGAGATGGCCGGCCAGCGCCTTGGCGGTCTTCTCCCCGACCAGCTTCTTCAGCGGCGTGTCCAGGTCGGACGGATCGGCGGTCATTCGACACCGACCAGCAGGGGATGGTGTGGTTGCCCGCCCGGATACACCTGCACCTCCACGAACGGCCAGCGCGCCGTGAGGTGCGCGCGCACCGCCTCGACCAGCCCGTCGGGCGCGTCGGCCCCGACGAGCAGGGTGACCAGCTCGCCGCCACCGCCGAGCATCCGGTCGACAAGCGCGACGGAGGTGTCCACCAGGTCGGCGCCGATCAGATTCACCTCGCCCTCGACCAGGGCGAGCACGTCACCGGCGCGGCACGGGCCGGCGACGGTGAGCGCCTCGCGGCCGGCCCGGCACACCTCGGCGTACCGGCAGGCGCCGGCGGCCTCGGCCATCGCGATCACGTCGTCGGCGAAGCGGCGCTGCGGATCGCGCACGGCGAGCGCCGCCAGCGCCTGCACCGGTGACCGGGTCGGCACCACCGCCACCTCCACCCCCAGCCGGTGCGCCTCCTCGGTGACCTGGTTGGCCACCGCCTGCGCGTCCGGGTCGTTGGGCAGCACCACCACCCGGGCCGCGCCGGTGGCGCGTACCGCGTCGAGCAGTTCACCGGTCGAAGGGTTGCCGGGCACCACCACCGCGCCCTCGGCGGCGAGCAGCTCGGCGATCCCGGCGCCGGCGGCCACCACCACGGCGGCCCGCCCGTCGGGCAACCGGGACGGTACGGGCTCCGGATGGTCGACGAAGCGGGTCACCGCGATCTGGTGCGGGCGGCCGGCCACCACACCCGCCTCGATCGCCGCGCCGACGTCGTTGACGTGCACGTGGACCTGCCAGGTGCCCTGGTCGCCGACGACCACCAGGGAATCGCCGATGGTGAGCAGGGTCTCCCGCATCCGCTCCACCGCGGCGGGCTCGGCGTCGAGCAGGAACTGCACCTCGTAGGCGTACTCGGCCGAGCCGGTCTCCCGGGCGACGGTGACCGGCGGGCGCACCAGCGGAGGACTGGGCGCCGGCCGCACCGGGTTCTCCCCCGTGACCACCTCGACGAGGGCGTCGAGCAGCAGGCACAGCCCCTGCCCACCGGCGTCGACCACCCCAGCCCGGTCCAGCGCCGGCAACTGCTCGGGGGTGCGGGCCAGCGCGCCGGCCGCGGCGTTTGCCGCGGCCCGGGCCACCACGCGCAGCTCGTCGCTGCCAGCCTGCTCGGCCGCGTCGGCGGCGGCCGAGACGACGGAGAGCAGAGTGCCCTCGACCGGGCGGGACACCGCCGTGTACGCCGCGTCGGTGGCCTCCCGCAGAGCTGCGGCCAGCTCCCGGCCCCGCACCTGCGGGACGGCGGCCAGAGTGTCGGCGAGACCCCGCAGGATCTGCGACAGGATCACCCCGGAGTTGCCCCGCGCGCCGAGCAGGGCACCCCGGGCCATCAGGCGCAACGCGTGCCCGTGGGCGGTCGACATGCCGTCGGCGTGGGTGTCGAGATCCATCGCCAGCGCCTGCTGCGCGGAGGTGAGGGTGAGCACCAGGTTGGTGCCGGTGTCACCGTCGGGCACCGGGTAGACGTTCAGCTCGTCGATCTCACCCTGGTGCCGCTTGAGCGCGGCGAGGCCGCTGGCGCACCAGCGGCGCACGGCGGCGGCGTCGAGGGTGTCCAGCACGGTGGCAGCCTACTGGCGTACGCTGACACTCGCCCGACACCGGGCGGGTCCGGTCCGGATCAGGTTCGCGGGCGCGCTGCCGTCCGCATCGCCTGCTGCGCCGTCGCGGTGGCCGAGCCCGGTTGGGCAGGCGACTTCCGCATCGGGTACCCTGGCCAGGTTGCCCGGGCTGCGCCTGGTGCCGACCTCATGAACGTTTCAATCCCAGGAGTATCCCGTGGCTAGCGTGTGTGACGTCTGTGGCAAGGGGCCGGGCTTCGGCCACAACGTGTCCCACTCGCACCGGCGGACCAACCGCCGCTGGAACCCGAACATCCAGTCGGTGCGCACCCCGGCCGGTGGCGGCACGACCAAGAAGCTGAAGGTCTGCACGTCCTGCATCAAGGCCGGCAAGGTCGCCCGCGCCTGACGCGGTAGCACCCGGACATCACGACTGTCAAAACCGGCGGGCCCCAGCGGGCACGCCGGTTTTGACGTGTCCGCAGGCCGGTGTCGGGTGCGCGGCGAGCGGGATACTCAGAGCGTGCGACCGAACGACAGGCAGCCGGGCTCGTCGGCGTAAAAGCCGAAGTTGGGGATCCGCTCGTAGCCGGCCGCCTTGTACAACGCGATCGCCTCGGGCTGCCGGTCACCGCACTCCAGGATGATCCGTCGGCGCCCGTGCTCACGGGCCGAGCGTTCGATGGCCGCCAGCACAGTGCGGGCCACGCCCCGCCCCCGGGCCTCCGGCGCGGTGTACATCCGCTTCACCTCGGCGGTCTCCTCGCCGTGGCTGCGCCAGCCGCCGCAGCCCACCGGCTGTCCGTCGATCCGGGCGACCAGGAACGCCCCGGCCGGCGGCACGAACTCGCGCGCGTCGACCGGGGTCTCGTCGCCGCTGCCGCCGTACCGGGCGCTCAGGTCAGCCAGGGTCGCGGTGATCAACCGCTGGGCCTCCGGCGAGTCGAACGGCACCGTGTGGATCTCGATTTCGTGCACCCGTGCAGGGTACGACGCGGCTGGCAGCGCCCTGCGGGGTGGCCTGCGGTCAGCGAAAATGGTCCCATCCGGCCGGCCCGTCGAACGGTCGGCCGTCCACCGTCACACCGGAGCCCACGGCTACCCGGCCGATCGCCCGCCAGCCCGGGGGCAGGGCCGTCGCCGGGGGAAAGGTAGCGGCGAGCGCATGGTCGTCGCCACCGGCCAACAGCCAGGCGTACGGGTCGACGCCGAGCGCCTGCGCGGCGTCACGCATCTGCGGCGGCACCTCGAAGGCGTCCCGGGCGATGTCGATGGCCACCCCGCTGGCCTTCGCCATGTGCCTGAGGTCGGCGAGCAGCCCGTCCGAGACGTCGATCATGGCGGTGGCGCCGAGCCGGGCGGCCTGCGGCCCGGCCGGGTAGGGCACCTCCGGTCGCCGGTACGCCTCGACCAGCAGCCGGGGCGTCCGGAAGCCACGGGAGAGCACGGTGAACCCGGCCGCCGCGTACCCGGTGCGACCGGCCAGGGCGAGCAGGTCACCGGGTCGGGCACCGGCCCGGGTCACCGGGGACCGACCGCCCAGGTTGCCGAGCGCGGTGACCGCGATGGTAAGCGTGGGGCTGGCCGACATGTCCCCGCCCACCACACTGGCCCCGACACCGGCCGCCTCGGCACCGAGCCCGTCGGCAAGTTGCTCCAGCCAGCCGGTGTCGACGTCCTCCGGTACGCAGAGCGCCACCAGCAGGGCGGTCGGCTCCGCGCCCATGGCCGCCACGTCGGCGAGGTTCGCCGCCGCCGCCCGGCGGCCGATGTCGTGCGGACCGGCCCAGTCCCGGCGGAAGTGCCGCCCCTCGACCAGCACGTCGGTGGTGGCGACCACCCGGGCGTCCGGCGCGGCGACCACTGCGGCGTCGTCACCGGGGCCGAGCAGCACCGTCGGGCCGTACGACAGCCGGGCCGTGACCCGGTCGATCAGCCCGAACTCGCCGACACCCGCGACACTCACGACGACACCGCCCTGAACCTGATGGTTCGCTCGCTGCGCTCGCTCACTGCTTCTCCTTGGCCACCGATCGGGGTCTGCCCTGGTCCGTAAGGTACTTTCTCCCTTCGGGCCGCCTGGCAGGCGGCGACGGAGGGAGGTCGAGTCGTGGTACAGGCGTACATCCTCATCCAGACAGAGGTCGGCCGGGCACGTGACGTGGCCGGTCTCATCGCTGATCTCGCCGGCGTGGTCCGCGTCGACGCGGTCACCGGGCCGTACGACGTGGTCGTGCTCACCCAGGCGAACACCGTCGACGAGCTCGGAAAACTGATTGTCAGCAAGGTGCAGATGGTGCCTGGCATCACCCGCACCCTCACGTGTTCGGTGGTGCGCCTGTAAGTGGACGAGCACGCTGAATCCCCCGTCGCCCAGGCTGACCGCCCGGGCGCTGAGGCACCCGACCGCACCAACCGCAGCGCGGCGCTGATCGCCACGGCGGTGGCGGTGCCGGTGGCCCTGCTGGTGGGTGCGCTCGCGCTGGGCAACCTCTCGCCGGAGGAACCGGCCGCCGCGCCGCAGCCGTCGGCGACCACGCCCGCTCCGGTCTCCACGGCGCCGGTCGAGATGGCCGCCCCTCAGCTTGGCGAGCGCCCGACCGTCGTCTGCCGCGCCCTGCTGTCCCAGCTGCCCGACTCGATCCGCGACCTGCCGCAGCGCCCGGTGAGCGCCGGGCCGGAGCAGAATGCCGCGTACGGCGACCCGGCGCTCACCGTGGCCTGCGGTGGCGATGAGCCGGAGGTGAAGCCCGACGACCACCTCTACCTGGTCAACTCGGTCTGCTGGTACGCGGTGGAGGGGCCCGACGTGACGGAGCTGACCACCGTCGACCGGGAGACCGCGGTGACCCTGCGGGTGCCGCACTTCTACGGCGAGGCGTTGCAGTGGGCCTCCCCGGTCTCCGCCACAATCGTCGAGTCGATCCGGTCGTCCGGCACGGCACCGTCCGGCTGCACCTCCTGACGCAGCGGATCAGAGCCGGGGCGGAGGCTCAGTGCTGCCCCGGCCCCCTGGTCAACGCGGTGCGGATGAGCCGGTCGACAAGCTTCGGGTACTCCAGGCCGGCCGCCGCCCACATCCGGGGGAACATCGACGTCGGCGTGAAGCCGGGCATCGTGTTGATCTCGTTGAGGTAGACGTCGAGGTCGGGCGTGACGAAGAAGTCGACGCGGGCCAGGCCGGCGCAGTCGAGCGCGGTGAAGGCGCGTACGGCGTAGTCGCGCACCTGCCGGGTGACCCGCTCCGGCAGGTCGGCCGGGATGTCGTACTCGCAGGCGGACTCCGCGTCGATGTACTTGGCCTCGAAGTCGTAGAAGTCGTAGTCGCCGACCACCCGGACCTCGGCCAGCACGGACGCCTCCGGCGCGCCGCCGGCCTCGCCCTCCAGCACGCCGCACTCGATCTCCCGGCCGACGATGGCGCCCTCGACCAGGACCTTGCTGTCGATCTCCCGGGCGGTGGCGAGGGCCGTGTCCAGGTCGGCCCAGTCGTTGACCTTGGTGATGCCGAAGGACGAGCCGGCCCGGGAGGGCTTGACGAAGACCGGCAGGCCCAGCCGCTGCTTGTCCGCCTCGCTAAGCGTGGTTCCGCTGCGCAGCACCGCGTACGGGCCGACCGGAATGCCCTCGGCGGCGCAGAGCTTCTTGGTGAACTCCTTGTCCATCGCGGCGGCCGAGGCGAAGACCTTCGCCCCGACGTACGGGATGCCGGCCATCTCCAGCATGCCCTGGATGGTGCCGTCCTCACCGTAGGCGCCGTGCAGCACGGGGAAGAC
This sequence comes from Micromonospora sediminimaris, assembly GCF_016863575.1. Taxonomy (NCBI): domain Bacteria; kingdom Bacillati; phylum Actinomycetota; class Actinomycetes; order Micromonosporales; family Micromonosporaceae; genus Micromonospora; species Micromonospora sediminimaris. The sequence goes on from NZ_BOPD01000017.1 coordinate 136,636, forward strand.
CACGTCCACGTCGGCGAGCGCCCGGGGCCCTTCGGTCGGGTCGAGCACGAGCAGCCCGCCGCCGGTGGGGTCGGTGCGCAGCACGATGTCCGTGCCGGACTCCGCGGTGATCTCCGGCAGCCGACGGGCGCTGATCGCCAACTGACCGGGGTCGCCGTTGGTGAGCACCCACTGGCCAGCCCGGGTGATACCGACCGGCACCACCTCGAACTCGTCCGGATCCAGCGCGCCGAGCACGCTGCCGGCGCTGACGCACGAGATGCCGTGTTCCGGGCTGCGGCCGCCGAAGACGATCGCCACGCGGGTCTTGCCTGGGGTGGTCACTGTGATCACCTTTCCGGGACGCACTGCTGGCGCTCTCCCGGATGACCTTACTGTGCGTGGCGGATGGGGGTAGCCGATACCCTGCGGGAACGCGAAACGGCCGCAAACGGTCAACAAGCCATATACGGAACGTGATCGGGCGATCGAGGTCAGCCGGCCAGCTCACGCTCGCCGTACGCGTGCCGGCGTCCGATGGCGAGCACCTTGACCCGCTGCCGGCCGGCCCGCACCATGCCGAGCGCCATGAAGGCGCCGGCGATCCGATCGGCGGCCTCGCGACTGTTCGCGCCGACCACCTGGCGGCGACGCTCCGGGGCCAGCCGCTCGTTACGACCATCCACCTCGTACGGACGGACGTCGGTCAGCACCACCAGGAAACGTGTCATCGCCGGCCGTCCCGGCGCTCGCCGAAAACCCGCTGACCAGTCTGCACGTCGATTCCCTTCCGGTAGCCGACCTCCTGGCGTGGCACGCGGCGGTCGGGTACGGGGGAAAACCCGACCGCCGCGCGCCTCATCCCCTCCGGTCGCTCACCACCACCGTCGCCACGACAACCGGCGGTGAGGACGCGCTAACAGATTGACAGCTCCATGGGCATGAATGCAACTCTCACTGGCGTTCTCTCATGTACAGCTTCCCAAATACGTGCGACCATCTATACATGGCTCCGAAGACCGCACGTGCCCGTCGATTGGGCATCGCCCTGCGCCACCATCGGGAGGCCGCCGGCCTCACCCTGGAGACCGCGGCCGACGAGATCAACAGCACCCGCAGCACGCTCTCCCGCTACGAGAACGCGCAGACCCTGGTCAACCCAGCCACCGTGCGCGCGCTGCTCACCCTCTACGGAGTCGGCGCGGACGAGGTCGCGGCCGCCGTCCAGCTCGCCAAGGACGCGCGCAAGCCCGGCTGGTGGGTGTCCTATTCGTACCTGCTCGACCGGCGCACCATCGACTTCATCGCGCTGGAGGCCGAGGCCGTCGCCATCGCGAATTTCGAGCCGTCGGTGGTGCCCGGGCTGTTGCAGACCGCCGACTACATCCGCGGCGTGATGCGGGGCGGGCCACACACCCTCAGCGACAACGACGTCGAGGAGCGGGTGCGCATGCGGCTGGACCGGCAACAGCGGATCTTCGAGGAGGACCCGCCGATCTTCGACGCGATTCTCGACGAGGCCGCGCTGCTTCGTCCGGTGGGTGACGACTCCGCGCAACAGGGTCAGCTGAGCCACCTGCTCAAGATGAGCGAGCTACCGAACATCACCGTCCAGGTGATCCCGCTGGTCGCCGGCTACCACCGGGGCACCCGGGGCTCCCTGCACATCCTCGAATTCGCCGACCCGGAGGACCCGATCATCGCCTCCGTGGAGACGGTCGCCGGGCAGATGATCCTCGACCGTCCCGGCGACCTGCGTACCTGCACCAAGATCATGGAGCACCTGCGCACCGTCGCGCTCAGCCCGACGGACAGCCGCGAGGCAATCTTCAAACTCCTGAAGGGACGGTAATGCGATGACACCGACGACCAACGCCGCGGCGGCCGTGACGGGCTGGCGCAAGAGCAGCCACAGCGGTGACGAGGGCGCCTGCGTCGAGATGGCGGTCGTCCCCGGCACTGTCGCCGTACGCGACTCCAAGGACCCGCACGGCCCGCTGCTGATCTTCCGGCCGTCGGCGTGGACCGCCTTCGCCCAGGCTCCGCCGACCCGCTGAGCCACGGAGGGACCGCACCCCAGAGCCGCTGACCGGGCCGGTAAGGGCACCGCCGGCCCGGTCAGCCCCTCCGCCTAGTCGCCGACCAGCGGTGGCGGCGACGGCAGCGCACGGACCGCCTCCAGCGCCGCCAGCGCCACGCCCCGCGCGCCAGCCATGTCACGGTCCGGCACCAGCGCGAAGGTGGCCAGGGCGGCCTGCTCCGCCCGGAGCAGGGTGTGCTCGCGCACGGCGGCCAGGAACCAGTCGCGGAACGCCGCGTCCGTCTCCACCACCCCACCACCGACGAAGTACGCGTGCGGATCGGTGAAGTTCGACGCGATGGTGAACAGCGCGGCGAGCGCCCTCGCCTGCTGGGCGAAGACTTCCCGGGCCAGTTCGTCGCCCCGCTCGCCGTAGCCGCGTACCAGCTTCGCCGCGCGCTCCGGTGACTCGCCGATCAGCGGATGCCCCGGAAAGCGGGTCAACCAGTACGGCAACAGGTTGTGCTCGATCGCGGTCAACGACACGACGCTCTCGACGTCACCGGCGAAGCCGCAGGCGCAGATCGGCACCGGTTGGCCCGGCGCCAACACGGTATTCATCGGAATATGCACATGCCCCAACTCGCCGGCCATTCCCGCCGCGCCGGAGATCACCCGGCCGTGCTCGACCAGGCCGCCACCGAGTCCGGTGCCGACGATCGCCGACACTGACGAGCGCCGCATCGCGTCGGCCCCGAAGTGGACGTGATGGGCGTAGAGCGCAGCGGCGTTGCCGTCGTTGTGGTAGACCACCGGTAGCCCGAGCCGACGTTCGAGGGCGCCCCGCACGTCATAGCCGCGCCAGGCCGGCTGGGAGAAGTTCGTGGAGCCCTTCGACGAGATGACGCCGCTGGCACTGGCCGGACCGGGCGTGTCCAGACCGACCGCACCGACCTGTTCGCGGGGCACCCCGGTGAGGGCCAGCACGCCGTCGAAGGCGTCCGCCATCGCCGCCACCGCCGCCTCCGGGCCCTCCTGCACCCGGCTCGGCGTCTCCACCAGGCGGTCGACCAGGAATCGTCCGTCGAGCGTGAGCACGGTGGCGTTGTTGGTCGTGCCACCGTTGTCGATCCCGACGACCACCGTTGCGCTGTCCACCCGAGTTCCGCCTCCCGCCGTCACACCTGACGTGAGGCTAGTTCTCGTACCGCCCGCCCGCCACGTCGTCCGGGTATCGACCCAGCATCGCGATGGCGTCGGAGGCTTCGTCGCGTACCACCGACGGTGCCAGTCCGACCTCGGTCAGCACCGCCCGGAACCGGTCGACCTGCCCCTGGCCGACCTCCACCACCAGGTGCCCGCCGGGCGCGAGCCAGTCCGGCGCGGCAGCGGCCAGCCGGCGCAGCACGGCCAGCCCGTCGGGCCCACCGTCGAGCGCCGCGGCGGATTCGTACCGGCGCGCCTCCGGGGGCAGCAGCGCCATCGCCGCCGTCGGCACGTACGGGGCGTTGGCCACCACCAGGTCGAGGCGACCGCGCCAGGCCACCGGTAATGGATCGAAGAGGTCACCGACGAAGACCGGCGCACCCACGGCGGCCAGGTTCCGCCGCGCGCAGGCCACCGCCGCCGGATCCACGTCGACCGCAGCCAGCAGCCGGGGCGCGGCGAGCCGACGCGCCAGCACCCGGCTGATCGCACCGGAGCCACAACACAGCTCCACCACGCTCGCGGCCGGTCCGGTCACCCGGGCCGCCGCCGAGACCAGCAGGGCGGTACGCGCCCGGGGCACGAAGACGCCCGGGTCGACGTCGATCCGCTCACCGCAGAACTCCGCCCAGCCCAACAGGTACTCCAGCGGCTCACCGGCGACCCGCCGGTCGACCAGCCCCGCCAGCCTCTGCGGGCCGCCGCCCGCCGCCACCAGCAGGCGAGCCTCCTCCTCGGCCCACACGCAACCGGCCTGCCGCAACCGGGCGACCAGGGCTTCGTACGCGGCCGGGGAGACCGGTGCGCCCATCAGGCGGCCGCCTCCAGCGCGGCCGTGACATCGGCGACCAGGTCGGCGGTGTCCTCCACCCCGCAGGAGAGCCGGACGAAACCGGGCGCGGTGTCGTCGCCCCACTGTGCCCGCCGGTCCGCCGTGGTGTGCAGACCGCCAAAGGATGTCGCTGCGGCGACCAGCCGGGCCGCGCAGAGGAAGCGGGCGACCCGGTCGGCGCTGCCGAGATCGAAGGAGAGCACGCCCGGCATCCGGCGCAGTTGCCGCGTCGCCACCGGATACGCCGGGTCCTCCGGCAGGCCCGGCCAGCGCAGGCCGGAGACGTCGGCGCGGTCGGCCAGCAGCCGGGCCAGCGCCGCCGCGTTCGCCGTCTGCCGGGCCAGGCGCAGATCGAGGGTGGCCAACGAACGGTGGGCCAGCCAGGCGTCGAACGCGCCGGGCACCGAACCGGTCGCGGTACGCCAGGCGGTGACCGTCGACAGCAGCTCCGCCGACCGGGTGGCCACGTAGCCGAGCAACAGATCGGAGTGCCCGGTCAACGCCTTGGTGCCGGAGGCCACGACCACGTCGGCGCCGAGGTCCAGCGGTCGCTGCCCGAGCGGGGTGGCGGTGGTGTTGTCCACGGCCAGCAGGGCACCGGCGGCGTGCGCCCGCCCGGCCAGCGCCGGCAGGTCCACGACGTCGAGCCCCGGGTTGGCCGGCGTCTCCACCAGCACCAGCCGTACCCCGTCGAGGTCCGGGTACGGCCCGGCGGTCGGTGCGAACAGCACCCGTACGCCGTTGCCGGCGAGGGTGTCGGTGGCGAACGCGCGCACCGGGAAGTACCCGTCGGCGGGCAGCACCACCACGTCGCCGGCCCGCAGCACCGCCAGCAGCAGCCCGGTTATCGCCGCCTGCCCGCTGGCGAAGACCCGGCAGTCGCCGCCCTCAAGCTCACCGACCGCGGCCTCCAGCAGCCGCCGGGTCGGATTGTCCGGACGCCCGTACCCGTTCGGCGACGCCGCCGGCCCCTGCCAGGGGTCGAGATGGTACGGCGCGGCGAACACCGGCCCGGGCAGGAACGGCGCGCCGGGGGTGGGCTCGGGCAGGCCGGCGTGCACGCATCGGGTGCCGTCCCCCGTCGGCGGGTGGTCGTGCGACTGCGGGGCGTCACGCTCGCTCATGGTGCTGCTCACTCCGGCTTCGTGGTACGACTCATCAGGGCCTGGACCGCCAGTCGCGGGTCCACCCCCTCGTGGCAGACCAGCTCGACCTGCTCGGTGATCGGCATCTCCACCCCGTGCGCGCGGGCCAGATCCCGGATCGCCAGCGCGCTCTTGACCCCCTCGGCGGTCTGCCGGGTGGCCACCCGCGCCTCCTCCAGGCTGGCACCCCGACCGAGGTGCTCGCCGAAGGTGCGGTTGCGGGCCGACGGCGACGAGCAGGAGGCCACCAGATCACCCATCCCGGCGAGACCCGCGAAGGTGAGCGGATCCGCGCCGAGGGCCACCCCGAGCCGGGCGGTCTCGGCCAGCCCACGGGTGACGAGCATCGCCCGGGTGTTGTGCCCGAAGCCCATCGCGGTGGCGATGCCGTACGCCAGCGCGATCACGTTCTTGACCGCCCCGCCCAGCTCACAGCCGATCACGTCGTCGTTGGTGTACGGGCGGAAGTAGGGCGTGGTGATCGACCGCTGCACCAGGGTGGCCCGGTCGGAATCGGTGCAGGCGACCACGGTGGCAGCGGGTTGCTCCGCGGCGATCTCCGGTGCCAGGTTGGGGCCGGAGACCACCACCACCCGATCGGCCGCCACCTCGGCGGTCTCGACGATCACCTCGCTCATCCGCTTGGTGGTGCCGAGTTCGATGCCCTTCATCAGCGACACCAGGGTGGCCTCGGGGTGCAGGTGCTCCACCCACTCGGCGAGGTTGCCGCGCAGGGTCTGCGACGGCACCGCGAGCACCACCATCTCGGCGCCCTTGATCGCCTCGACGGGGTCGCCGGTTCCGGTGACCCGCTCCGGCAACACCACCCCGGGCAGGTACTCCGGATTACGCCGCTCCGCGCGGATCACGTCGGCGATCGACTGTCGCCGCGCCCAGAGCGTCACCTCCCGGCCGGCGTCGGCGAGGATCTTCGCGAACGCCGTACCCCACGATCCCGCCCCCAGCACCGCCACCTGCCCACTCACGCCGCCGCCTCCCTACGGTCGGCGCCGCCGTGAGGCACCACCACACAGCATCGATGATTCACTCGCTTACGCTCGCTCATGCCGCCGTCTCCGGGCGCTGGCGGTCGGGCTGCGGGCGGGTGGCGCGCTGCCACAGCGGCGGTGGTGTCCCGCCCCGGATGTCGGCGAGCATGTCCCGCAGGCGCAGCATGATCACGTCGGTCATCTCCTCCAGCACCTGGCGGCTCGGGGCGGCGCCGGCCCAGCGGCTCAGGTCGATCGGTGGCCCGGCGACCACGGTCACCGGGATCCGGGGGCGCAGGTTGATCCGGGCCCGGCGCGGATCGAAGATCCGTTCCGGCCCCCACATCGCCAGCGGCACCACCGGGGCGCCGGTGGCCAGCGCCAGCCGGGCCGCGCCGGTCTTGCCCTTCATCGGCCACAGGTCCGGCTCCCGGCTGGTGGTGCCCTCCGGGTAGATGATCACGGCTCCGCCCTCGTCGAGCGCCTTGACCAGGGCGTCCAGCGACTTCACCGCGTCGACCGAGCCCCGCTCGACCGGAATCTGCTTACACCGGTGCAGGATCCAGCCGATCACCGGCACCTTGAACACGCTCGCCTTGCCGAGGAACTGCGGCCACCGCCCGGCGTCGTAGACGAAGTGCGCGGAGACCAGCGGATCGGCGTGCGAGATGTGGTTCGGCACGATGATCACGGGACCGTCCTGGTCCAGGTGCTCCATGCCCCGCCAGGTACGCCGGGTCCAGACGGTCATCACCGGCTTCACCAGCACCACGGCGAACCATTGCCAGAATCCCAGCCTCCGCCGACCCACCGTGCCTCCTCGTGCCCGCCCCGACCCGCCCACCGGAGAAGCCCGGTGAGGTCCGCAGCCGAAATCATGCCTGCTCGCCCCGGGTACGGCCAGTGAGGGTACCGCCGCCCGGCTGGCAGGATGGCAGGTGTGACACAGCCCTGGACGGTGGTGGTGCCGGTCAAACGCCTGGCAGCCGCGAAGACCCGGCTGCGTGGCGGGCTGCCGGGCGTACCCCATCAGGATCTGGCCCTGGCGCTGGCCGCCGACACGCTGGCCGCGGTGCGGGCCTGCCCGGGGGTGGCCGAGATCGTGGTGGTCACCGACGACGCCCAAGTCGCCGGCACGGCCCGGTCCAGTGGTGCCCGGGTACTGCCGGACGTCGCGGACGCCGGGCTCAACGCCGCGTTCCGGCACGGCGTGGCGGAGGTCGCCGGCTGGGTGGCCGGGCTCACCGCCGATCTGCCCGCCCTGCGGCCGGCCGAGCTGGCGGCGGCGCTGCACGCAGCGCTGACCAGCCCGCCGGGGACACGTCGGTTCGTGGCCGACACGCCGGGCACCGGCACCGTGCTGCTGGCCGCCCCGCCGGGCGTACCCCTGGATCCGCGCTTCGGAGCCGGCTCGGCCGCCGCGCACGCGGCCAGCGGCGCCCGCCCGCTCACCGGCGACTGGCCGAGTCTGCGGCGCGACGTGGACACCGCCGACGACCTGGCCGCCGCGGCGCAGCTCGGGCTGGGTCCGCGCACCGCGGCGCTGACGGCCGGCTGTTTCACCGAATCCTTCTCGACCTGACGGCGCGGGCGTTCACGCACCGCGCCCCACGGTTCGGTACGGTGCTGGCATGCAGGGCACGGTGGCGACCTTCGACGCGGCGACCCGCAGCGGGCTGCTGCTGCTGGACGACGGCACCGAACTGCCCTTCCCGGCCCGGGCATTCGACGCCTCCGGGCTGCGCCTGCTCCGCCTCGGCCAGCGGGTCCGCGTGGAGACCGACGCCGCCGGCGACGTCGTACGCGTGACACTGCCGACGATGTCCTGACAACCCGCCGCAAGTTCATTTTGCGTTAACCGAGTTCGGGTGATTATGGGCGGGTGAGCACCCCTCGCGAACGCCACCCCAGCCCCGACGCCACCGACGACACCACCAGCCGCAACGGAAGTCGCCCCCGGGGGACCGACGGGCGGTTCCGGAGCACCCGCCCGGTCCCCGACGACGCCCCGGCCAACGACCCGGCGGCGGCCTCCGCCGGGCTGGAGGAGGTGCTGGACCCGGTCTCGGAACCGGGCCTGCCGCAGTCCGCCGACGACCCGACGCCGACCCATCCGCTGCCGGAGGACCGGTTCCTCAACCGGGAGCTGTCCTGGCTCGACTTCAACGCCCGGGTGCTCGACCTGGCCGAGGACCAGAACAACCCGCTGCTGGAACGGGCCAAGTTCCTGGCCATCTTCGCCAGCAACCTCGACGAGTTCTACATGGTGCGGGTGGCCGGGCTGAAACGCCGGCTCTCCGCCGGCCTACCGGTGCGGGGCGGCGACGGGCTGCCCCTGCGTACCCAACTGGCGCTGATCTCCGAGAAGGCCGCCGCGCTGGTGGCCCGGCAGGCCGCCTGTTACGTCGACGACCTGGTGCCCAGACTCGCCGCCGAGGACATCCGGGTGCTGCGCTGGTCCGACCTCGGCGATGCCGAGCGGGAACGGCTGCGCACCTACTTCCGGGAGAAGATCTTCCCGGTGCTCACGCCGCTGGCGGTCGACCCGGCCCACCCCTTCCCGTACATCTCGGGCCGGTCGCTCAACCTGGCTGTCGCGGTACGCGATCCGGACGGCGGGCCGGAGCTGTTCGCCCGGGTGAAGGTGCCCAACAACGTGCCCCGATTCGTCCGGGTCGACCGGGACCAGGCCGGGGTCCGGATGCTGCCGGTGGAAGACCTCATCTCGGTGCACCTCGGTCAGCTCTTCTCCGGCATGCAGGTGGTCGAGTGCCACCTGTTCCGGGTCACCCGCAACGCCGAGGTCGAGGTCGACGAGGACCGGGACGAGGACCTGCTCCAGGCGCTGGAGCGGGAACTGGCCCGCCGCCGGTTCGGCCCGCCGGTGCGACTGGAGGTGGCCGCCTCGATCTCCGACCACATGCTGGAACTGCTCGTCCGGGAACTGGACATGGACGCCCAGGACGTGCTGCGGGTCCGGGGCCTGCTGGATCTCTCCGCGCTGTGGCAGCTGTACGGCGAGGCCGACCGGCCCGACCTGAAGGACCCGCCGTTCGTCCCGGCCACCCATCCGCGGCTCGCCGAGGGTGAGGTGCCGCGCAGCGTCTTCGCCACCCTGCGCGACGGCGACGTGCTGGTACATCACCCGTACCACTCCTTCGCGACAAGCGTGCAACGCTTCATCGAGCAGGCCGCCGCCGACCCGAACGTGCTGGCCATCAAGCAGACGCTCTACCGCACCAGCGGCGACTCACCGATCGTGGACGCGCTTGTCGACGCCGCCGCCGCCGGCAAGCAGGTGGTGGTGCTCGTCGAGTTGAAGGCCCGCTTCGACGAGGTGGCGAACATCGGGTGGGCCCGCACCCTGGAACGGGCCGGCTGCCACGTGGTGTACGGCCTGGTCGGTCTGAAGACCCACTGCAAGACCGCCCTGGTGGTACGCCAGGAGGGCAACCAGATCCGCCGTTACTGCCACATCGGCACCGGCAACTACCACCCGAAGACCGCCCGGCTCTACGAGGACTTCGGCATGCTCACCGCCGACCCGGAGATCGGTGCCGACCTGACCGACCTGTTCAACGTGCTCACCGGGTACAGCCGGCAGACCGCGTACCGGCGGCTGCTGGTGGCACCGCAGGGCATTCGCAGCGGCCTGATCGAGCGGATCGAACGGGAGATCAACCACGTCCGGCTGGGCATGCCGGGGCTCGTCCAGTTCAAGGTCAACTCGCTCGTTGACGAGGAGATCACCGACGCGCTGTACCGGGCCTCCCAGGCCGGTGTGCACGTCGACCTGATCATCCGTGGCATGTGCACGTTGCGACCGGGGGTACCCGGGCTGTCGGAGAACATCCGGGTGCGCTCGATCCTCGGCCGCTTCCTGGAACACTCGCGGGTCTTCCGCTTCGGCAACAACGGCGACGCGGAGTTCTGGATCGGCTCCGCCGACCTGATGCACCGCAACCTGGATCGGCGGGTCGAGGCACTGGTCCAGGTCACCGACCCGGTGGCCCGGGCCGAGCTGGACCATGTGCTCGGTGCCGCGATGAGCCCGGACGTGGACGCGTTCGAGCTGGCCGGCGACGGCACCTGGAGCCGCCGGACGGGCCGGCCGGAGGCGCCCCTGAGCCACCTTCAGCACCTGCTGCTGCGTCGCGTCGGCAGCACGGCCGGCTGACCGGATCGGAATAGGCTGGGCAGATGGTCGAGGAGGAGCGGAAGTTCGCGGTGGAGACCGGGTGGCTGCTGCCCGACCTCTCCCCCGCCGTGCCGGCCTCGGGGAGCGTCCGGGCGCTGGCACCGGCGACCCTCGTCGCCACCTACCACGACACCGTGGATCTCCGGCTGGCCCGGGCGGGCGTCTCGCTGCGGTACCGCGAGGGTGACGAGGTGCCGTGGACGGTGAAGTTGCCCACCGGCAGCCCCGGCCTCCGCCACGAGATCTCCCGCCCGGGCGCCGCCGACGCGATGCCGGTGGAGCTGGTCGAACTGGTTACGGTGTACCACCGGGGCGCCGCGCTGACCCCGGCGGCGGTGGTGCGTACCGTCCGGCACGCTCAGGAGATCGTCGACGAGACGGGCCGGGTGCTGGTCGAGGTGGTCGACGACCAGGTCACCGTGCTGGACGCCGAGGGTGCCACCACAGGTGCCTTCCGCGAGGTGGAGGTCGAGCGCAAGGCCGGTGACACGGCACTGCTCGACCGGCTCAGCGAGCTGCTACGTGCTGCCGGTGCCCAGGGTGGCGACTTCACTCCCAAGCACGTACGCGCGCTCGGCCGGGCGGCCACCGCCGAACCGGACCTGGTGGCCCCGGACAAGCTGCCGCCCGATCCGAGCGCCGCGGCGGTGGTCACCGAGGCGGTACGCCGCGAGGTGGCCCGGCTGTTGGCGCACGATCCGCTGGTCCGGCTGCGTGCACCGGTCGGCGACGACGACACCGCGGTGCACCAGATGCGGGTGGCCTGCCGGCGGTTGCGCAGTGACCTGAAGACCTTCGGGCCGCTGGTCCGCCCCGCGTGGGCCCGGCCGCTGCGTACCGAGCTGAGGTGGCTGGCGGATGCCCTGGGGCCGGCCCGGGACGCGGAGGTGCTGCGGGAGCGGTTGCGTCGTACCGCCGCCGCCGACCCGGTCAGCCCGGTGGATCCGGCGGCGGTCGACCGGCTGGACGCCGTACTCGCCGGCTGGCAGGAGGAGGCGCTGACCGGGGTCGACGAGGCGCTGCGCTCGCCCCGGTACCTCGCCCTCGTCGACGCGCTGGTGCTGGCGGCCCGGTCGCCGCGACTCACGCCCCGGTCGGACGCACCGGCCCGGCGGGTGCTGCCTCGAATCGTGGCCCGTCCGTGGCGACGGCTGGCCGGCACGACGAAGAAGCCCGGCGGCGTCGCGATGTTGCATCCGACCGGGCCCGACGAGCAGTGGCACACCGTACGCAAACAGGGCAAGCAGGCCCGTTCGGCGGTGACGGCGGTGGCGCCGGTGCTCGGCGGCGACGCGGCGAAGCTGGCCCGGGCGCTGGCGAAGGTGCAGAACCTGCTCGGTGAGCACCAGGACGCAGCGGTGGCCGCCGAGACCTGGCGGGCGGTGGCCGAGGCTCGGCCCGCCGACCATCAGTTGGCGGTGGCCGCGGGCCGGCTGTTGGAACGCGAGCGGGCGGCCGTGCGGCGGGCGCGCGCCGACTTCCCGTACGCCTGGCGGCGAGCCAGCCGGCGACGCCGGACCCGGTGGCTGGCGTGACCGTGATCCGGGCGGCCGGCGGCGTGGTGTGGCGACCGGCGGGGGTCGACCGCGTCGAGGTGTGCCTGGTGCACCGGCCCCGGTACGGGGACTGGACGCTACCGAAGGGCAAGCTGGAACCGGGCGAGCATCCGTTGCTCGCCGCCGCCCGGGAGGTTGCCGAGGAGGCCGACGCGCAGGCCGCGCCGCAGCTACGGCTGCCATCGGTGCGGTACCGCAGCGAAGGCCGACTCAAGGTGGTCGACTACTGGTCGATGCGGGCGGTGGGCACCGGCGGATTTCAGCCGGACACCGAGGTCGACGAGGTCCGTTGGCTGGCTGTGGACGACGCGATGACCCTGGTGAGTTATCCGCACGACGTGGAGGTGCTGGCCGCGTTCGCGGCGCTGCCGCCGGTCACCGCGGCCCTGGTGCTGGTGCGGCACGGCCACGCCGGCAAGCGGCTGGCCTGGCCGGGCCCGGACACCGGGCGGCCGCTGGACGCCCGTGGCTGGTCCGAGGCGCAGGCGTTGGCACCGCTGATCGGGCTGGTCCGCCCGGCACGGCTGCTCTCCGCGTCGCCTCGCCGGTGCGTGCAGACTCTCGACCCGGCCGCCGCGTTGCTGGATCTGCCGATCGAGGTCTGCGGCGACCTGGACGAGCCGAGCGCCGGCCAGCAGCCCGACGAGTGCGTGCTGGCCGCCGCCGCACGCCTGGCGGCGCTGGCCGCCGCCGGGGAACCGGCGGCGGTATGCAGTCAGGGCAAGGTGATTCCGGGCGCTCTGGAGCGCTTGGCCGGACGGTGCGGTGACTGGATTACCGGCAAGGGCGGCGGTTGGCTGCTCGCCTTCACCGGTGACCGTCTCGTCGGCGCCGACCGCCTCTGACCTGCTGCCTCTCTCAGCGGTCGGGCAGGGTGAGGGTGACGGCGACCGGCAGGTGGTCGCTGGCGGTGCCCGGCACCGCTGCCGCGTCGGCTGCGGTCAGGTCGGGTGAGACGAAGACGTGGTCGATCTGCTCGTGCGGATCGTCCGCCGGGCTGGTCGGCAGCGGGCGGGCGGCGGCGAGCGCGTCGACCAGGCCGGCGCTGGTGAAGGCGGTGAAAGCCGGATCGCCCGGCTCGGTGTTGAGGTCACCGGCGACCACCAGCGGCGCGCCGTCGGCGTACCCGGTGGCGAAGTCCGCGACGGCACGGGCTTGGACCACCGGGTCCGCACCGGGCGGCGGTTGCAGGTGGGTGCTCACCACGGCCAGGCGTACGCCGGCACTGAGGTCGACGGTGACGCCGAGCGCCTGCGCCCCGGTGGGCGCGCCCACCGCCGGCAGCGGACGGGTACGCGCCCGTTGCACCGGCCAACGACTGAGCACCGCGTCCCCCCACAGCGGGTCGGCGGCGGGCGCGAAGACGTAGGGCATCCCCAGCCGGGCGGCGAGCAGGCCCAGCGTGTCGTGGCCACCGTTGAGCAGCCAACCCCGGTCGACCTCGCTGAGCACCACCACGTCGGCGCGACCGACCGCCCGGTCCAGGGCGGTGAGGTCGAGGCGGCCGTCGAGGCCGAAGCCCATCCGGATGTTGTACGCCACCAGCCGCACCCGCTCCGGCGGCCCGCCCCGGTTGCTGGCCACCAGCCACGGCCCGTGCAGCCAGGCGGCGGCGAGGGCGACGACGGCGGCCAGCACCGCGAGCCGCCGCCGGGGAAGCCCTGGCGCGGGTTCCACCGGCGATGGCCGATGCCCGCCGGACGCGGTCACGCCGCGCATCGCGACCACCCCGGTCAGGGCGGCCACCACGGCCGGCACCCACTCGTTGGGATAGCCGAGGTCGTAGGCGGCGTAGTACACAAGCGCGGCGACGGCGAAGACGAGCATCCCGCCCACCACCGCGTACGCCGGGCCCGTGCCGGTCCGGACGGCCCGCTGCGACGACGGTCCGCCAGCGGCCAGGCCGAGGCAGCCGCCCAGCCCCGCCGCGCTGACCAGGATGGCGAAGGTGAGCAGCGTCGGCGGGCCGTAGCCGAACAGCAGAGCCCCGGCGAGCAGCAGCACCGGTGGCACCGCCCGCCACCGTGGGCGCACCGGAGTCAGCGCACCGAGCAGGAACAGTGGTGCCGCGACACCCAGCGGCGCCAACGCGAACGGCGGCGGCGCGGCGGTGCCGGCCTCGCCGTACCAGTAGGACATGGCGCTGATCGCGACCGCGGGTGACAGCGCCACCATGCCGCCGAGCAGCAGCGCCGGCCCGACGAGCAGCCAGGCCCGGCGGTTCGGCGGGGCATGGTCGTCGACCGGCGGGCCGGCACCGTCGACCGGCAGCGTGGCACTGCGGCTGCGGCCGAGCGCGCGCAGTGTGGCGCTGCGGCCGCGGCCGAGCGCCGTCTCGGTGGCCAGCAGCGCGGCCACCACCGCCACGCTGGCCACCCACGCCGGCCATCGCTCCCACCACACCAGGTCGTACGTGCCGAGCAGGGCGTGGCCCAGCGCGCTCGCGGTCAGCCCCAGCACCAGCCCGGGTAGCGGGTGCGCGACCCGGGCGGCGGTGGCGGCCAGCCAGACCAGACCGGCGAACAGACCGGCGCTGGCCAGCCACAGTTGGGCCCGGCCACCCGGCGCGGCGGTGAGGGCGAGCCGGGCGGCACCGAGCACCAGCGCCGCAGTCACACCGACGGTGGCCGGGCCGACCCGCGCGACGAGGGCCGGCGCGGCGAGCGCCAGCACGAACCAGCCGACGGCGAACGCCCCGAGCAGCTCGGCCGGGGTCGAGGCGGCCTGACCGAAGATGGTGATGACCGAGGGCAGGAAGACCCGCAGCACGTCGGTCAGGACGACGATTCCCAGGGCCAGGGCGGCGGTGCCGAGACGACGCTGACTCAACGCGGTTCTCTTTCCGGCGAGGGGTGGTGCGGCGATTCTGCTGGCCGGGTCCCGGGCCGGTCAACGGTTCCCCACCGTGGCGGTGGACGGTCGGGGTGGACATGGCGAGGGCGCCCACCGTGTCGGCGGGCGCCCTCGTCGTACGACCGGCTCAGCGCCGGGTCGCAGCCTTCCTGGCCGGCGCCTTCTTCGCCGGTGCCTTCTTGGCCGCCGCGGTCTTGCGGGCCGCCGTCGCCTTGGTCGCCGCGGCGGTCTTCTTCGCCGGGGCGGCCTTCTTGGTGGCAGCCTTCTTCGCCGGAGCGGCCTTCGCGGTCGTCTTGGTCGCGGTGGTCTTCTTGGCCGCCGCGGTCTTGCTCGCCGTGGTCTTCTTGGCGGCGGTGCTCTTCGCCGCGGTCGTCTTCTTCGCCGCGGTCGCCTTGGCACCGGTGGCCTTGGCGGTGGCTCCGGCGGTCTTCTTCGCCGCAGCCGTGGCCTTCGGCACCTTGCCGCTGGCCACCATCTCCTTGAACCCGGCGCCGGGGCGGAACGTCGGCACCGAGGTCTTCTTGACCTTCACTGCCTCCCCCGTACGCGGGTTGCGGGCTGTTCGCGCGCCCCGTACACGCTTCTCGAACGCTCCGAAACCGGTGATCGCCACCTTCTCGCCCTTGGTGACCGCCGCCTGGACCTCAGCGAGGACCGCGTCGAGCGCGGCCGTCGCCGTTTTCCGGTCCCCCAGGCGAACGGCGAGCGCCTCGATGAGCTCGGCCTTGTTCACGACTTCCTCCTGATTGTGCAACTGACTCGACGCGAGCCATTCTGCGCGCACGGTATGCCCTGTGCTGGCGGGACACAAACATTCGGCGGAAAAAAGCCCTTGTGTCGTAACGGATTCGCCCCCACCGGTGGCACCGGTGGGGGCGAAATCGGCTACGGATCGGGGCGTTCGGGCTACGCGACCCGGGGCAGGAAGGCCGGTCGGTCGGCCTCGAAGGCGCTGATCCGGTCCTCGTGGCGGAGGGTGAGTCCAATGTCGTCCAAGCCCTCCATCAGCCGCCACCGGCTGAAGTCGTCGAGCGGGAACGACCAGGTAGCGGTGTCGACCCGCACCTCGCGAGCGGTCAGGTCGACGACCACCGGGGTGGTGGGATTCTCCTCGACCAGGCTCCAGATTTCTTCGACGGCTTTCAATTCCAGCTCTACCGGAAGCAGCCCTTCCTTCAGGGCGTTGCCGCGGAAGATGTCACCGAAGCGCGGCGAGATCACCACTCGGAAGCCGTAGTCACGCAACGCCCACACGGCGTGCTCCCGCGATGACCCGGTGCCGAACTCGGGACCGGCCACCAGAATCGACGCTCCCGAATAAGCTTGATCGTTGAGCACGAATGCCGGATCCTCGCGCCACGCGCTGAACAGCCCGTCGGCGAATCCGGTCCGGGTCACCCGCTTGAGGTACACGGCGGGGATGATCTGGTCAGTGTCCACGTCGGACCGCCGCAGCGGCAGGGCGGTGCCGGTGTGCACGGTGAACTTGTCCATGTCGCAGCCCTTCTACAGGTCGGCGGGAGCGGCCAGCCGGCCGACGACGGCGGTGGCGGCGGCCACCGGCGGGCTGACCAGGTGGGTACGCCCACCCCGGCCCTGGCGGCCCTCGAAGTTCCGGTTGGAGGTCGAGGCGGCGCGCTGCCCCGGCGAGAGCGTGTCCGGGTTCATGCCCAGACACATGGAGCAGCCGGCGAAGCGCCATTCGGCACCGGCGTCGGTGAAGACCTTGTCCAGCCCCTCCGCCTCGGCGGCCTCCCGCACCGCGGCCGAGCCGGGTACCACGAGCATGCGTACCCCGTCAGCCACCCGGTGGCCGCGCAGCACGTCGGCGGCGGCGCGGAGATCCTCCAGGCGCCCGTTGGTGCACGAACCGACGAAGACCACGTCGACGGGGAGGTCCCGCAGCGCGGTGCCGGGGCGCAGGTCCATGTACGCCAGGGCGCGACGGGCGGCGGCCCGCTCCGGCTCGGTGACGAACTCCTCCGGATCCGGTACGACCGCGCCCAGCGGTGCGCCCTGCCCGGGGTTGGTGCCCCAGGTGACGAACGGCGTGATCTCGGCGGCGTCCAGCGTCACCTCCGAGTCGAAGGTCGCGCCCTCGTCGGTGGGCAGCGTCCGCCAGTACTCCAGCGCCGCGTCCCAGTCTGCGCCGCTGGGTGCGTTGGGGCGCCCCTTCAGGTACGCGAAGGTGGTCTCGTCCGGCGCGATCATGCCGGCCTTGGCGCCCCACTCGATGGACATGTTGGCGATCGTCATCCGCCCTTCCATGGACAGGGCCCGGATCGCCTCGCCCCGGTACTCCACGATGTGCCCGCGCCCGCCGCCGGTGCCGACCTTGGCGATCAGGGCGAGCACCAGGTCCTTGGCGGTGACCCCGGGGCCGAGCTGACCGTCGACGGTGACCGCCATCGTCTTCGGTCGGGCCTGCGGCAGCGTCTGGGTGGCCAGCACGTGCTCGACCTCGCTGGTGCCGATGCCGAACGCCAGGGCACCGAACGCGCCGTGCGTGGCAGTGTGCGAGTCACCGCAGACGATTGTCATGCCGGGCTGGGTGAGGCCGAGCTGCGGACCGATGACGTGCACGATGCCCTGGTTGGCGTCGCCGAGCGGGTGCAGCCGTACGCCGAACTCGGCGCAGTTGCGCCGCAGCGTCTCGATCTGGGTGCGGGAGGTGGGGTCGGCGATGGTGAGCAGGTCGCCACGGCGCTGCTGGAATGAGGGATCGGCGTACCCGGTCGGGGTGTTGTGATCCTCGGTGGCCAGCGTGAGGTCGGTACGCCGCACCCGGCGGCCGGCCATGCGCAGGCCGTCGAACGCCTGCGGGCTGGTCACCTCGTGCAGCAGGTGCAGGTCGATGAAGAGCAGATCGGGCTCACCATCGGCGGACCGGACGACGTGTGCGTCCCAGACCTTCTCGGCCAGGGTCCTCGGCTCAGGAGTGACTCCCACCATCTGGACATCCTAAATTCTGGGAGGTAAGTTTCGGCTTGTGGGACACAGTATGAGCGGTGTCGGCGTTCTCGACAAGGCGGTGGTCATCCTGGCCGCCTGTGTCGACGGCGCCAGCCTGGCCGAACTCGTTGAACGCACCAAGCTGCCCCGAGCCACCGCGCACCGGCTGGCCCAGGCGCTGGAGATCCACCGGATGCTGGTCCGGGACACACAGGGTCGCTGGCGTCCCGGTCCACGCCTGGGAGAGCTGGCCAACGCGGCGCCGGATGTGCTGCTGACCGCGGCCGAGCCGTTGCTGGCCGCGCTGCGGGACGCCACCGGCGAGAGCGCCCAGCTCTACCTGCGCCGGGCGGACGAGCGGATCTGCGTGGCCGCAGCTGAGCGGGCCAGTGGGCTGCGCGACACGGTGCCGGTCGGCTCGGTGCTGCCGATGACCGCCGGATCGGCGGCGCAGATCCTGCTCGCCTGGGAGCCGCCCGAGGCGGTGATGCCGCTGCTGCCCCGGTCGAAGTTCACCGGCCGTACCCTCGCCGAGGTACGCCGCCGAGGCTGGGCGCAGAGCGTCGCCGAACGCGAGGCAGGTGTGGCGAGCGTCTCGGCCCCGATCCGCGACCGCACCGGCCGGGTGATCGCCGCCATCTCCATCTCCGGCCCCATCGAGCGCCTAGGCCGCCGCCCCGGCGAACGCCACGCGATGGCCGTCGTCCGAGCCGGCCAACGCCTCTCCGGCCTCTGACCCCGTCGACCCCGTCGACCCCGTTGACCCTGTCGATCCCGTTGATCAAGAAGTTTTGGTCGCCGCCACGCGGAGTCCAGGGCGCAAACTTCTTGGTCAACTCCGCAAGGCGGGTGGGTGGGTGGGTGGTAGCCCCGACCGGATTCGAACCGGCGCTACCGCCTTGAGAGGGCGGCGTCCTGGGCCGCTAGACGACGGGGCCAGGGACTTTCCTGATTCACCAGCCCTGGTGGGCGGTGCGGCAGTAGTCTAG